>CACHBR010000023.1 GCA_902578115.1 uncultured Pelagibacteraceae bacterium | reverse complement strand
TATAACAATCTATAACGATTTCATAATTGATTAGCAATATAAATACCAAAGGCTACAACTTCGATAATTAAAATTGTTTCAAGCATTTTTATAAAAAAATAAATTTAAGCTCAGAAAGTCTCTTCTGGTCATCTGTTTTTTTAAAGTTGGAAATTTAGCTTTTAAGTTTTTTAAAAATTTTGCATACTCAAATAGCCTCAATATACCGACTGTTTTTCTAATAGTACTTGCTATACAAATTCCAACTAGGAAAGATATTAAAGAAACTCCCATGGCTTTTATAGTGATGGCAAATACTCCAACGCTTGCACCACCTTTAATTATGCCCCATTTTAAATTTCTCAAATCATTTCTATTTTTACTTTTGTTATATCGATAGGCCAAAACCACAATTCCAGTAACTGTTCCAACAGGATCACCATGTACAGCGCTGGAAGCCAGTATTCCTGAGGTAAGTTCTGCAAACTCTTCTTTATGTTTTCTTTTCCAACAAAAGAATAGTGCCAGGGGACCAATCGAAGAGGACAATAATTCGTTATGTTCCACATGTTTAAGATCTTCGATCCATTTCTGAGGAATAGTTTTAAGCCCCTCAACCAATTCGTAGGACTTAGTATAGGACGAATGTAAAGTGCTAGATATATAAGGAAGAAAAGTTAATATTTTTTTTTCAAACATTTTTTATTTCCAAATCTTAAGCTTAACGCAGAAGTAGGCCTTTAAAAACCCCCATAGATCACCTGCATAAAATTTTAAAGTATTTATCATCAATGCAATGTTTTAGTTGAATCACTATCGTCATCTTTTGCAAATTCTTGAAGATCGCAGTAATAACACGGTTCATTATATTCCTCTTTGCCTAAATAATAATTTCCAATATGGGCTACAGTTTTTACAGTTTTTACTTTACCTTTTCCAAAGCAGACCGGACAATTTTTATTATCTTTTGCCATTATTTTTATTTTCTATATTTTTATTTATTAGAATTTGATCTATTACAAAACTAATCATCAAAACATAGGATACAAACACGATAAAAGCCCCATCCTTAATTAATGCAGTAATATCTTCATTGAACCCGGCTGATACAAATAACAGACCAGACAAATTGAAGAAAAAAAAGGCTGGGGCAACATAGCTAGGCGTGACTCCAGTTATCCAAACCAAATAAATAGTCCAAAAAAGAACTAGGTTTGCAGAGATTTTAATTAATAAAACTGGAATTTCTAAATACATCAATTTAAATTTTTTTGTGCAGATTTTGATATCTTTGAAAAATCTTTAGCAAATTTCTTCCTTAACTTTACAGATTCCTTATCATCCCAATTTTCAACAGCTGATATAAAATCTTCGTCACCAATTTCATCATTCAATAAATTATCATCAAATTTAACTTGAACAGCTAAAGGAAAATTAACAACCTGACCTCCGATAATACCCTGACCATTTGCCAAAGATGGTAATTGATTAACATCTTCAGAGTCGTAATGTTCAGAAGTTTCTCTCACAAATCTTTGGTCTTTTTGATTTTTTTTTCTAAAACTAAAATGACTATTACATTGTGAGGCAATAGTTTCGTCAAGTCTAGACGGTCTTTGACTGACAATCATTATTCCACATGAAAATTTACGCCCCTCTGCTGCAAATTTTCTAAATGTGTCTACTGTAGGTAAATTATCTTTATTCTCTGACCTAGACGGTATAAGCGTATGTCCCTCTTCTAATATACTTAAAAAAGGTGGAATTGTTTGATCAACTTCTTGACGGTGTTTAAATAGGGTTTCTGAAAGAATTGAAACAATAGCACTTGCAGGGAGAGTTTCGTATCCTCTCAAATATAATATACTCAATTGGCCTTTTGAAATAATTTTTTCTGGTTCCGTGCTGGCATCAGGTAATTTTTCAAAGTCATAGTATTTAGACATTCTCTGCCTGTGTCTAGCATTGGTATTTTCCATATTTACAAGTTTTTTAACAACCTGATTTAAGCTTCTATTAACAACAAACATCGTTGCAGGTTTTATATGTGGCATTGACTGCGAACCCTTAGACTTCGAATTTTTTGAGTCAAGAAGACCTTTAGAAAAAGAGATAAGACTATTTAAAAATTTGATTATACTACTTTCATCAAATTTTACTTTGTTCAAAAGCGTATTTAGATAATCGTTTTGTGGCTCGGTTAATGGTTTTCCTAATTTATTGATTAAGGTGTAAATTATTTCCTTATCCTCTGCTTTTATTGATAAGCTAGGATAAAATAATTTAATTTTATTATTTGGAAAAAGTTTCTGCTTTTTTACAAAACCTAAATAATCTCCATGTATATCATAAACCAGCATTGGAAAATGTAACCGCATCAGCTCTGATATAATCCTTCTCACCATTACAGTCTTACCAGAACCTGACATACCAGTTACTAAAACATGTCTAGACACAAGACTATCAGCATCGATTTTGATATTTACGTTATCTCTTGCTAATAATGTACCGATATGAATTGGATGTTTTGAATTTAAATCTGAAACTAAAAGTTTTTCTACATCAATACTATCCGGATAACTAACAGCGTTTGCTGGTTTTACAGGATATACTAGTGGAAGTAGTTTTGGTTCATCATTATCTTGTCTTGTATAACCAAGTATATTCACTTTACAAATAAGTTCATCTCTACTTGTCGGGAGAGGAGTGTCCTCTACATTTATATTTTGAAAAGCCATTTCCTGCGCTGCTTGACGAGGAAACCATTCATTAGAACAGTTGATACTAGCAATTTTTCCCCAAACATTTACTTTTATAATTTTTCCATTTCCATCAGGTATGCTTGTTTGAGTCGTTACCATATCATTTTTTTTTGCTTTAAAACTTTGAAGCATAAACAGGTAAGTGTTTATATTTGTTTCACCCAAAACAGTTCCAATAGTTTTCCAATTTTTATTTCTCAATTCTTCCCCCAC
>CACHBR010000022.1 GCA_902578115.1 uncultured Pelagibacteraceae bacterium | reverse complement strand
TTTGATGTGCTTCATCAAATTCTCCCAACTTACTTAGTATATTTCCATAATTATTACAAATAACAGATAAGTTTTTTATAGCTTCAGGAAATTTTTTTTTAAGAAGAATAGCTTTTTCAAAACTTTTTATAGACTCTTCGTAATTTTTCAATTTTTCAAAACAGGTACCTAAATTATTGTATGCTTCAGCATAATTTGGGTTTAGGGAAATAGATTTTTTATATTTTTCTATGGCTATTGAAAACTGATTTTGACCTGCTAAAGACGCACCATAAATATTATATAGGACCGATGATTCTGGAAAAATATTTAATTTTTTTTCTATTTCTTTTTCTACCTCTTGAAATTTACCAGATTTAATTGAAGTGAATATTTGCTCAAGATCCTTTTTATCTGGGTCAGTTTTAATATTTTTAGTCAATTTAATTTGAAATTTTAAAGTTTTTAGCCCAATTCCTTATAAATATTGTTAACTCTATACACTTCTTTTGGAATATTAAAATATCCAATATAGTTAATTTCTTCTGGTGTAACATCAAAATGATAATGTCCGGCATCTTTTAAATGTTTGTAAGAATGAAAATGGGTATGTTCACCTGACTCTCTAAGATTTAAATTTCCACCAGTAGGGTCTCCTGTCCAAAGAACTGAATAACATTGTAGCTCTGGTCCCACAGGTTCATAGAATTGTAAAAAATCTTTTACACATTTCATTTGATCTGGATCATAATAATCTATTTTAATATCATCATAATCTGGCTGAACGTGTGATTTTATTTTTCCATTAAGAATTCTAATGACGCCTGCTAACGCTACATGGCTGCTTCCCTTTACTGGGAGATAGGTTTGTAAAGAATGTCTCATTGCTTGAGATAAAGACCCTTGCTTACCAGTTCTTTTTTTAATTTTTATTTGAATTACCTTTCCTTTTTTTCCATCCGAGTAATAAATATTTGATAAACCTCCATGCTTTTTTGCAGTGTATTTAGTAACTATACACTCTTTATTTTTTCCAACTCTAGCGATTACAGATTTTGACTCTGAGGTAATAAAATTTTCATTAATGACCAGCTCACCACAATGTCCCTGTAAACAAGACATTGCTCCTGAGCCAGCACCCAAAGCATATGATTTTTCTGAACCAATGTTCTTAGCAATTTCCTCATAATCAAATTCTGTACCGATAAATCTTTTATCGTGCATATAAGGTTCTCCTCCAACATCTATTATTTTTTCATTTCCTGAAATTCCTTCGGATGGACAACCCCAGTCTTTTAAGTTTGGACAGTCAACAACCTCTATATTTACTTGTTCGTAATTCTCCCTTAGACCAGTTAATAAAGCTTTTTTTACGTCCTCTAGAGAGGGTGTTGCAAATTTTCCACTTTCAAATTTTAGCTTCATGTGATTACTTATAGGCTATGAGCACATTAGCAGAAAAATTAGCAGATGCATGGATAAAAAGAGATTTAATTCAACTTAAATCAGATGAACTTCCAAAAAATAGAGAAGATTCCCACGCAATTCAAAAACAATTCCACGCTGTCCTAAAGAAAAAAACAGTTGGTTGGAAAATTGGATTAGTATCAAAGAATTTACAAGACGGTGCAAAAGTCGAAGGTCCTATGATTGGAAAAATTATTGATGAAACAGTTTTGATGAACCCATCGAAAATTGAATACAGTAAAGTACCTGATTGTATTCTTGAATGTGAATTTTGTTTAAAATTTTTAGAGGATACAAAAATGATACCTGGTGCTGAAAATAAAACAGGAAACTATGAGGCTTATATAGCTTTAGAACTTGTATCTACAAGAGTACATTCGGATTCTAAAAAAGGTTTAAATCCAGTTGGAATGATGAATTTAAATATTGCAGATAATGGTGGAGCTGGAGCAATAGTTGTTGGTAACAAAATACAAAATCTCGATAAAATTGACTTGGATTCAATTCAAGTTGAAATCAATTTAAATGGAAAAGTAACAGAACCTTTCTTTAAAGGAGAAAAGCGTGCTGGTCCTAAACTAGCAATAAAATGTATAATTGATGAGTTTAAAGATGATCCAGTGACTTTTAAAAAAGGTGACTGGTTTATGACTGGTTCGGTTATTCAGCCTTTTAAAGTTAATAAAGGTGATAAACTTAAAGTCGACTTTAGATCATTAGGAAAAATAAATTTAGATTTTATTTAATTTTGATTTTTTTACCTGTTTTTGCACTTTTAATAATTGCTGCGAAAATTTTAAGTGATACTAATCCATCTTCTCCGGTAATTTTAGGTTTTGCTTTTTTATTCACAACATCACATAAATGATTAATTTGGTTTGTAAGGGTATACCTACTTTCTCTAGTGCTTTCATCTTTATGAAATATTGGCCTCGACCAACTTCTCTCTTGTTTGTTGTACCACTCTTTATAATTTGGAAATTGTATCGAGCTTTTTGTACCTCCAATGTAGTAGGCAGATTGATTAGTTATTGGATAAGCGGGATTTTCGCCTGCTGTTAATTCATAACTCCAAGGTGATACTATTGTGTCAGAAACACTCAAAGTCCCTAATGCTCCTGATTTAAAAACAAAATTTACTACTGCAGAGTCTTCAACATCATATTTTCTGATTTTATTTGAAGATGATGCTTGCACATAATCAACTGGTCCTAACAAATAACAAATTAAATCGATATCATGAACAAGATTTATACCTAGAGGTCCCCCACCCTTTTTTACTCTCCATTTCTCTTTAAACCATTCTTTATTTTTATATAGCCAACACATCACATTGACTGATACGATTTTTCCTAACTTAAAAGACTGTGATATTTTTGGCAATCTAATAACTTTTTCGGAATAGAATTTATCATCACTTTTAGGATTTAGTATTTCGCTACTTATAAAATAATCAATTTCAGGTATTCCAGATGTTCCTTGACCAAGCCAAGTAATCTGAATGGGTGCAGCTTTATAAAAAAAAATTGGTAATCTATTTTTTGCTGAATGACCTTGCATATCAATAAGTAAATGGATTTTGTCATTTTGAATTTTAAGAACAACTTCTTCATCAGACATTTTGTCAATTATATTCCATTCACTAAATGTTTTTTTAAATTTTTCAGATGTCTCATCCTTTCTATCAAAATTAGAGTAAGCA
>CACHBR010000021.1 GCA_902578115.1 uncultured Pelagibacteraceae bacterium | reverse complement strand
ACAGGAAATCATAAAATAATGGAAAAAAAAATTTGCATTGTTCAGTCAATTTATAATGAAGACATTACAAGTAAATTACTACATGGAGCAATAAGGGAATTAAAATCAAACAAGGTTAAAGAAATTAAAATTATTAAAGTTCCAGGATCATTTGAAATTCCACAAGTTATATCTAAGCTTATAAGCAAGTACGATGGTTTTATTGCTATCGGATGTATTATAAAAGGAAAAACTGCAAATTTTGATTTGATTTGTAGCGCAATAGTCAATGGAATTATGAATTTATCCATTAACAATAAGAAACCTATTACTAATGGCTTAATAACTTCCTATAATAGAAAACAAGCTTTGCAAAGACTTAGCAATGGCCAGGAGGCTGCTAAAGCAATTTTAGAAGTTTTAAGAAAAATTTAATGTCATCTTCAGAAATAAGTAACAATCCTAGAATTATTGTTATTCAAAAACTTTATGCATATTTTGTAAATAAGGATGCATCTTTAAAATACCCAAAACACAGATATAAAAAATTTATTAAAGATACTGTTTCTGGAACTATTGAAAGGGAAGAATTTATTTTAGAAAAATTGAAAAGTATATTGAGTAATGAATTTAATGAATCTAGAACAGATCTGATATTAAAAATAATGATTATGTCGGCTTCTTTTGAACTCATATTTGTCCACAAAACTCCAATTAAAGTAATTGTAAGTGAATACGTAAAAATATCTGATTTCTTTTTGGAAAATGCTCATAAAAGGTATTTAAATGCTATTTTAGATAAGGTATCTAAAAATGTAAGAAATCTTTAAAATTAATTTCTTGCCTTTTATCCATTTTTTTGGCAATTATCTGTTTTTTAAAGATCAATTAGGGAGAATTCGTTTTGGATAGTTTAACATTAATTATTTTAGTTGGTATTCTTGCTGTTGTTTACAGTTATTTTTTAAGTAAGCAAATTTTATCTTCAAGTCCAGGTAATTCTAAGATGCAAGAAATAGCTGAAGCGATACAAATTGGCGCAAAGGCTTATCTCAACAGACAATACAAAACTATTGCTGTAGTTGGATTAATCGTTTTAGTTATAATAAGTTATTTTTTTAGTTTACTTGTTGGACTAGGTTACTTTATTGGCGCTTTATTATCTGCGGTCGCCGGTTATGTTGGAATGTTAATTTCAGTAGAGGCAAACGTAAGAACTGCCGAAGCTTCGCGATCTAGTTTACAAAAAGGCCTTACAATGGCTTTTAAATCAGGCGCTATAACTGGGTTGCTAGTCGCTGGATTAGCACTCTTATCAATATCTGTTTACTACTGGATTTTATTATCTTTTAATGTTGAAAGTAGAGAGTTAATTAACGCTTTAATCGCTTTAGGATTTGGCGCATCATTGATTTCTATTTTTGCCAGACTTGGTGGAGGAATATTTACTAAAGGTGCAGACGTTGGTGCAGATTTAGTTGGCAAGGTAGAAGCAGGAATACCTGAAGATGACCCTAGAAATCCAGCAGTTATTGCAGACAATGTTGGTGATAATGTTGGAGATTGCGCAGGGATGGCTGCTGATTTATTCGAAACATATGCTGTAACAATCGTTGCAACTATGGTTTTAGCTTCAATATTTTTTCAAAACAATATGGATTTAATGATTTATCCTTTAGCTATAGGAGGCGGATGTATAATTGCCTCAATTATAGGAACTTTTTTTGTAAAATTAGGAAAAAGCAAAAATATAATGGGTGCTTTATATAAAGGGTTTATAGTCACTGCAATCATATCATTAGTTTTACTTTATCCCATTACTTCAAAAATTATTGGATTAGATGAACTATTTAAAGTAGGGAGCAAAACATTTAGTGGATTAGATTTGTACTATTGTGGGGTAGTTGGTTTAATAGTAACAGGATTAATTATTTGGGTTACCGAATATTATACAGGAACAAACTATAGACCAGTTAGAAGCGTAGCAAAATCGTCAACAACAGGACATGGAACTAATGTGATCCAAGGACTTGCGGTTTCCATGGAAGCCACAGCTTTGCCTGCATTGATAATTGTTGCAGGTATTATTGTAACAAATGAATTTGCTGGTTTATTTGGTATAGCAATCGCTGTTACTGCAATGTTGGCCTTGACCGGCATGGTTGTTGCATTGGATGCATACGGACCAGTAACCGACAATGCCGGAGGTATTGCAGAAATGTCAAAATTACCAAAGAACGTTAGAAAAACTACCGATGCTTTAGATGCAGTTGGTAATACTACAAAAGCAGTTACAAAAGGTTACGCAATCGGTTCTGCTGGTCTTGGAGCTTTGGTTTTATTCGCAGCATATACTGAAGATATAAAATTTTTTTCTAACGTTTCTGGTTCGCCGCTTGAAGGTATAAATGTTAGTTTTGACTTATCTAATCCTTTTGTTGTAATTGGTCTTTTAGTTGGTGGAATGCTACCTTATTTATTTGGATCGATGGGAATGCAAGCTGTCGGTAGAGCAGGTGGTGCAGTTGTTATTGAGGTTAGAAGACAATTTAAAAAAATACCTGGAATTATGAAAGGTAAAAGAAAACCAGATTATGGAAAATTAGTTGACTTATTGACAAAGGCGGCAATTAAAGAAATGATTGTTCCGTCTCTTTTACCTGTCTTATCACCAATAGTATTATATTTTGTTATTTATTCAATTGGCGGATTAGAAGCAGCACTTTCGTCAGTTGGTGCGATGCTTCTTGGTGTAATTGTAACTGGTTTATTTGTAGCAATTTCAATGACGGCAGGCGGTGGAGCTTGGGATAATGCAAAAAAATATATAGAAGATGGTAATTATGGTGGTAAAGGATCTGAAACACATAAGGCTGCTGTAACCGGAGATACTGTTGGAGATCCATATAAAGATACCGCTGGGCCTGCGGTTAACCCAATGATTAAAATTACTAATATAGTTGCACTCCTTTTGTTAGCAGTAATTTCTCATTAGTTATTTTGGTGCGTTTGCTCTCATCTTTTGTCTTAAACTTTGTAAAAAAGAAGTAACAAAACTCCCTTTTCTTATATCATTTTCAGTCTCTACTTTACTAAATTTATAATCTTTCATATTTTCCTTGTCGTAGAAAATTTTTTCTTTAAGAATTCCATATTCATTGAAACTTACCACAAGAACATTATTATTTACTAAAACGTTTCTACCCAAGGTATATATTTTACCTTTTGTTTTTGTTCTTTCGATGTATATCCAAGTTTCATCATTGCTAATTGAAGTTGAGTGAGGGCGACCCAATCTATTTATTACATCATTTTTATTACTTTCATTTATTTTGAGCAATTCTTGTCTATTTTCCAGATACATTATACCGTGACTATTTACTACTTTGTTTCTTTGGCAATTTAATAAAAATAAAGATAAAAATATCAATAAAAATA
>CACHBR010000020.1 GCA_902578115.1 uncultured Pelagibacteraceae bacterium | reverse complement strand
TTAAAGGAAATTCTAACTTTGAAGTAATGGTCTATGAAAAAGAAAAAATATTAAGTCTTGTAGAAGGTTATGGTATACAATTATCACCAAATAGTACTTCTATTTTAAATAAAATAGGATTATCTAATATAGATAATAAAGATTTTTTTAATCCTTCTAAATTAAACTTTTATTCTAGTGACAATCAAAAGATTTGTGATTTAGACTTATCAAGATTTAATTCTGAGAAATTTAAATACACAACTTTAAAAAGATCAGTTTTAATTGAATTTTTAAAAAATGAATTATTTGCAAATAATCTGAGATTCGGAAAAGAGGTAAAAAAAATTTCACAAATTAAAGAAAAGCTTTTAATTAATTTTAAAGATAATACAAATGATCTGGTAGATTTCATAGTTGTTTCAGATGGTGTCTTTTCAAATACAAAATCAATTGTAGAAAACAAAAGTATTCAACCAGTCTATAATGGATCAATTGCAATAAGAACAATCCTTAAAAATTTACCAGAGTCTAACTATGATAAAAACAGTATATCCTTAGTTATGCTTAAAAATGCTCATATCGTAATCTATCCAATTAACAAAAAAGGAGAATTAAATGTTGTTTGTATAATACGTCAAAAATTATCTAATAATATTGATTTGAAAGCATTAATTAAAAAAGAAATAATTTCGCAAAATAAAAATTTGGAAAACCTTTTTGATAACCAATTGGAATATTGGCCGATATATACTTCAAAAAAACCTTCAAAATCGATTTATGAAAATTTATTTTATATAGGAGACGCTTTTTATACATTTCCTCCTACTATGGCCCAGGGAGCCTCTCAATCAATTGAGGCTGCTAATGAACTATTTAATTTTTTATCTAAAGATAATAAACATGCGCCAGACCTTTTTTTCAAAAAAAGGCTAGAGAGAACAAAAGTTATTAATCGAAGATCTAAATTGAATCATCATATATTCCATTTTTCTAATCCAATCTTAAAAAAGGTTAGAAATAAGTCTTTAAAAATACTGTTAAAAAATAAAATCTTTTTAAATAATTATATCGGAAAAGTTTACAACTAATTAAGTATTTTTTGATATTAATCGTTGTCTTAAATTATCTATAGAAACCGAGTTTCCTTTTATATTGCAATACCAATACGTCCAACCGTTATAACTTTCAGTTCCCATAATTTTAGCTGCTACTCTATGAATTGAACCTTCATCACCCTTATGTTTTAAACTTCCATCAGCCATTATTTTTGCATTAAATTTTCTTTTTTGATCAAATAATATAGATCCTGGTTTTATAATACCCATTTCAACCAGAGAACCAAAAGGTATCCTAGGTTTAGATTTATTATTCTCAACAGTATCAAGATAATTATCTTCAATTACTTTAGTTTGGTTAATTCTCTTATTGGCTGCACCAAAATATTTTTTATCTTTTTCAATACCAAAATACTTTCTACCAAGTTTTTTTGCAACTACAGCTGAGGTTCCTGTACCTATGAATGGATCACATATTAAGTCGCCTTTATTTGTTGTTGCCAATATAATTCTATGCAATAAGGCCTCAGGTTTTTGTGTTGAATGAATTTTCTTTCCATTCTTTTTTAGTCTTTCTTTTCCATTGCAAATGGGAAGTGTCCAGTCAGATCTCATTTGTAAATCATCATTTAAGCATTTTAAGGATTGATAATTAAATGTGTATTTTGATTTTTTACTTTTTGATGCCCAAATCAATGTTTCATGTGCATTTGTAAATCGCGTTCCTTTAAAATTTGGCATTGGATTATTTTTTCTCCAAATCACATCGTTTAAAATCCAATAATTTAAGTTTTGAATATGATAACCAAGTCTGAAAATATTGTGATAAGTACCTATCACCCACATAGAACCATTATCCTTTAAAATTCTTTTGCATTCTTTCAACCATTCTTTAGAAAATTCATCGTAATGTTTGAAATTTAAAAATTGATCCCACTTATCATTAACACCATGAACTTTGCTATTATCGGGTCGTTTTAATTTTTCACCAATTTGCATGTTGTAAGGAGGGTCAGCAAAAACTAAATCAAAAGTTTTACTGGGAATCTTTTTTAAAATTTCTAAAGACTCGCCGTTTATAATCCTGTTGCAAAATTTCGTCATTTACTGAATTCAACCCGAAATTGAATATTCAGTCAATTTTTTTTTTAAAAAAAAAAGAGTCTATCGTGTGTAAAAATTTCTTATTTAAACAAGATGTTGTGTACTGGTTTATAGCTTCTTCGATGATAGCTAGTAACACCAAATTTCTTTAATGCATTTAAATGTTGGAAGGTTCCATAGCCAAAATTTTTATGCCATTCATAATTTGGAAATCTTCTACTCAACTTTATCATATAAAGGTCTCTATAAACTTTTGCGACAATCGATGCTGCAGATATACATTTAATTTTTTGATCGCCTTTAATTATTGTTTTAAAATTCTTCATTTTTTTAGGGGCGTGTACACCATCGATTAGGTATAAATCTGGTTTTTTTTTCAATTTATTTACTGCTCTTTCCATCGAGAGCATTGAAGCGTTTAAAATATTATACTTATCTATTTCGCTGACAGTAGCTATACCTATGGAGAACCAAGAATTTTTTTTAATATGATCTGCTATATATAAACGGTTCTTAAAAGAAATCACCTTAGAGTCTTTCAATAATTTCTTTTTAATATTCTCCTTCAAAATAACTACACAAGAAACAACAGGTCCTGCTAAACATCCTCTTCCAACCTCATCAATACCAGCAAGTATCTTATTAGACATTTAAATTTATTTTAAGTTCAGAAATTTTCTTTCTAATCATTTTTAGATCTTCCCAAGCATATTTTTTCTGATCTGGTTGTCTCATTAAAAAAGCAGGATGAAAAGATGCAATAACATTTGTTTCAATATCGCCAATTTTTTTATTTATCCACTTGCCCCTTGCTTTAGATATGACGATTTCATTACCTATAATTGCATTAAGGGCTGTACTTCCAAGTAACAATAAAATTTTGGGCTTTACTATTTCTATATGTTTTTTTAAAAAGGGTAGATATCTACCTATTTCTTCATCAGTTGGCTTCCTATTTTGTGGAGGTCTGAAATTTACAACATTCGATATGTAAACATTTTTTCTATTTAATTTTATTGACTCAAGCATTTTATCTAAAAGTTTACCTGCTCTTCCAACAAATGGTTTACCCTCTTTATCTTCATTTGCTCCAGGACCTTCACCAATAATCATAATTTTAGAAAAAGGATTTCCATCAGAAAAAACTAAATTGGTCGCGTTTTTTTTAAGTTCACAATTTCTAATTGATTTTATCTTATCTTTAAGATCGGATAATAAACTTTCTTTTACATTTGTGCTCATGGTCGAAATAATGTTACCATCAATTTTATACCTATTCAGTGCTTTATTGTCATACACTAGTTTATTATTAATTA
>CACHBR010000019.1 GCA_902578115.1 uncultured Pelagibacteraceae bacterium | reverse complement strand
TCAGCTGTAAATGTAATCTCTTCGATTACTAGGTATTGCATCAAAGTTTTTAACAAGTTGGTACTGAAACACAACTAAATCTCTATATTTAAAAGCGGCGCTGCAGCTAGCTAGATAAAATTCCCACATTTTAACAAATTTTTGATCAAACAAATCCTTCACAATATGCTTGTTCTTTAAAAATCTTTTTAGCCAGGCTTCTAGAGTCTTGTCATAATGTCTTATAAGTGTTTCACGATCAGACATTATCAATCCGGATTTTTCAATATTTTTAGCCATATCAGACTCGTGTGGAATTTCACCGTCTGGAAAAATATAACGTTGAATAAAAGGCGCATTAGGTTGGGGAGTTAAAATACTTCCGATTGTGTGTAAAACACAAATACCCTTATCGTTCATAATTTCGTAAATTTTTCTTAGAGCAGTTAAGTAGTTTCTTTTTAAAAAATGTTCCCACGCACCAATACTCGTTACATAATCAAATTTTCCTTTAACGTCTCTAAAGTCTTTTAATTCAAACGTGACTTGGTTATCTAAATTTAATTCTTTAGCTTTCCGTCTACAATATTCGATTTGATTTTTACTTAGAGATATACCTGTTACCTCACAACCTTTTTGCTTCGCAAGTTCAAAGGCCATTCCTCCCCAACCACAACCAAGATCGATTACTCGACTACCAGGTTTAATGTTTCCTAACTTTTTAATAATATGGTTAACTTTATTCTGTTGAGCCTGTTCCAATGTTTCGTCATCTGATTTCCAATATGCACAGCTATAAAATCGCTCTTTCGAAAGAAAGAGATCATAAAGTTTCTCTCCCTTATCTCCTCCTATATCATAGTGATATTGAACGCTAGATTTAGCTTTAGATAAACTTTTAGGGGTAAGATTTTTAAATAAACTAGAAATTTTTTTAAAGTAATAAGATGTCTTAGTAATTTCATCGTTACCTAGATTTTTAAATAAGAGATTTAAAAATTCCAATAAAGATGCATTCTCAATTACTATATCACCATTCATATAGGCTACTGGGAAATTTAAATCAGGATTTAAAATTAGTTTCCAATTGAGATTTCTTTTAAGTAATTTTAAAGTAATTGGATTATCTCCTTGAGGTTTCCCACAAATATATTTTTGACCAGAATAGTCGATTAAAACTATACCACTCTCTTTTACATAAATTTTAGATAATAATTTTGCAAGTAACATTTTTATGCAGCCATATTTTTATTATTCAAAACTCCAAGCCCTTTTAATTTTTTAATTAATTCGTCTTTTTTGTTTTCGTTTAGTAATTCTAAAGGAGGAAGAAGATTAGCGTATGCTTTATTCTCTATGCTTTTTAAAGTATGAAGAGCAGTAATTAAATTCCCACTTTCATCAAATGCACTTCTAATATCTTTAAGCTTTTCATCATCAGTGGACGATCCTGTCTTTTTAAAATCGTCATAAACTTTTTTAGCCAACAAACCAGAAAAATTAGTTGTGGCAGAAATGACCCCTGCTCCACCAATTTTTAGGTTATCTATTAATTTTTTTTCACTACCGACAAACATAGAAAAATTTTTTGATTTAAAATTATTCCAAAGGTTGCCGGTACTATCTTTCATTCCAACAATTTGAGAAAAATCTTTTATTAGTCTTGTTGTTACTTCCTGAGAAAAAGCATAACCACTCAAATTCAAGAAGTTGTAAAGTACAATTCTTGATTCCGGAACAGATTTTATAATATTTGAATAAAAATTATAAACTCCATTATCATTATTTTTATAGTAAGCAGGATTCATTACCAAAAAGTTTTTCATTCCTTTTTGAACAGCGTAATTCATAATATTTATAGTTTCTCTTAAACTATTGCAGGAAGGACCGATAAGTATTTGCTCTTTGAATTTCATTTTGGATAAAGAGTTAATAAATTCTTTCTTCTCAGAAACTGATATTAATTGACCACATCCCGTACTTCCAAAAAATGCTGAACCCACTCCATTGTCATCTAAATTAGTTTTTGAATGCTGCAAGGTTGCTTCAATGTCTAAACTTAAATCGGCTTTTAATACCGACATAGATGCTGCAAACACTCCTTTTAATGTTTCTGCCATATTTTTTTCCTAATTTTATATATAAAGTTACTATAAATTAAAAAAGAATGAAAATTCTTATTATTCAACAAAGATACGGTATTGGGGATCTTATTATTTTTCTACCCTACATACATGCTATTTCTAAAAAGTTTAAAACTAAGGTAAGCCTACTTGTAAAAGAAAGCTCAAAAGCCTCAGATCTATTATCGAGTGATGATAATATTGATGAAATTATAATTTTAGATGAAGATAAAGATGGAATGAAGGGTTTTTTCAAATTATCAAATGAAATAAAAAAAAGAAAATTTGATAAGGTTTTTATTTTTAATAGTTCTTTGAGATACAATTTAATTGCAAAATTTTCAGGCATCAAATCTATATTTCAATATCCTTTATTTAGATCAAAAGATAATTTAGTTCACAGTGCAAAAATATTTACAGAAAATATCACTGGTGAAATAGTCTCAACAGAACCAAATCTTAATATTAAAAGTATTGATGAATTTGATAAAAATGTAAAACATGTTGGTTTAGGAATTTCGGCATCTGGTTTAACTAAAAGATGGGATATTCAAAATTATATTGAACTTGCCAAAGAATTAAAAAAAAAACATAAATGTAAATTTTATTTAGCTGGGGGATTAAAAGATATTGATTTAATTAAAAAATTTAAAGACTCGGGTGTTGATGATAAATGTGAGTCTTTTGAAAAATTAACAATCAAGGAAACTTTGCCAATTATAAAAAATTGTGATCTTGTAGTGTCTAATGATACTGGATTTGCTCATATAGCTTGTGCGCTTAAAGTCAAAACGCTCACATTGTTTATGGATAGTCCTGTTATGACATATGGAAAATATTCTTCATTCATGGAGGTAATAGAGCCTGTTGGAGAAAAAAATAGTACTAAACATGATACTTTAGGAAGTAAAAAGATTTCTTTTGATGAAGTTTTGACTAAAACAAATTTAATGTTGGTTAACTAAAATCATTTTTTAAAATAGTCTCTTTAGCTTCAGAAACCATTTGTGCAAGCTTTGTTGTATCGGTATCGTTTCTATCAGGATGAAGTTTAGCCATAATTTTTTTATATTTTGATAAAACTTCAGATTTAGTGCATCCTTTTTTACAGCCTAAAATATTATATGCATCGTCAATTGATATATTTGATGAAGCTTTTGAGTAGTTTGTTCCTGATCTAAACGAATACCTTCCTGTTTGACGTAGATAACTGATTAATCTCCAAAGTTGAATGAGTTGAAAAATTCCACCAATACCTTTTAGTTTCAGTAGTGGAAGCAAAAAAATTAAAATTGGAATACTAAAAGCGTACCTTCCAACAATAAATAAAGCTATGGCTAAGAGAATTCCAACCGTAAAGATTATATATCTAATACCTTTTGCGATTTTTTTGCTACTTGCTTTAGCGAAAAAATTCAATAAAAGATATAAAACTACTAAACAAATTCCAATGAGTAAAAATAAATTCATAAAAATATGATACCACGATTAAGGAAACAACCTGAGAAGAAAAGTTGTCATGGGTACAATTGGATAGATGATTACTCATGGGTACATCAAGATAATTGTCTAGAAATACTTAGAGATACCAGCAAAGTTAATCCTGAAGTAAGAAAATACATCGAGTCTGAAAATGCTTATACAAAAGATAAAATGGCCAATACTGAAGAAATTCAGAAAAAAATTTTTAAGGAAATTGA
>CACHBR010000018.1 GCA_902578115.1 uncultured Pelagibacteraceae bacterium | reverse complement strand
ACGGGATATTTGCCTTACTCGCCCTGTTAATAACATTATTTAATTTATCAACTGAATATCTATAAATTCCAGGCATTGTTTTAATTTCTTGAACTTTATTTTTTCCCTCTGTTACAAAAATAGGTAAAATTAGGTCATTCACAGAAATATTATTTTCCTCTACCAGTCTTCTAACCCAAGCAGACTTGCGATTCCTTCTCAATCTTAAACCAGGATATCCACCTAATATCTTCATTTTTTTAATCCTTTAAACTTTTTTTAATGCGACAAATATAATATTATTCTAGTTAAAAAAAGTGTAATAACTATACATTATGTCCGATACAAACACGTTTAACGATTTCTATCAAGTGCCTGATCTAAATTTTGATATAAATAAGCTAAGACAAGAACTTGATAAAATTTTAAAAAAATCGAAATATCAAACCTTAGGAATAACTAATTTTCACGCTATACCAATGAACATGATACCTGGAGATGAAAACTCAATACAGGGACATAACGTTAGAGGAGTTTATTGGACAAAGCCAGACGAAACAGGCAAAGAAGTTAAAAGAGATAAACCAATTGACGAGTATAAATATACAGAACTTATTGGTGACTTTAAAAATACTTATTTTGAAGAAGTTTACAATGTTTTAAGAAAAAAATTTAAATTGGGAAGGGTAAGAATTTTACTCAAAGAACCAAGATCTACATTAAGCTGGCACAAAGATCCAGAACCTAGATTACATATTCCAATAATTACAAATCCGGGATGCAAAATGGTTATTGAAGACGTTGCTAAGCATATGCCAGCAGACGGTAAAGTTTGGATTACAAATAATACAAGATACCATAACTTTTTTAATGGAGGCGAACAAAATAGAATTCATATTGTTGCCTGCATGCTAGAAAATAAATTTTTTAATTGAAATCATTATTTAAAAAAATATCATTGGCATCAGATCACGCTGGATTTGTTTTAAAAGAAATAATTAAAAATAAATTAACCAAAGAAAAAATTAAAGTTATTGATTTAGGACCTAAGACTAACATGTCCGTCGACTACCCTGACTATGCTAAAAAAGTTGCAAGGAATGTTTCTTCAAAAAAGACTAATATGGGCATATTAGTTTGCGGTTCAGGCACAGGAATGGCAATGTCAGCAAATAAATTCAGAAAAATAAGGGCTGCTGTGTGTTACAATTCCGTCTCAACACGTTTGTCACGAACTCATAATAATGCTAATATACTCGCACTTGGATCAAGATTGACTAAGAAAAAAGAAGCAATTAAATTAGTAAATATTTTTCTAAGTACTAAATTTGAAGGTGGAAGACATTTAAGAAGAACTAAAAAAATTTAAGTATTTAATTATGCCAAAAACTTTAGAAAATACACGAGAAGATTTCAAAGATTTTTTTGACTCTGATCTGTCAAAAACTGATCCTAAATTATATAATTCAATTAAACTTGAACTTCAAAGACAGCAGGAACATATTGAATTAATAGCCTCAGAAAATATTGTTTCAAAAGCGGTTTTAGATGCGCAAGGTTCTATCCTAACAAATAAATATGCCGAAGGTTATCCTGGAAAAAGATATTACGGTGGCTGTGAATTTGTAGACAAAGCTGAAGAATTAGCTTTAGAAAGAGTTAAAAAATTATTCAATTCTAAATATGCAAATGTTCAACCCCATTCTGGTGCACAAGCAAATGGAGCAGTATATCTAGCACTTTTAAAACCTGGAGACACAATACTGGGTATGAGTTTAAATTCTGGTGGTCATTTAACTCATGGAGCTAAAGTTGCTCAATCTGGAAAGTGGTTAAACGCATTTCATTACGAGGTAGATAAAGTTACTGGATTAATCGATTACGATCAGGTCAAAGAATTAGCGTTAAAAAATAAACCCAAACTATTGATAGCAGGTGGAAGTGCGTATTCAAGAATAATAGATTTTAAAAAATTTAGAGAAATAGCAGATAGTATTGGAGCTTATCTCATGGTTGATATGGCACATTTTTCTGGTTTAGTTGCTGGACACGGATATCCAAATCCAATTGACTTTGCAGATGTAGTAACTTCAACAACTCATAAAGTTTTAAGAGGTGGAAGAGGTGGAATTATACTCACAAACCGAGAAGATTTATTTAAAAAATTTAATTCCGCTGTATTTCCTGGTTACCAAGGTGGACCTTTAATGCATGTTATTGCTGCAAAGGCTGCTGCTTTTCAAGAAGCACTTAAACCTGAATTTAAAGAATATATTAAATCCGTGCTTGCTAATGCAAAAATCTTATCTGAAACTTTAAAGAACAATGGATTTAAAATATTTTCTGGTGGTACAGACACACATTTAATGCTTGTAGATTTAAGACCTTTCAAAGTTACAGGCAAAGCTGCCGAAGTCAGTTTATGTAATTCGAATATAACTTGTAATAAAAATGGTATTCCATTTGATACTGAAAAAATGACTATTACTTCTGGTATAAGACTTGGTTCTCAAGCTGCAACAACGAGAGGTTTTGGATTAAACGAATTTAAAAAAGTTGGTGAATTAATTACTAAAGTTGTGAAAGGTCTTTCCAAAAATCCAGATGACAATAGTAAAATTGAGTCTGAGGTAAGAAAAGAAGTAATTGATCTCTGCTCAAATTTTCCTATATATAATCATTTGTTTAAAAATTAAATCATGATTTGTCCATTTTGTAGAGAAAAAGACACTTCGGTTGTAGATTCTAGACCAACTGAAGATGGCACAGCAATAAGAAGAAGAAGATTGTGTCCATGTAGTAAAGCAATGAGATTCACTACATTTGAAAGAGTTCAACATAGAGAACTTTCTGTTATTAAAAAAAATGGTAGAAGAGTACCATTTGACAGAGAAAAATTGGCCAAATCTTTTTTTACTGCACTAAAAAAAAGGCCAACAGATCAAGATACTATTGAAAGAGTTGTGTCAAAGATTTCAAGAGAACTTGAAGAACTAGGACAATCCGAAATACAATCAGGTGTTATAGGAAAGAAAGTAATGGAGGCTTTGAAAGAATTAGATAAGATTGCATATATAAGATTTGCCTCTGTTTATACTAATTTTAAAGAAGTTGGTGAATTTGGTGAATACATCGATGAATTAGATGGCAAACCAAAAAAAATTTAATTTAACTAATTAAATTTCTCTAAATATTAAACATGAAACTTTCTAAAAGAACTTTAGATAACAACTATATGAAAATGGCTTTAGACAAAGCTTATGAGCATCTAGGATCAACCAAAGATAATCCTTCTGTTGGTTGTGTAGTTGTTAAAAATAATTCAATTATTTCCTCTGGAATTACATCATTAAACGGAAGACCTCACGCTGAGTTTAATGCTTTAAATAAAAAGCTAAATTTTAAAGGCGCTAAGATTTACGTGACATTAGAACCTTGTGTTCATCATGGTAACACACCACCATGTATCGATATTATAAAAAAGAAGGGTATAAAAGAAGTTAACTATTCTATTTATGATCCAGACAAACGAACTTTTCAAAAAGCTAAATATTTATTAAATAAATCAAAAATCAAAGTAAAAATAGGCTTGTTGAAAAAAAATTCTTTAAATTTTTATAAAAGTTATTTTTTATCTAAAAATAAATCATCTTTACCTTATACAGATATTAAAATTGCGATTTCAAAAGATTATTATTCAATAAATAAAAAAGGTAAATGGATTACAAACCAAATCTCAAGAACTAAAGGACATCTGCTTAGATCTAAATACGATTGTATTTTGAGTACATACAAAAGTGTAAATAAAGATAATTCTTTATTGAACTGTAGAATCAGTGGTTTAGAACATCTAAGTCCAAGTCGTGTTATTATTGATAAAAATCTTAAATTAAATAAAAATTTAAAAATTTTTAGTTCATCAAATCAAATTAAAACATACGTAGTTACTTGTATTGATGATAAAAAAAAAGAAAAGTTTCTTAGATCAAAAAAAGTCAAAGTTATTAAATTAAAATACCGGAAAAATCTAATTTCTTATAAAGATATACTTATGGAATTAAAA
>CACHBR010000017.1 GCA_902578115.1 uncultured Pelagibacteraceae bacterium | reverse complement strand
CCAATTGACGGTTCGTCTACTAAAAGTATTGATGGGCGCATTACTAAAGCCCTTGAAATTTCAAGAAGCCTTCTTTCTCCACCCGATAATACTTTTGCAGGCTGGTTTCTTCTTTTGTTTAATCTTTCATACTTCTCTAAAACTCTTTGGGCCTCTGCGTAAGATTCCTCGGTTTTATCTTTAATATAGCCACCCATTAATAAATTTTCTTCGACGGTCATATCTGGAAATACAGAATTGTCTTGAAGAATATAGGCTATCCCGCAACTTTTTAATTTTTGAGCTGGTGTGAGTGTAGTAATCTCGTTTCCATCGATTTCAATTTTTCCTGAGAAGATATTTGTAAAACCATAAATAGAATGAAGTATCGTAGATTTTCCTGCACCATTCGGTCCTATTAGACATAATGATTGAGCTTTATCTACCAATAAATCAAAGTTATGTAGTATTTCCATTTTACCATAACCAGCGTTTAAATTTTTAATTTGTAAATGTAAGTTAGACCCAGAAAGTTTTTGTAAATCTTTTATATCTGGTGCTTTTCCTAATACTTCATATTGATTTGCCATTATTGTGCTCCTAAATAAGCATCGACAACTCGCTTATCATTTTTAATTTGATCTGGTGAGCCTTCCGCTAAAAGTTTTCCATGAGCTAAACAAAAAATACTTTGAGCTAAACTCATTATAACTTTCATATTATGCTCTATTACTAATAGAGTAATTCCATAATCTTTATTAACCTTTATAAGTCTATCTATAATTCCATTTATTAAGGTTGGATTAATACCTGCTGTAGGTTCGTCTAATAATAGCATTTTAGGCTCATTCATTAATGCCATTGCTAATTCTAAAAGTTTTTGCTGGCCAAATGACAAATCTCCTCCTCTTAAATTTCTTTTTTGATAGAGACCCACAAAGTTTAAAAGGTTTTCTGCTTTTTCGGTAAGCTCAGAAGGTATTTTTGCAAATATAAAGCCTGAGTCACTAGCCTTATGGCTAATTAACATATTTTCTACGCAATTAAGTTTAGAATAAATTCTTGTTTGCTGAAATGTTCTTAATAATCCCAGTTTAGCTACCGCAGGGACAGGCATTTCTGAAACCTCAGTATTATTAAAAACGATAGAACCCTGATCAATTGGATGAGTTCCAACAATTGAATTAAATAACGTTGTTTTGCCAGAACCGTTTGGTCCAATTAAACCAACTATTGATCCTTGCTCCACAGAAACAGAAATATCTACATTGGCTTTCACCCCACCAAAAGATTTGCTTACATTTTTTACTTGTAAAAGACTCATTTCAGTTCCACCTGTGATTTACGGTCTTTTTCATCTATAACTTCTCCAAATCTTTCAGGGTATTTTTCTCTTAACCAACCCATTAATCCCTCTGGGAAATAAATTACAATTACAACAATCAAAACTCCTAAGGCAACATATTGCCAACCTAATATAAAAGTCCAAAGACCTTCTTTGAAGAAATGGAATAAAGTTGCGCCAATAATTGGTCCCCACAAAGTTCCTTTTCCACCAAGTATTGCCATTAAAACCATAAACACTCCCATCTCTCTTCCATCAAATGCAACATCCGTTGAATCTATATATCCAATTAATCCACCCATGATTCCACCAGCTAGACCACAGAAAAATGCAGATACCATCCAACCAACAATTTTATATTTCATTGTTTGAATACCCATTGCTTCTGCTTTATCTTCGTTATCTCTTATCGCATTTAAAATTAATCTAAATCTAGAGCCGTAAATATATTTTACAAAAATAAATGCTAAAACTAATACAATAAAACTTGTAAAGTAGAAAAATTTTCCTCTTGCTTCAGGATCAACTATTTCTGCAGGAAAAGGTGGTGTGGTGAAACCTTGACCAGCTCCAATAATTTCTATCCCTCCAGCAATTTCACCTGCTGCAATCCCTAAACCTAAAGTACAAATAGCAAAGTAATGACCTCTTAAACCTAAAATAGCATAACCTATGGCGCCAGCGACTAATGCTGGAATAATAGCTGCAACTAATAAACCAACACCTATTCCTTGAAAATATTGTGCTGTCGTATGGACGAATGTTTTTTCTCCACCACTCTCTGTCCATTCTGCTAATGGAAAAAACATACCCACTTGAACTGATGCAGTTAAGTACATTCCAAGACCGTAGAAAAGGATGTTTCCAAAACTATTGTAGCCCATTTCTCCACCTTGTAAATTCCAAGTCATCGCCAGAACGATCAAGACGCAAAGATATGTAAGCTGAACTTTAAAAGCAGAAAATAAATAAGGAGCTGCTAAACCTAGTATAATTAGACCAGAATATAAAATTAAATCTTTTTGTTTCATTTTTAATGATGTCCTTCTTTGAAGTTTTTATAATGGTTATAAGTGCACCAAGTTCTTTTCTTAGATACTTTTTGTAATCTTTTATGAGAATATCTATCTCTCCATTTATAATCAGGGTTAGGCGCAATACCTCTTCCAACTTCTGCGGCCATAGCACATTTTAATTCCACTGGATTAAAAGGTGTATCTGAAGTTGGTGTTAAAAAAACCAAGTCTTTCATATCTGGGCAGGTAGGATCTCCGTGATCATATATACTACCTAATTTGTATTTATCACCACTCTCAGGTCCTCCAACGATTGTATTTCTAATATGACTACCTCCGTAATTTCCTTTGTTACACGGCCAGGCAAAACCAGCCACGTGAGCTAATTCGTGCAGTGTCATAATACTTCTTTTTGCTTTTACACTAATATATTTACTTTTTAAAAATATGTATCCATGATGAACGGATCCTTGGCCGCCATCTTGATGACCAACATCAGCCCATGTAAAATAAAGTTTATTTGAATCATTAAATCCATTTTTAGAAAGAAAAGCATCTGGATAATTCATTCCATAATTACCTCTGTATTTTTTATCAAAACGAACAAAAGAGATATCTAGTTTTCCATCTTTTCTCATATCATATCTAAATTTTTGTTTTCCCTTTGTCATTTCAAAAAATTTTTCGTTAATTTCCATAAGTTCGGCTTCCATTTTACCATTAATATCCCACTCCCTGTCTTTGCTATCTTTATTTAACAGGTATATGAAATGAACTTGAGGATCTTTTGTTACATCTGGCTGATCTTTAAAAAATCTGCCTGGTTTTTCATCAGCAAACGCATTTGAAACCATCAGCAAAGTTAAAAATAAAATAATTTTTCTCATTTTAAATACTCTCTTTTCTTTGAAAGTTTGAATCTTCTGTAAACTAATATGAAAACTAGCAGCATAAATACTGCACCAATTCTAAATTCTGTTCCTAAAATATAATCAGCAAACTCTTCAAATAATCCTAATCCCATTCCTGAAACTGCTACGGCAGGTAAATTACCAAGACCTGCTACAATAACTATCATGAAGGATCTAACTGTATAAGGAAGTCCTACGTAAGGATGAAGAGTAAGAGTAATTGAAATAAGAGCTCCGGCGATCCCACATAACGCAGCATTAATTCCAAAAGTTGCAGCATAAACTTTTTCGGTATCAACACCTAAGATCTTTGCTGCTCTAGCATTTTGCGCTGTTGCTCTTATAGCTCGTCCGAGTTTAGATTTTTTCATGTAAATAACCAAAGCTACTGCATATGCTAGACTTACAAATGCGGAGAATATTTTTGAATTTGGTAGGGTAACTGAATTATCAAATAACATTGTTGTTCCATATTCAGACTGTGCCACAACTACGTCTGCACCAAAAATAAAATTCATTAGTTGTTGAAATACGATTGCAATACCGAAAGTTGCTAAAATTGAAATAAATAAGTCTCGATCCACAACTTTATTAATTACTAATTTATAAAGTGCCCAGCCAACAAAATACATTATAATTGGAGAAACAATAACTCCCCAAGCTGGATGGATTCCAGCAAGATACATGGTGTAAGCAATATAACCTCCAAGTATTACTAAATCACCTTGAGCAATATTAATTATATTCATTACTCCCCACTGGAGTGCCATTCCGTAGGCAATTAGTGCAAATAAAATTCCTAATAGAATTCCGTCCAATGAAGCTTGGACCATTAACATTGGAACTTGAAAAATCAAAAAATCCATAAAACCTTTTAAAAAAAATGCCCCCTAAAATTTAGGGGGCATTTAATAATATACTTAAAGAGTATTAACCTCTTTCAGACCATTTAGGGATCGGATGAAAGAATTTGTCTGAAGCCCATTTTGTTGGAGCAACAACTTTATTCTCACATGAATCACCTTTACATCTTACTTGGAACAAGATCATTGGCTTAGCAACGTTTTGACCACCAGGACCAAATTTAATGTTTCCATAGAAAGTTTGCATGTCTGTAGCTTTTAAAGCATCTCTAACTTTATCTCTGTCAAAAGAATTCGCTCTTTCGAACGCATCTTTAAACACTAGTAAAGCGGCAGATGACTCAGCTGATTGGTAAGGCGGAGCATAACCAAATTCTTTTTTAAAGTCTTTGTCATACTTCTTACCACCACCAAAGAATTTATCTTTGTAGCTTAAGTTTTTATGCCATTGAGAAGCGCACAATGCATATTCTGATTTCTTTCCGTGTTGTTTAGAAAGTTTTGCAGCATCGCAGTGTGTCATCGCTAACATTGGAACATCAACTTTCATTTCAGAAATTTGTCTGATTGCAGTTAATGCACCTTTTGTATGCCCTGATACTACTAGTACATCTGGCTTAGTAGCTTTTACTTTTGCCAATGTAGCAGCCATATCATTTAGCTCTTTTGGTAATTTGTCATCAATGATGATTTTAGATCCCGTTCTTTTTGCAGCATCTAAGATTCCAAGTCTCACGTCTTGTGAGAAAGCATCTTGTTCAAATGCTTGTGCAATTTTTACACCTTTTCCACCATTTTTTTCGACTGCAAGATCGATCGCTACTTCAAGGTATTGGTTAGCTGGTGATAACACTGCGAACAAATATTTGTATCCTTTTGTAAATAAAGATCTTGATGCACCGTTTGCTTCAACCATAGGAATTTTATATTTCTCGGTTACTGGTGCAATGGCTTTCGTTAAACCTGAACTGTATGGTCCAAGCATATAATGAACGCCGTCTTGTTTGATTAGTCTTTCAGCTAACTGTGCA
>CACHBR010000016.1 GCA_902578115.1 uncultured Pelagibacteraceae bacterium | reverse complement strand
AGATTTCATGGCGCGAACTTTATGAGAAGGTATGCAGGTTCTCTTATTATCTGAAAAATATTAATATAAAAGAAAATGATAGAATTGCTGCTTATGTTCCCAATTCAATAGAGAGTATAATTGCTTTTTTAGCATCATCTAAGAATGGAATTGTATGGTCTTCATGTTCACCAGATTTTGGCTCTGATGGAGTCATAGATCGGTTCTCACAGATAAAACCAAAAATATTAATTACATGTGATTATTATTTTTATAATGGTAAAAAAATCAATATTTTACAAAAAATACCTGAAATTTTAAAAAAAATTAAATCTATCAAAGAGGTAATAGTTTTTCCATATGGAAATAAATTTGACATTAAATTGGATAAGAGATTTAAAGACTTTAACTTAATTCTAAAAAAATCAAAAGTTGATAAAAGTTTTAAAAAATTTCCTTTCAATCATCCACTTTATATACTTTATTCAAGCGGTACTACTGGTGTTCCAAAATGTATAACCCACGGTGCAGGAAACGTTTTAATTGAACATAATAAAGAGTTTTCTTTACACTGTAATGTTTCAGATAATGATAAAGTGTTTTACTATACAACAACTGGGTGGATGATGTGGAATTGGTTAGTCGGTGCTCTATCTTCAGGTGCTAGTATATGTTTATATGACGGTTCTCCTACATATCCTAAAAAAAATATTTTAATCGAGTTCTGTGCTAAAGAAAAAATAACATTATTTGGTGTAAGCGCAAAATATATTGATTTTCTTAAAAAAGAAAAACTTAAATTGAAAAAGCAAAAATTATCTTACTTGAAAACTATTGCATCTACAGGATCTCCTTTAGTGAAAGAAAGTTTTGAATTTGTATACAAAAATATAAAAAAAGATGTTCATCTTACATCTATAAGTGGAGGAACTGATGTTGTTGGTTGTTTGGTATTGGGAAATATATTTTCAAAAGTTTATGCAGGAGAGATTCAAGGTGAGAGTCTTGGTTTAGATATTGATGTTTATAATCAAAAAGGAAAAAGTGTATATGGAAACAAAAAAGGTGAGTTAGTTATTAAAAAACCCTTTCCTACAATGCCAATCAAGTTTTGGAATGACAAAAATGATAAAAAATTCAAAAAAGCCTATTTTTCTAAATACAAAAATATTTGGTACCATGGAGATTTTATACAACGAACAAAAAATAATGGTTTTATAATATTGGGTAGATCAGATGCAACTTTAAACCCTGGAGGTGTTAGGCTTGGAACAGCAGAAATATATAGGCAAGTAGAAAATATTGATTTTATTCGTGAAGGTTTGGTAGTGGGTCAAAATTTAAAAAATGATGTAAAAGTAATACTTTTTGTAATGTTGAAAACTTTAAAAAAATTAGATGATAAAAGTATTTTACTAATTAAAGAGAAAATTAAAAAAAATTGCTCTCCAAAACATGTGCCTTATAAAATTATACAAGTGCCTGATATTCCCAGAACAAAAAGTGGAAAAATTGTTGAACTAGCGGTAAAAAAAGCTATTCATGGAGAAAAAATTGAAAATATGCAAGCTTTGGCCAACCCAAATAGTTTACTTTTCTTTAAAAAACTTTATGAAAATAAAATATTAAATGAAAAATAAATATAAAATCAATGAAATTTTAGATGCTGTTAATGTTATTTTAAATCAAAAAGATAATGTTACAGAAAAAAAAGAAGAAACTGTGTTAAGACTTGTCGATGAGATAAAAGAAAACAAAGTAGACTTTGATAAAATTCCTAAAACTACGGAAAATATTATTGCACAAGCAGAAAAATACTTAAAAAAATAAATTAACTTTCTAAGTCTTTTATATTTATAAAATTATTTGAGAGATCTTTATTGTTTTTTTTAATATCTTTAAAAAAGTTCCATGCTAAAACTAACATGTTGTTGTTTTTATTAATGACTTTCTTTTTGCTATTAATTGGTATTTTTACTCCAGGTACAAATTTACCCTGTTTAAGCTTATTATCCTCAACTATAAAATCTATTTCCTCTGAAATTCCAAAAAAATTTAAAGCTGTAGTTGCTTTTGCTGGTGATCCATAACCTATTAATTTTTTACCATTTGACTTAAGGTTATAAATATTTTTCTTTACGTTATCTCTTATAATTTGAACTTTTCTTCCAAACTCTTCATAAGTTTTATAATTATTTAATCCAGCACTTTTTTCTTCTTTTAACAAATTAGTAATACTTTTGTCTTGTTTGTGATTTTTCCCTTTTTTAATAAAGATTCTTATCGACCCGCCATGTGTATTAATTTTTTCTGCTTTATAGATTGTTGCATCAAAGTTTTTAAAGAAGTTTTTTAGTGAGGTTAAAGACCAATAATTGTAATGCTCGTGATAAATATTATCAAAAGTGAGGTCTTGGATAGTATTTAGCAAATATTGGACTTCTATCACTATTACTCCGCTTTTTTTAAGAAGTTTGAGCATACACTCGGCCATTTCTTTTAAATTATCCGAGTGAGCAAATACATTTGAAGCTAGAATTAAATCTGCATTTTTCTTAATTTTACTAATATTTTTCATTTCTAAAAAACCGTTTAATGTTTTTATTTTATTTTTATTGGCTAATTTTGCTAAATTTTTTGCAGGTTCTATACCAAGAATATTTTTATATTTTTTATCTTTAAACGGCTTGAGAGCAACACCATCATTACTTCCTACATCGATAATATATGAATTTTTATGAGAAAGTTTAAATTCTTTTATATATTTTTCAGCAGCTGTTTCAAAATGTTTTACAAAAGTTTTTGATGTCGAAGATAGATATAAATAATTGGAAAACATTTTTTTTGGATTTACAGTAATAGAAAGTTGGCAATTAAAACAGTCTTTGCATAGGTTCATCTCAAGCGGATATAATTCACATTTAGAATTTTTTTTGTTTAAAAGATTGTTTGCTAAGGGTTGATAACCTAACGACACAACTCTTTTTAAATTTTTACTACCACAACAACGACACTCTAATTTATAATTCTCTAGTAGCATTTTTCTTTCTTCTTCTTCAACAAAAACGTGTTTTATAGTATGTGTTATTCCATAGTTTTCATGTTCTCTTTCTCCACGAACCAGATTTAAAAAAATTGAGTCCTTTGTAAATACCATAGTGTGAGCTACGTTTGGCTTTGTAACAATAAGATCGCCTTCGTTTACTACATGTGTAATTTTTATAGAATCTTTTTTTAATAAATCTTTATAAATACTTATAAATTGACCCTTAATTAATAAAACCTTTTGTTCCTGAATTGGGTGATAGTGATTGGCTCTAACGGTTCCTTTTTTTGAATCAATGTATCCAACCAAATTTATGGGCTCAGGTAACTCAAAATTACTAATTTTTCCTCTTTCGTCTATAAACTCTTTTTCTCCTTTCTTTATATATTCAAGATCAGGGTTAGATACTCTTTGAGACCATTTAGTGATCATTTCTTTTATAGACTCCTCCAGTCCATATAAAAATTTAAACCCAGTGCCCAAAAGTTTTTTATTTGAAAGTGTATATCCTAAGTTTGGAGCTTCATCATCAGTCACTTTAATTTTCAATTTAGGATTTATTTTTTGACAGATTTCAGCAACTTCTTTTACAGTAACTGACTCTTTGGTAAGGTTAAAAGTTTCTTTATTTATTTTTGAATTTTCGGCCATAAATTTCATACATCTGGCCACATCGATTAATGGAACTAAACTTTTAATTTGTTTGCCGCCTGAAAATAGACTTATGGTACCGTTTTGTGATGCAATTTTAGAAAATAAATTTGGCATTATATTTATTCTCATTGTATCCGTTGAATATCCGT
This sequence comes from uncultured Pelagibacteraceae bacterium, assembly GCA_902578115.1. Taxonomy (GTDB): domain Bacteria; phylum Pseudomonadota; class Alphaproteobacteria; order Pelagibacterales; family Pelagibacteraceae; genus Anoxypelagibacter. The sequence continues at coordinate 2,098 of CACHBR010000016.1, read as the reverse complement.
AAACTGAACCCAATCTTAAGATCACAAAATTTTTATTAGAAGCTTTTATTTCATTTTCATTTTGAACTTTGCTTGAGGAATATGCGAGTATTGGAGATGGCGTTTCACTTTCAATAATATTTTTTTTTGTCTTTTCAAGACCCTCATAAATTACATGGGTGGAAGGAAAAATTAATTTACAATTATCATTAATTGACTTTAAAACATTTCTAGTGCCTTCAATTGCAATAGTTTTTATCTTATCATCTTGTTCTTTATTAGAATCTTTTTTGACGTAGGCTACATCAGTAATACCAGCTAAATGAAATACAATGTCAGCATCAAAAAGATTTCTTTTCAAAAAATCCTTATCAAGTAAACCACCTTGTTTGAAATCAATTTTCCAATCTCTTAATTGAGCAACCCTCTCAGATACAAATCGACTATCAATTACAACAATAGAATTAGACCAGCTTTCTCCTGAATAAATTTTACATAATTCAGTACCGATATAACCAAGACCGCCAATGATAACTATCTTTTTTTTCATAAGTTTAGTACTTTGACATTGATTATATTAAATTAAAACTTTATTCAAATGATGAAAAAAGCTGGTACGAGTAATCCATTATTTTTATTAGACGAAATTGATAAAGTAGGGAGCGATTATAGAGGAGACCCATCTTCTGCATTATTAGAAGCATTAGACCCTGAACAAAACAAAACATTTAACGATCATTATTTAGAAGTTGATTATGATTTATCCGACGTACTTTTTGTAACCACTGCAAACACTTTAAATATTCTTCCACCATTGCTTGATAGAATGGAAATAATTAGACTTCCTGGTTACACTGAAGATGAAAAAATTAATATTTCCCAAAAATTTCTAATACCTAAACAAAGTGAGGACAACGGGTTAAAAAAAGAAGAGTGGGAAATTACTGAGAACGTAAATAAAAAAATTATCAGAGATTATACAAGAGAGTCAGGTGTTAGAAATTTAGAAAGAGAAATTTCTAAAATAGCAAGAAAAATGGTTAAAAAAATTGACTCAAAAGAAAAAGTCAACAAAACAATATCTGAGGGTGATTTAAGCAAATATTTAGGTATCAAAAAATTTAATTTTGGCGAGATTGAAAAAGAAAATCAAATTGGTGTAGTTACTGGTTTAGCTTGGACAGAAGTGGGTGGAGAAATATTAAAAATAGAATCTGTTAATATGCCTGGTAAGGGTAAAATGCAGATTACAGGAAAATTAGGAGAAGTTATGCAAGAGTCTGTTAAAGCAGCGAAATCTTATGTAAGATCAAAATCTTTAGAATACGGAATAATACCACCTTTTTTTGAAAAAAAAGATTTTCACATTCATGTTCCCGAAGGAGCGACACCTAAAGATGGGCCGTCTGCAGGGATAGCAATTGTAACTTCAATCATTTCATCAATAACTGGAGTGCCAGTTAGCAAAGATGTTGCAATGACTGGTGAAGTCACATTAAAAGGAAATGTTCTCCAAATTGGAGGTTTAAAAGAAAAACTTTTAGCAGCTCATAGAGCAGGTATTAAAACCGCCTTAATTCCTTTTGAAAATAAAAAAGACTTAGTAGAAATACCAGAAGTAATTAAAAAAAGTATAAATATTATCCCCGTAAATACAGTTGATGAAGTTCTAAAGCATGCATTAACTAAAACTTTAAAACCAGTTAAATGGGCAGAAATTGATCAAGCATCATCGAAAAAAGATGAAGTTACAAGTCGACATTAAAAATCCAAATTTAATCTATTAAAGATTTATATTTCTCATAATTCTTAACTAAATAATTAGGAAGATAACTTTCGTTAACTTTCTCTAATTCATTAACATTTTCAAACCGGTTTTTATTTTTGTCAGAAAAATGATCGTAAAAAACTAACTTTTTTTTGATAAAATTTGCCATATCTTCTTCAGAATATTTAGTATCTTCGTATTCTGGGTGGTGTGCAAAATTATTCATTTTATGATGTAAATCTTTTGCATTTTTCATATTTGTAAAGTGCCAACCTCCATTAGGTATAATTTTTAAATTTTGATATTTCTTATTAGAGAAAAAAGTATCCAATCTCCAAAAAGGATATTTTT
>CACHBR010000015.1 GCA_902578115.1 uncultured Pelagibacteraceae bacterium | reverse complement strand
TATTCATTAGCTCTTTTGGTTAGTTCTATATTAATTATATTTGCATTATTTAAGCCAATTAATGTACTGACTTTTCCCAAAATACCCGGTTTGTGTGGTAAGTCAATTGATAGTGTTGAACTATACTCTTTTAATTTGTCATTTTTATTTAAAAACCTACCCTGCCAATGTTTTCTTATTGATGCACGAGCTTTTCCAGTTTTGCTTGAAGACAGCCAATGCAAAGAAGGTGAAACTTTTTTTGAAGTGATTATAGAAATCATATCTCCGTTTTTTAGTGAAGATTGTAAAGGAGAGTTTTTGCCGTTTATTTGACAACCAATTGCAGTATCACCAATTTTTGTATGCACAGCATAAGCAAAGTCTATTGGTGTAGCATCTTTTGGTAATTTAATTACAGCACCTTTTGGTGTGAAACAAAAAACGTTGTCTTGAAACATTTGTAGTTTTGTAAATTCAAAATAATGTTCTGGACTTCCACCGGTCTCAATTATTTCAACTAAATCTTTCAGCCAGTCATATTCTTTCCATGAGATTTCAGAAAATTTTTCAGACGATTTATATTTCCAATGAGATGCTATACCTCTTTCAGCAAATTCATGCATAGGTCTAGTTCTTATCTGTATCTCAATTCTTTTTTTCATTGGACCAATAACCGATGTGTGAATTGATTTGTACTGATTTATTTTGGGTGTAGATATATAATCCTTAAATTTTCCTGGAATTGCCGAGTACTCATTGTGAAAAATACCAAGTGTTATATAGCAATCATTAATATTTTTTACAATAACTCTAAAGCCAACTATATCTGTTAATTGTTCTAAAGAAATTCTTTTAGACTGCATCTTTCTCCAAATTGAAAAAGGTGTTTTTTCTCTACCTGTTATTTCAGCATCAATATTGTTATCCGAAAGTAATTTATTAAGATCATAATAAACACTTTTTACAATATCTTCTCTTTTATCTTTAATGAATGTAAGTCTATTAAGAATTAAACTTCTTGCATCAGGATTTAAAATTGAAAAAGATAAATCTTCTAATTCATCTCTTATTGTATTCATCCCCATTCTATCAGCTAACGGAGCGTAGATTTCCATAGTCTCTTTGGCCTTTCGAATTTTTTTATTATTATCTTTAAGAAAATTGATAGTTCTCATATTGTGTAGTCTGTCTGCTAACTTAACTAGTAAAACCCTTATATCTTTTGATGTGGCTAAAATTAATTTTCTCAGATTTTCTGCTTTGGAATTGTCTAAAGCTTTTTCTTCAAGTGCAGAGATTTTAGTAACACCATCTACCAAATCAGCAACTTCCTTGCCAAATTCTTTTTTGACCATCTCATAAGTTGCCTTGGTGTCCTCAACAGTATCATGCAATAATCCTGTGGTTATAGTGGCACTGTCTAATTTAAGTTCAGTAAGAATGCTTGCAACAGCAACTGGATGACTTATGTAAGGAATTCCCTCATCTCTTTTTTGATTTTTATGGGCTTCTAGAGCAAAATTGTAAGCTTTATTTAACGCATCAGGATTCAAAAATCTATTATAGGATTTTACTTTTTTAATTAAGTCTTCATTATTCAACATAACTATTTATATCACTTTGAGATAATTTTGTAATACCATTATTTTTGTTTTTTAAATTATTAATTAAAAAATCGATCGAAGTATTACTTAAAGGGTGAGACCAATTAGGGCAAATTTCCTTAAGTGGGTATAATACAAAATTCCTATCAGCTAAAGACTTGTGGGGTATTTGTAATTGGAGATTATGAAGTTCAAGATTTATTGTTTTCCTTTTGTAATCAATGATATCAATATCACAAGTTCTAGGAGCATATTTTTTTGATCTTTTTCTCTCAAGTTTTTCCTCAATTTTAAGCAAATTTATCATCAAATCCTTTGGTTCAAGCAATGTTTTTACTTCAACAACAATGTTTATAAATTTTGGATCATTTTTATTTGGATATGCCACACTCTCATAAAAACTTGATATTTTTAAAACCTCGATCTTGTTTTTTTTTAATAATAAAATTGATGAATTGATATTATCAATTTTATTTCCAAAACTTGAACGTAAATTTGAACCAATACCAAGAAAAATCATTATTTATTTTTGCTTAAAATTCTTGCTTGTTCACGTTCCCAAGATTTTTTCTTTTTAACATTTCTTTTATCATAAAGTTTTTTACCTTTTGCAACTGCTAACTCAACTTTTGCTTTTCCTTTTTTAAAATATAATTTTGTTGGAACGATGGTAAGACCTTCTCTGTTGATCTTGCCAATTACTTTATTTATCTCTTTTTTGTTGAGTAGAAGCTTCCTCATATCTCTTGGATTATGGTTGTTATAACTTGACTCTTTATAAAGTGGTATATGGGAATTAATCAAATAAATCTCGCCGTTGCTATCGTTTGCATATGCGTCGGTTATATTTGCTTTTCCGTCTCTTAATGCCTTAACTTCAGACCCTTTTAGAACTATACCTGCTTCAAAAAATTCATGAAAAAAATAATTAAAACTTGCTTTTCTATTATTGCAAACAATTTTGATTCCAGTATTTTTCCTATCTTTCATTAAAGAAGTTCTGCAATTTTAAGTGCCTTTTGTACTTCTTTTTTCGTTTTCTCTGTGATTTTTACCAAAGGTAATCTAACTTCCTCTGAAGATAGGTTTAATAAACTTGCTGCATATTTTACAGGACTAGGATTACTCTCAATAAATAATGATTTATGTAATGGCATTAACTTTTTATTGATTTCTTTTGCCTTTGCAATCAAATTGCTATTATTTTTACTCAAAGAAGCATTTTGAAAATCTGAACAAAGTTTTGGCGCAACATTTGCTGTCACGCTTATACATCCAACTCCCCCTCTTAAATTAAATTCTAGAGCCGTTCCATCTTCTCCAGAAAGCTGAATGAATTCAGGTCCCATTTTTTTTAATTGTTTATCAACTCTATTTAAATCCGCAGTTGCATCTTTAACGCCTGCTATATTTTTTAGTTCAAAGAGTCTTGCCATTGTATCTACTGACATATCTACTACTGATCTTGGAGGGATATTATAAATAATTATTGGAATTCCAACTTTGTCATTAATAGCTTTGTAGTGTTGATATAAACCTTCTTGTGTTGGTTTGTTATAATATGGTGTTACAATTAAAAGAGCGTTTGCTCCTGTTTTTTCAGCGTGTATAGAAAGTTCGATTGCTTCAGATGTTGAGTTTGATCCTGTGCCTGCAATTACAGGAATTTTACCATTAGTTTCTTTAACTGCTATTTCGATAACTTTTTTATGCTCTTCGTGATCAAGTGTAGGCGACTCACCAGTTGTGCCAGCTGGAACAACTCCATTTGTCCCATTTTTAATATGATGATGTATTAAAGACGCGTATTTATCTTGATCTAAAACATTGTTTTTAAATGGTGTAATTAAAGCTACGATTGAACCTTTAAACATATTTATTTATATAGTATTAAACTAAATTCTCGTAACTTTATGCTTAAACATTTAATTAGTCTAGTTTTTTTATTGTTCAGTTTGTCATATTTACCTGCTCTATCTGATACTAATTTAAAACTTCTTCCTAAATCTAAACCTAAAATATTGACAGTAAAAAATGAAAAAAAGATTAGTGTGATATTACCTAAAAAAAAACCAAATATTAAAATAAATAAAACTTTAGTTAAGAAACAATTATTACCGAAAGAAAAGCCTCAAATCACTAACAACAGAAATAAATTAGCTGAACAAAAAATTAAGAATATTGAAATACCCAAAAAAAGTAAAGAAAACGAAAAAGTTGTTGTATTAGAAAAGGAAAAAATAATTTCAGAAACAGTAAGTAATGAATTTATTTTACCAGCAAAAAAACCTGTAACATATCAAAAGAAAATTGTAAAAGTTGCTGAAAGTTCAAATATTTTATCAAAAAAAGATTATGATTATGCAAAACAAATATTTGATAACATAACTCAAAAAAAATGGAGTACTGCATTTGCTCTTTCCAAGAGAGTTAAAAATAAAGATTTTAGAAATTTAGTTACTTGGATTTACCTTAAAGAAAAAACAAATAAGTCAAGTTTTGATGAATATATAAACTTTATTGACAAGAACCCAAATTACCCAAGGATAAACAGGTTAAAATATCTTGCTGAACATAAAATAAATTTAAAAACCACTAGCCCTAATACAGTCATTGGTTGGTTTGTATCAAATCCTCCACTTAGCGGTTTTGGTAAAATTAAATTAGGAGAAGCGTACATATTAAAAGGAAATATTTCTGAAGGGTCTGAGTTGATTAAAGAAGGATGGATAACAGCATCTTTAAGTTCTAAAGATCTAAGGTATCTTAATAAAAAATATAAAAATATTTTAAACTCGTCTGATCACATTAAAAGAGCTGAGTATATGGCATGGGAATACAAAAGGTGGGATTTAAAAAGAATTTTAAGGTATTTACCGCAAGATCACAGAGCACTTTATAATGCAAGACAAATTGTAATGAGCAGTTCTTATGGCGTTGATAAAGCCATAGCTGATGTTCCAGCAAGGTTTAAAAATGATATGGGATTAAATTATGACAGATTAAAATGGAGGAGAAGAAGAGGAAGGTTAGACTCTTCTTTAGAAATCATAAATAAAATTCCTAATAATAAAACAGCTTTGATAAAACCTGAATTATGGTGGAAAGAGAGATCTATAATTTCAAGGTCTTTAATTTATAAAAAAAGATATCAAGAGGCATACGAGGTTGCAAAAAACCATTCTATGAGTGAAGGACCAGAATATGCTGAAGCGGAATGGATGTCTGGATGGATATCTTTAAGTTTTTTAAATGATCCATATATAGCTCTTCAACATTTTAAAAGTTTTTATGACAATGTGGGATACCCAATTAGTTTAGCTAGAGGAGCATACTGGATTGGGAAAACATATGAAAAAATTGGAAACGAAAAATTAGCTACAAAATTTTATGAAGAAGGCTCAAAATTTTTAACAACTTATTACGGACAGTTATCTTTTCAAAAAATTAAACCTTTCGAGGACTTTGAATTAGTCGATGACTCTAAATACTCTAAAGAATTTGAAAAAGAATTTAATGAGAACCCACTTACTAAACATGTAATTCTTTTACATGAGCTTAATAAAACTAAATATAGCAAAGATATAATAAAACATCTTGCTGAATTAAATATAGATAAAGGAAGCGAAGTTCTTGCTGCAAAACTTGCTACAAATGTTGGAAGATATGACTATTCCATTCAAGTATCTAAAAAAGCATCCTATGAACAAAGATTTTATAATAAATTTAACTATCCAATTATTAAGACTCCGAGAATTCTTAAGGGAAAATCAATGCCATCACAAGAAATAATTTTGGCAATTACAAGACAGGAGAGTGAGTTTGATCCAAAAGCAAATAGTTATGCAGGTGCAAAAGGTATGATGCAATTAATGACATATACGGCAAAGCTAGTAGCTAAGCAAATGGATGTGACTTATAGTAAAAAAAAATTAACCTCTGATCCTGAATATAATATTAATCTTGGAACTTATTATTTTAATTCTCTATTAAATGATTATGCAGAGGTATATCCATTTGCTATAGCTGCATATAATGCAGGACCCAAAAGAGTAAGACAATGGCGAAGGTTAAATGGTGATCCAAGCAAAAATAAAATAGATTATGTTAATTGGGTAGAGCTAATAAAATTTGAAGAGACAAGAAATTATGTTCAGAGAGTATTGGAAAATATGAATGTATACAAATACATGCTTAGTCAAAAACCAGTAAAGTTAGAAAAGTTTTTTAATTAAATGGCGGTGAGGGCGAGATTCGAACTCGCGGTAGATTGTTACACCTACGGAAGTTTAGCAAACTCCTGGTTTAAACCAGCTCACCCACCTCACCAAACATAAGTTTTATATATTATTATTTAATTAAACTAAACTGTTAAATTTAGAAA
>CACHBR010000014.1 GCA_902578115.1 uncultured Pelagibacteraceae bacterium | reverse complement strand
AAATATTTTAAAAAATTCGTTTTTTTTATAAAATTTTTTCTTAAAACAATTAAACTGAAAAATATTTGAGAATGGTTTTTTATTCCTCAAATGATTATTAATTAAAATATCTGGTTTAAAATTTAATAAAATTCTTTTAAGTTTTGATAACGATTTATTTAAAAAATAATCATCACTATCTAAAAAGGCTATAAATTGTCCAGATGCTTTTTTTATACCTATATTTCTGCAATAGCCTGGGCCATTATTTTCTTTTGAATAAAAAATTTTAAATTTTTTGTGTCCAAAAATTTTTCTATATTTTTCATAAATAAGATAACTTTGATCGTTAGAATTATCGTCAATTATAATAATTTCAATCCAATCTAATTTTTTATTTATTAGACTCCCAATACATTTAGACAATGTCTTTTTAGCATTATATGCAGGAATAACGATACTCAGTAAATTTTCGTAATTATTCAATTTCAAATATCTTTAATTATCATTATAAATTAACCGAGTCTAACAAGCGGTCTCTTAAATAATCTTCAAAAGATTTACCACAAGTTATTAAATATTTATCTTCCAATTTATATATACAGCAATCAATTCTGGCTACTAAAGTTTGTACCATTGTTGAGAAAGGAAACTTTTTATCTCTAAAATCAAAGTGGGTTAATTTATTTAAATAGTGGTCTTTATCTTTACCGCCGATTTCAAAATAAGATTGACCTTCAGAGTAATTAGAAGCTAATATTTCATTATTTTTATTCATTTCGGAAACTATTCTAATTATTTCTTGATCATCTTCTTTATTTTTTGCGATTAACACCCATTGATCAAAAGATTGTTTGGCAAAAATATAACGATCGTTATTAACCATCCTTAAGTTATCAGAAGGTGGTAGAAGAGAGATTTCTTTATTAACAGCAAATGCAAATGCTCCATCACCTTTACCTCTTAAAGTAATTTGCTGACGCGATACTTGGTTTATTTCAATACCGTCTTTGTAGGTTAAGGTTGTCATAAAATCATCCTTTCGTTTTTAGGATCAATAAAATTAGGTTCTACTACTTCAACCGCAATAGTATTTAAATTTTCTGTTGAAACAAAAAGACGGCTACCAATTTTTCTTTTACCGCCTCTTATGAGAGCCATAGCAACTGAGTGATTTAAATTTGGACTAAAATAACTTGATGTTACATGACCAAGCATATCTATAGGGTCTTTAATTGGTAAGGATAAATCTTTTTGTTCGATAACATGCTGACCTTCTTCAATTCCTAAAGTTTTATCAACAGGAACAAGTCCAACAAGTTGTTTTCTAGTTTCTCTTATAATATCAGTTCTGGTTAAAGATCTTTTACCGATAAAGTCCTTTTTCTTTTTACCAATCATCCAATTCAAATTCAGATCAAGTGGAGTTACGGTTCCATCTGTATCCTGACCTACAATTATGTAACCTTTCTCAGCTCTTAAAAGATGCATAGTCTCTGTTCCATAAGGAACTAAATCAAAATCTCTACTATATATAAAAATTTTCTGCCAAAGTTTTAAAGCATGACTTGGTGGAACGTAGATTTCATATCCTAATTCTCCTGTAAAACTAGCACGTAAAATTCTAATTTCTGTATCTAAATATTTGAAATTATCAAAACTCATGAACGGAAACTTGTCATTCGAAAAATCAATATCATTAAAAACTCTACTCATTATTACTCTTGATTTTGGTCCGCTAAGGTTAAAGGTTGCAAATTGCTCTGTAATTGAATTCATATACACATTTAAATTCGGCCACTCGGTTTGTGCGTATTCTTCCATGTGAGCTAAAACACTCGCAGCATTACCGGTTGTTGTTGTGACGATAAAATGTTGATCATTTATCTTACAAACAATTCCATCATCTTTAACCATTCCATCTTCTCCCAACATAAGAGCGTATCTTCCTGTTTTAGGTTTCATTTTTGTAAAACTATTTGTGTACATTAGATTTACAAAAGTTAGAGCATCCTTACCTTTGATTTCAATTTTACCAAGTGTAGATCCATCTAAAATCCCAGCCGTTTTTCTAACTTGTTCAGCTTCTCTCTGAACAGCTTGATGCATAGTTTCATCTTCAGATTTTTTGAAGTACCAAGGTCTTTTCCACTGTCCAACATTTTCAAAAACAGCTTTTTGTCTTATATGCCAAGAATGTAATGGTGTTTTTCTCTCAGGATCATAAAATTCATATGTACTTCTTCCAGCTATAGCAGAAAAATTAACGGGACTATAAGGAGGTCTATAAGTTGTTGTTCCAACTTCAGAAATATCTTTCTTTAATATTTTCGAGACAATTCCAAGCGCATTAATACTACTAATTTTTCCTTGATCAGTTCCCATGCTATTTGTTGTAAATCTTTTTAAATGTTCAATTCTATTAAAGCCTTCATTAACTGCTTGTCTTAAGTCTTTTGTAGTTACATCGTTTTGAAGATCGATAAATGATTTAGACCATAGTGACTTTTTTTCGTGTTTAGTTTCCCAAAGCTCTTTAATTTGAAATTTTTCGGGCCCGTTAAGTTCAAACTTTACTTCGAGTTCATTTAGACCTTCAAATTTACTTAATTTTTTTTCAACTTCTACCAAAAGTTTTTCGTAGCTAAAGTTACCGCTTACAGATCCTAGAGTAATGGTCTTTTGGAAAATTCTATCTGGTTTAAAAGTTAAAAGTGTCTCGTCCCATTTTAAAAGACCTTTAGATTGAGTAAACAAATGAATATCTGGATTAAAACCACCTGACACACACAGCATTGATGTTTTGATTTTACTAATTTGATTTTTTTTTGTTCTTATAGAAACTTTTTTAACTTCTTTTTGTCCCTCACAACCTTCAATTTCAGATTTTGGGTAGAAAGGAATATTGAATTTTTCTAGAAGGTCTACTGTTTCTTTTTCAATATTTTTTTGATCTCTAATATCAACATAAGCTTTTGGCTTGTGACCTAGATCTGTAAGAGATTTTAATAGACTAAAGGTTGATGAATTATTTGTAAAAATAACAGGGCTTTCATCAGGAACTACACCGTATCTATTTAAATACTTTTCAAAAGATGCCGCAAGCATCACCCCCGGTAAATCGTTATTTCTAAATGTAATAAATCTTTCGATATGTCCGTTAGCTAAAATTGTGTGATTAGTTCTAATTTTGTGTAAAACAAATTCTGGTTTTTCGTTATCTTGAGGCTTTCCAACATTTTTATCCTCTAGTGCAATCAGATGATCACTGAAATTATATGTGGTGACTAAAGTATTTTTTAATATTTTGATATTATTTGAGTTCCTAATTAATCTTTCAGTTTTTTCTAACCATTCATCTGCTGGTTGATCATTGATAAATTTTATTTTATCAGCATTTTTTAAAACACCGCCCAAAGTATCTTCTCTTTCAACTAATAATACATCATAATTTGTACCTGCAAATTTTCTGGCTGCAAGAAGCCCGCTCAAACCACCACCAACGATAATAACGTCGATGTTATGATGTTGATGGATACTTTTTGATTTAAATTCTTTTGGGGGCTTTCCTAATCCAGCTGTTCTTCTAATTAAAGGCTCATATACATTTTTCCAAAATCCTTTAGGTCCCATAAATGTTTTATAATAAAAACCTGCAGAAAATATTGGTGATAAAATATTATTTATTGATCCTAAATCTGTTTTTAATGAAGGCCAACGGTTTTGGCTTTTAACAATCATTCCTTCATAGATTTTTTTTACTGTTGCTCTTACGTTAGGTTCATTATGTTCGTTTATAATTTGAACTAATGCATTAGGCTCTTCAATTCCACATGTATAAATACCTCTTGGTCTATGATATTTAAAACTTCGCCCAATTAATCTTACGTTATTTCTTAATAAAGCAGCAGCAATAGTATCTCCCTGATTACCAGCATATTTTTTTCCATCAAATTTAAAATATATTTTACTCTCAGTCATATTTTCTACTTAAGTAATTTCTTTTTTTCCCTTTCATATTCATATCCAGTGATTACGCCATCTTTATAAAGGTCCAAAAGCTTTTTTAATTGATCAGAAACTTCATCGCTCGTGACTTTAATAGTTTCTACTTTATTAGATTTTTCTGCGTTTGTATTTCCAGTGAATAAAGAGAAAAAAAATGTGATTAAAAAAAGAGTTATAATTTTTTTCATGGTTTTTTCACCGAAAAATTACCTGATCCAACATCTGGTTCTCCAGATGGTGTTTTTATAGTATTTTTAAATTCTTTTAATGGAGGAGGGGCCTCTCCCATTTTATAAACTTTTAATATTTCATCCGTTGAAGTGTTTCTAACTGCATTAAACCATTTTTTGCATCCGTGAGTGTGAACCCAACGTTCGTAATAAATTCCTTTTGGATTTGCTCGGATAAAAACATATTCAGACCATTCTCTATCACTTATTTGTTCAGGATCTTTCGGTCTTGCTACGTGAGCCTCACCACCATTAGAGAATTCAGATTGATCTCTTTCTCCACAATAAGGGCATCTTATAGTAAACATTTAGTGTGCTACAGCTGCAGCTCCGTGCTCATCAACTAATCGACCACTTACAAATCGATCTACACTAAATGGCGCATTAATCTTATGAGCTTTATTTTTTGCTATTGTATGTGCAAAAACATTTGCACTTCCTGGTGTTGCTTTAAAACCGCCTGTTCCCCATCCACAATTAAAATACAATCCTTCTACCTCACATTTACTAAGTATTGGACTTGCATCTGGAGTTATATCTACAATGCCACCCCATTGTCTGAGCATTTTCATTTTTCCAAAGATCGGATAGAGCTCAACTATTGCTCTGATCGTATCTTCAATAATATTATACCCACCTCTTTGTGTATAAGAATTGTATCCATCAGTTCCTGCACCAATAACAAGTTCACCTTTATCAGATTGACTTACATAAGCGTGCACAGCGTTCGACATAACAACTGTATTGATCACAGGCTTAATAGGTTCAGACACTAATGCTTGCAGAGCTTTACTTTGAAGAGGTAATTTAATTCCGGCAGTTGCTGCTAAAACACTTGTGTGACCAGAAGCAACTACGCCAACTCTATTTGATCTAATAAAACCTTTAGATGTTTCAACCCCTTGCACTTTTCCTTTAGCTGTTCTTATTTTTTTAACTTCACAATTTTGTATTATGTCCACTCCTAATTCATCCGCTCTCATCGCATAGCCCCAAGCAACTGCATCGTGACGTGCAACACCAGCTCGTGGTTGATAAGAAGCCCCTAAGACAGGGTATCTACAATTTTCAGTATTCATAATCGGTACTAATTTTTTTATTTGATGAGGGTCAACCCATTCAGAGTCGATACCATTTAATTTATTTGCACTTACTCTTCTTCTAATTTCCTTAACATCATGTTCATTGTGAGCAAGATTTAAAACACCTCTTTGGCTGAACATAATGTTATAATTTAATTCTGAAGATAAATTTTCCCAAAGTTTCAATGAATGTTCATATAAATGTGCACTTTCATCCCAAAGATAATTTGATCTTATAATTGTTGTGTTACGACCAGTATTACCTCCACCAAGCCAACCTTTTTCAATAACAGCAATATTTTTTAGACCATGTTCTTTTGCAAGATAATAAGCTGTACCAAGACCGTGTCCCCCACCACCAACAATAATTACGTCATAGAATTTTCTAGGCTCTGGATTACGCCACATTTTTTTCCAATTTTGATTATCAGAAAGTGAATTTTTTACTAAGCTATATATGGAGTATTTTTTTTTCACTATTTAAAATTATCAAAAAATATTGATTTCATCTAGTTAATTTAGGTTGAAGATCCCATTGGAATTGGCTGAGAAACCACCGTAGTTAGCCAACAATTTTTCAACGGACCATCTTCTAAAAACTTTTCAACCTGCCATCTAAATTTGAAGTATTTTTTATCCGGCCCCAAGATAATTACCTCATACAAGGCTCTTTTATTGTCATTATCAATTTCAGAAATTTCATGACCAATATGACCAATTAACATTTTATAAGAGTCACCCTTTATCATTTTAGTAAAATTATCCAATGGACCAGTAAATCTTTGATTACTTGGATGAGCAAACTCCCATGTTTGTTTAATCCCATTATCTTTTGAAGGGGCATCATTTTTCATTAAACTTTTTAACTGAATTTTTATTACCTCATCAGGCTTGATCTTACTATTTGGCTTAACAAAATCTGCTTTTACTGAGTTCTGATTAAGAAAAAAAACAATTACAAACAGTTTTAGAACTTTGATCATAATATGTTTGTAAATTATACAATTAGTACGTCAAGTGTGCTACTTGACGTACTAAAAAGAATTTTTTTATGCTGCTAATGCTTGTTCGATATCGGCAATAATATCATCAGGATGTTCAATACCGATAGAAAGTCTTACATATCCAGGTGTAACCCCAGCTTCAGCTAATTGTTTTTCATTAAGCTGACCGTGAGTAGTAGATGCAGGATGTATAGCTAAACTTCTCGCATCTCCAATGTTAGCAACGTGATATAGAAGTTTAAGGTTGTCTATGAATTTCGACCCAGCCTCTAAACTACCTAAGTCCATTCCAACTAAAGAACCATAACCACCCTTCATATATCTTTTTGCTCTATCTCTTATTTCACCTTGGTGATTTGTTGGATAAATCACATTCTTAACTTTCTTTTGCGTCTCTAAAAATTTAACAATTTTTTCTGCGTTAGCGCAGTGTTGCTTCATTCTTATAGCCACAGTTTCTAATCCTTGGATTATTTGGAAAGCGTTGAACGGTGATAATGGTGCTCCAAGATCTCTTAGCAAAACAACACGAGCTCGTATTGCAAACGCAACATTTGCTCCTGTCATTTTTGGAACATCTCTTCCCCAGATTGCTCCATTATAACTTGGGTCTGGTTCATTAAACAAAGGTTGCCTCTTAGGGTTCGCTGCCCAGTCAAAGTTTCCTCCATCAACAATAATTCCACCAATTGTCGTTCCATGACCTCCAATATATTTTGTTAGAGAGTGCATCACAATTGCTGCGCCATGTTCTAATGGTCTGCAAATAACTGGAGCTGCGGTATTATCAATGATTAATGGTATACCGTGCTTTCTCCCAATATCTGCAACTTCCTTAATTGGAAAAATTCTAAGAGAAGGATTTGGACAAGACTCACCGTAGTAAGCTCTTGTTTTCTCATCTGTTAGTTTTTCAAAATTTTTAGGATCTTTAGGGTCAGCAAATCTAACTTCAATACCTTGCATACGCAAAGTATTTTTAAAAAGGTTTACTGTTCCACCATATAAGTCAGTTGAAGAGACAATATTATCTCCAGCCTGACAGACATTTTGAACGCAGAATGCAGAAGCAGCTTGGCCTGAACCAACCGCTACTGCAGCTAATCCACCTTCAAGTGCTGCAACTCTTTTTTCTAGAATATCACAAGTTGGATTATTTATTCTCGTATAAATATTTCCAAACTCTTTCAATCCAAACAAGTTTGCTGCCGTTTTTGTATCCTTAAATTGATATGAAGTTGTTTGATATATTGGAACCGCTACTGATGTAGTAGCTGGATCACTTCTATATTCTCCTCCATGCAAACCTATAGTTTCTGGATTTTTTATTTTATTTCCCATTTTTTTTCTCCTTTTTTAGTACTTCGACGAAATGTCAGGCGTACAATACAGTTCAAATGCCTGGTTTTAATTTGAGACTATTTCAAAAAAAAACCACCGACTAAAGCGGTGGTCTCGAAAGATTAAACGCTTTAGCGGATTTTTTAAAGCGCTCGCAATTTGTCTTAAATCAGCGCTAATTCTGAAATTATATTAGATTTAACATAACAAAGTCAATAACAATTTGCTCCATTTTTAACACACCAAAAATGATATAATGTGTAGTAATGAGCAACAAATGGAATAGCGATTTAACTCCTGAGCAAAATTATATTTTAAAAGAAGAAGGTACAGAAGCTCCTGGATCTAGTCACTTAAATCAGGAAAAAAGAGAAGGCGATTATCATTGTGCTGGGTGCGGAGTTAAACTTTTTAGTTCAACAATGAAGTACGAAAGTGGCTCTGGTTGGCCATCTTTTTTCTCTTCTCTGCCAGATGTTTTTGAAACCAAAACAGATACTCACATTGGATATGAAAGAACAGAATATCACTGTAAAAAATGTGGTGGTCATCATGGGCATTTATTTGATGATGGTCCTGAACCTACGGGAAAAAGGTTCTGTAAC
>CACHBR010000013.1 GCA_902578115.1 uncultured Pelagibacteraceae bacterium | reverse complement strand
TAGAAAAAAATAAAAAAGATATACAAAAAGTAACCCAACTACTTTTCATGCTTAAAAATATTGAGAGGATTGGAGATCATGCAACTAATATTGCAGAGCAAGTTTATTTTCTGATTACAGGAGATTATTTAGAGGGAGACCGACCAAAAGGATAATGAGGGCAAATTTATTCATTGTCGAAGATGAAATGCCCATCGTAACTTTGCTTAAATACAATTTAGAAAAAGAGGGTCACAAAGTTGATTATGCAGTCAATGGAGAAGAAGCTATTAGAAATATAAAGGAGAAAAATCCTGATTTAATTTTATTAGATTGGATGTTGCCGGATATTTCAGGTGTTGAAGTCTGTAAAAATTTGAAAAGAAGCAATCTTCACAAAAATATCCCAATCATTATGTTAACAGCCAAAGGTGAAGAAGAAGACAAACTAAAAGGATTTGAAACAGGAGCTGATGACTACGTAACTAAGCCATTCAGCCAAAAAGAACTTATTGCAAGAGTTAACGCTTTATTAAAGAGATCTAAACCAAGTGTTGCTGCTGATGTTGTAGTATTTGAGGATCTAAAAGTAGATAGAGTTCAACGAAGAGTTTATAGAGCAGATAAGCAAGTTATAGTTGGTCCTACAGAATTTAAAATAATTGATTTTTTAATTAAAAATCCAAAAAGAGTATATTCGCGTGAGCAACTTTTAAATTCCGTATGGGGAGATGATATTTATGTGGAGTCCAGAACTATAGATGTTCATATAAGAAGACTAAGAAAAGCAATAAATATTGATGGCAAGAAAGATCTTATCAGAACAGTAAGATCTGCCGGTTATTCCTTAGATGGTTGAAGATCTTTTGGTTTTGTAAATGATATTAATTTTCCTTTAACTTTTGATAACTTCTCCCAATCATTGAAATTAAAGTTTACTTCAGCAACGGCTGCAGTAGGAAATTTTCTTTTTAAATTTTCAAATTGATCAGAATTTTCTTTAAGACAAATTCGATTTATTAGTTCACTCATTGAAGGTTCATGATTAATTAAAAGTAAAGTTTTATAATTATCACCTGTTTGTTTTAAGATATGAATAATTTCATCCTCACTAGCATGATAAAGTGCTTTTTTTTTAATAATTTTTTTAAAACTTATTTTTTCTGACAATATATTTAATGTTTGTATTGTCCTTTTAGAGGATGAGCAATAAACTAAATCAAATTTTAACTTATTTTTAATAAAAAATTCACAAATTAATTTTGCTGAATTTACCCCCCTTTTATTCAATGGCCTGTCATGATCTTCTAAATCTGGAAAATCCCAACTAGATTTAGCGTGTCTCATCGCATATAATTTAAACATATTTTTAATTTAACATTTATATATGTCGAAAGCATTATTTTCAGAAAAATCTAATATTAGCAATCAACTCATAAACAGAGAATTATCTTGGCTTCAGTTTAATGATCGTGTTTTAGAAGAGTCAAAAGATGAAGCAAATCCTCTATTCGAAAGAGTAAAATTTTTATCAATCGCAGGTACAAATTTAGATGAATTTTTTATGGTAAGAGTCGCTGGACTTTTTAATCAAATTAAAGATGGTTTTGACGAATTAAGTGCAGATGGATTAACTGCAGAGGATCAATTGAATAGGGTCGTATTAAAAACTAAAGATCTATTAAAGAAGCAAAACGAAGCATTCCTAGAGTTGAAAAAAGAGCTATCGAAAGAAAAAATTTTCATTCGAAAAATATCAGAACTAAATAAGAAGGATCTTATGTATCTAAGAGAATATTTTCAGGAAACAATTTATCCTATAATAACACCTACTGCCATTGACCCATCACATCCCTTTCCTTTTATACCAAATAAAGGCCAAGCAATTTTACTAAGAATGACTAGAATAAAAAAAAAAAGAGAACTAAATGCAATTATAGTTATACCAAGAGCACTTCCAAAATTTGTATCTCTAAACAATTCTGAAACAATAAATGAATTTGTCACAATTGATGACGTAATTTGTAAATTTGCTAATGAAATATTTCCAGACCATAATATCGAGGCAAGTTTGCAGTTTAAAATAATTAGAGACAGCGAAATTGAAATAGATGATGAAGCTGCTGATCTTGTGAGATATTTTGAAAAAGCAATTAAGAAAAGAAGAAGGGGAAACGTAGTTAAACTCGAAGTACTCACTAATTCAAACAAAAAACTTTTAAATTTTATTTCAAAAAAATTTAAAATGGATGAAGATCAAATTTATGAGGTTGAAGGATTGGTTGGAATACAAGATATAGATGAAATTTGTAAAAAGAAAGATCCAAAGCTGAGATTTAAAAAATTTAATCCTAGAGAAGTTGAAAGATTGAAAGAATTTGATAATAAATTTTTTTCAGCTATAAGAAGCAAAGATTTTGTTGTACACCACCCTTTTGAAACATTTGATGTAGTAATTCAATTTTTAGAAGCTGCAGCAAAAGATCCCAAAGTTATCGGTATCAAACAAACTTTGTATCGAACCACTCCTGACTCTCCTATTGTAAAAGCACTTAGTAGAGCAGCAGAAAACGGAAAAGTTGTAACAGCTGTAGTAGAAATAAAAGCTCGATTTGATGAGGAAGCTAATATTGAATTATCTAGGAAACTAGAGAAAGCTGGCGTTCAAATTGTTTATGGATTCGCAAAATACAAAACGCATGCAAAGGCAAGTTTAGTTTTAAGAAAAGAGGGAACTAAAACGCGAAGCTATGTTCACTTGGGTACAGGAAACTATCATCCAATTAATGCAAAAATTTATACTGACTTATCACTGTTTAGCTCTAATCAAGACCTGGCCAAAGATGTTGAAAAATTTTTCAATTATGTAACTGGTTATGCAAAACCAAAAAAATTAAATAAAATCTTTATGTCACCAATAAATAGTAGGAATTTCTTTGAAAAAAAAATTGAAAATGAAATTGCAAATGCAAATAAAGGAAGACCTGCAGAAATATGGGCAAAAATGAATTCTCTTGTAGACCCTGGAATTATTAAGAAATTTTACGAAGCTTCAAACGCAGGCGTTAAAATAAATTTATCAGTAAGAGGCGTATGTTGCTTAAGACCTGGAATTAAAGCTCAATCTGAAAATATAAAAGTAAAAAGCCTTATTGGCAGATTTTTAGAACACTCAAGAATTTATTGTTTTGCAAATGGTAGTTCTATGCCCTCTAGAGAGAATCAGGTATATATTTCATCTGCAGATTTAATGCCTAGAAATTTAGATAGAAGAATTGAAATTATAATTCCAATAGAAAACAATACTGTGCATGAGCAAATTTTAGATCAAATTATGTTAGCCAACTTTAAAGATAAATCAGAAACATGGTATTTAGATAGCTTAGGAAACTATCATAAAGAACAAGAAAAAGGCTTTTCAGCACATACCTATTTTATGGAAAACCCAAGTTTATCAGGTCGTGGTAAGTCACTTTTAAAAGCTAAACCTCAAAATTTAAGATTGGTGAAATGAAACCAGAATTTAAAAATCTTTTTAAATTTCAGTCTAATAAAAAGTCTAAACAAGCCATAATAGATCTTGGATCAAACTCAGTAAGAATGCTCATATATGACAATTTTAAAATTTCTCCAATTCCAGTTTTTAATGAAAAAGCAGTCTGCAAACTTGGAAAAAATTTAGATAAATCTAAAAAATTAAATCCTGATGGAATTAAAAGTTCTTTAAAAGTTTTAAATAGATTTAAAGAAATTTTAGATATTTCAGACGTTCAAGATTTAGAAATTATTGCTACAGCAGCTTTTAGAGAGGCCACTGATGCAAGTGAATTTTTAAGAGAAATTGAAAAAATATTTAATAAAAAACCACTAGTATTATCTGGCGAGGAAGAAGCAAGAACATCAGCAAACGGTGTAATAATAGGATTTGATGAAGTAGATGGACTAGTTGCGGATTTAGGAGGTGGAAGTTTAGAACTTGCCAGGGTTTCTAAAAATCAAATTATTGAAACAACCTCTTTACCTCTTGGAGTATTAAGACTTAAAAATAATCCTATTATAAAAAAAAAAAGTTTGGGAAAATATGTTAGAAAACTTTTAAGAGATGAAAAATGGCTTTCTAAAAAGAAATTTAAAAATATTTATTTGGTAGGAGGGACTTGGAGATCATTATTTAAATATCATCTCTTTAAAGAAAAACACCCATTACATATTTTACATCAATACAAACTCTCAAAAGATGTAGCAGTTAATTACTTAAATAGGATTTCAAAATTTAATAAATCATCTTTGAAATCACTGGAATATATTACTAAATCTAGAACCCCCTATTTACCTTTTAGCTCTATAATACTTAACGAAATAATTGAAGCAGCAAGCCCCTCAAAAGTTATTTGCTCAATCAGTGGACTGAGAGAGGGGCATATGAATACAATTATAAACCAAGGAGTGAGCGAGGATGAAATTTTCAAATTAAAAACTGATGGTATATCATTTAAAAAAGGGGACTATGGAAAGAGTTTTGAGAAATATTTTAATTTTATTTCACCATTATTTGAAGACAACGAATATTTTAATCGAAGATTACTAACTTTGGCTTGTATCTTAAGTAAAATGGATTGGGGCCTAGGCGCTTTTCAAAAAGCAGAGTTAGTTTTTATGGAAGTATTAAATACTCCATTACTAAAACTAAATCATAAAGATAGGGTAAAAGTTGCATCAGCAAGTTTTTGGAGACATTGTGGCTTAAAATATAACCCGGATTATGAGTTTCTATCCTTATTAAATAACAACGAGATTTTATCCTCAAAGCAAGTGGGATCTGCTTTAAGATTAGCAGAGTCACTTACTAGCATGTCTTCGTTGTTGTTAGATGAATTTAAAATTTATAAACGAAATAAGACTATTTTTTTGAAAATACCTAACAATCATAGTGATATAGTCTCAAAACAAGTAACTAAAAGACTTAAAAACCTGGCAAGAGAGATGAATGTCGACTCTAATATCATTTATTCTTGAAAATTAATAAATCTTTAACTTAATTTAAATATTTTTTTAGCATTTCTATATTATTAATTAATTATGAGACTTCCTTAATATTTATTTTAATTAATTTATTACGTTTCCCTCAAAATACGCTCGGTAAAATTTATCGAGCGTATTTCATTATAAATCAAATATATATCTCTTTATAAGATATAATGTTTAAATTCATAAAACTTTAATAATAATTAAAAAATTTTGTTACTTAGTTTCTTTAAAAGAAGTCTTAACAAAATTTGATGTTTAAATCGTTATTATCCCCGTTAAATCTTGTTAATTCACTACTTTCTCCCTCTTATTTAAGAGAAGGGAGAAAGACAATTTTTTGATATTAATTATTTATAGATGCAGGAGACTTCTCTGCATTTTTCTTAGCAAGCTTTTTTGCTTTTTTTTCTGCAACCTTTTTTTCTAAACCAGCAATTTTAATATTAACTTTTGACAATTTTTTTTCTTTGGCCTTAATTTTATTTTTCAGTCTATCAATTGCTTTTAAAATTTTTGTTTTTTTCTTCTCATTTTTTTTTAGTTTTTTTCCCATTTTTACCTCCAGATTATTAGATGATTAATTTAATCACAGAATTCATAAATCTAAAAGTTAATTTTATACAACCTGTAGTTTACAAATTTTTAATATTTTTTAATTAAACTTATCCGATTGGCAAGTTTTGTATTTTTCAATTTTTCACTAAAAATAACTTTTTAACAATAAATACAGCAATTAACATTCCTACAAGTTCAGCTAAGATATAATAAGGAGTGTTTAAATAACTAATACCAGTAAACGATTCTGTAAAAGTTCTAGCAATCGCAACAGCTGGATTTGCAAAAGAAGTAGACGAAGTAAACCAGTAACCAGCTGTAATATAAAGACCAACACTAGCAGCAACAGCAATTTTTCCTGACTTCATAGAGCCAAAAATTATTATTATAAGCCCTAATGTTGCTATTACTTCAGATGTGAATATGTAAATTCCATCTCTTGATTTAGTAGATAATTCATAAATGTCATGTTCAAAAAAGAAATTGGCTAAACCAACACCAATCAAGCAACCAATCAATTGAGCAATGATATAGTAGGGTAGCAGTTTCTTTTTTAATTTTCCCGTTATTGTCATGGCAATACTTACAAATGGATTAAAGTGAGCTCCTGATACATCAGCAAATACTGTAATAAGCACAAATAAACCTGCTCCTGTTGCTATTGTGTTTGCAATTAACATCACAGCAACGTCATTACTTAAGTTTTCAGCCATTAAACCTGAGCCAACAATTATCATGACTAAAAAACAACTTCCTATAAATTCACCAACAAATATTTTATTCTTCATTTGAGACCCATTCTTTAATCTTATTAGATAATATTTCATAAGTTTCATCAATTACTTTTTCAATCTCTGTATCAGAACTAGCAGATTTAATTTTTTCAACTGGGTCTTCAATATCCCAATGAATTATATCTTTTTTTTCAGGCCAGACCGGACAGACCTCATTATGGGCATTGTTACAAACTGTTATAACTTGATGAATTTTTATTTTATTTTTTAAAAACTGGTCAAAATTCTTTGAAGAATAATTTGATATATCGAAATTTTTTTTTTCTAAATATTTTTTTATATTAGGGTTTATTTTCCCTGTTGGATTGCTACCTGCGCTAAAAGCTTTAAATTTTAAACTATAATTTTTATTGATCAAAGCTTCTGCAAGAATACTTCTTGCTGAATTGCCTGTGCACACAAACAAAATATTCCTCATAAATCTATATCGAATACTTTATTATACCCGCAAACATTATAGGTATTTGCAATGCAAAGTTTGTAAGTAGCGGTTTATCCTTTGTTATGGTTCCTACAACTGTCCATCCAATAATACCAAGTCCGTGAGGTATCATGCTGTAAGGATAGTAATCTAAATAGAATGCCAATATTCCAAATAAGGTTAAAAACGTACTTGTCCATTTAAGATATTTTATAGTTATTTTATTCATATTTTGTCTCCTGATTGTTATATTAAAGTATTGTTAAGGTTTTATTAAGGAATTACTTAGAAGCTTTAACTTTTTTCTCAATAAATTCTGGAACATCATCTTCTTTATCTATGAGCTCCTCTTTTTGATTTTTAGGCTGGAATGCGTAAAGCACGTGCAATTTACAATAAGAAAATCCTTCAATTGGAGATCTACCGCAGAAATAAAAGCCTTCTTGATCTGGATGACCTATGGGCCATCTGCAATTATTATCACCTAATTCTTCAAGTTTTTTTGGATTCTCAGGTTCAAAGTTTTTATCTAAAAGAATTGATTTAAATCTAGATTTTCTACTGATCTGTTTATCGTTTCTATTTTGAACATTAGAAACTTCTTTTTTCTGAGCTACTGATTTTTTATTAGGAGCTCTAGCAGCAAGTTTAAGTCTGTGAGCTTTTCCAATAACAGCGTTCCTTGTAGTATCACCTAGAATCTCTGCTATTTGGCTTGCTGTATGGCCTTTTTCCCACAATTGTCTTAATTTTTCTTCTTTTTCTTGTGTCCAACTCATATTCTAAGAAACTAAATATAGTTTCTAAGTACTAAACTAATACATAATCTAGTAGTATTAAAATAAATTAATTAATAATTAGGTTGTAAAAAAAGTTTTTCACAGAAAAATTATTTTTTGAAGATATAAGACTACGTATGGTTGAAATTAGTAAAAAATATAAACTTAAAAATACTGTAACTTTTGGCTTTGTAAATTGGATTGGGTTGTGGACACTTTACAAAAAAGAGGTTTTAAGATTCCTTATTGTTTGGATTCAAACCCTTTTATCGCCAATAATTTCATCCTTACTGTTTCTCTTAGTTTTAGCACTAGCGATAGGTAACGAAAGAGCAGACGTTTTAGGTTATCCTTTTATTACTTTTTTAGCACCCGGATTAATTGCAATGCAGGTAATACAACAAGCGTTTTCACACTCTTCCTCATCTTTTATGATTGGTAAAATTCAAGGAAACATTGTTGATATTTTATACGCTCCCCTTTCACCAGGTGAAGTTACAACCGCAGTTGTTTTAGCATCTGCAACTAGAAGTTTTATGATTGCCTTCATATCAATAATAATATTTTATTTTTTAGTAGATATTGAAATTAAAAATATTTATGCCGTTATTTTTTTCACCTTAATTTCATCCATTATACTTGGTTGTATTGGCGTAATAGCAGGTTTGTGGGCAGAAAAATTTGATCATATGGCAACAGTAACTAGTTTTATCATTATACCTTTATCATTCTTGTCAGGAACATTTTATTCAATAGAAAGATTACCTCAGATATTACAAACAATAAGTAAATGTAATCCCTTTTTCTATATGATCGATGGTTTCAGATATGGTTTCTTAGAAAAATCAGATGGTTCAATTTTTATTGGATCAATCTATCTTGTAGGATTATCAATTTTACTTTGGTTCGTGTCTTACTTACTTTATAAAAAAGGGTATAAAATAAAGTCTTAAAATGTCTGCATTAGCTAAAAATTACAACAGAAGAAAAATTTCTTTTAAAAGAGGTAAGGGAAGTTTTCTTTATTCTACAAATGGTAAGAAATACCTAGATTTTGTTCAAGGTATTGCGGTTAATTCATTGGGTCATGCAAACCCTTATTTAACTAAAATGATGAATAAACAAGCGAAAAAAGTGTGGCATGTTTCAAATGCATTTTTAATTCCAGAAGGTGAAAAACTTGCAAGAAGATTAAAACAAAAAACTTTTGCAGATTATGTTATTTTTCAAAATAGCGGTGCTGAAGCCACTGAAGTTGCTGTAAAAGTTGCAAGAAGATACTTTTATTCAAAAGGGAAACCTGAAAAAAATAGAATACTTTGTATAAAGAATTCTTTTCACGGTAGAACTTTGGCTGCAATTTTTGCAAGTGGATCTAAGAAAATGACTGAGGGGTTCGGGCCAAAAGTACCAGGGTTTGATCATTTTGACTTTGCTGATCACAAAGGTTTAGAAAAAGCCATTACAAAAAAAACAGCAGCGATAATGTGTGAAACTGCGATGGGCGAGTCAGGAATAAAAGTTATACCTGATTGGTGTTTAAAGGGTTTAAGAAAACTCTGTAATAAGAAAAAAATACTTTTAATTCTCGATGAAGTTCAATGTGGAGTAGGTAGATCTGGTAAATTCTTCGCATTTGAACATGCTAAAATAAAGCCTGATATTGTTCCAATAGCCAAAGGTATTGGAGGTGGTTTTCCAATTGGTGCAGTTTTAATGAATAAAAAGGTGGCTCCCGCGATGACAGCTGGTTCTCATGGAAGTACTTTCGGTGGAAATCCTTTAGCAATGAGCGTTGGAAATGCCGTTATGGATCAAATGTTTAAAAAAGGTTTTTTACAAAATGTACAAAAATTATCAAAATATTTTATTAATGAATTAAACCTAATAAAAGAAGATTACCCAGATATAATCAAAGAGGTAAGAGGCATTGGATTGTTGATTGGATTACAACTTTTTGAAGACCAATCAAACTTTATTAAAAAATTAGAATTAAACAAATTACTTACAATAAGAGCAGGAGAAAATGTAGTCAGAATTTTGCCTCCTTTAAATGTTAAAAAACAAGAAATAGATCTTGCAGTAAAAATAATTAGAAAAGTTTGCGAAAATTACAATTAAAAATGAAAAATTTTATTAATATTTCAGATTTATCAAAAAATGATCTTAGAGCTATTATTGATGGTGCTAAAAAAAGAAAATCTGAAAGAGGAAAAATACCTAATTCTCAACCCGATGTAGATTTACCGATAAAAGGTAAAACTATGATTATGCTTTTTGGAAAACCATCTACTAGAACCAGAATATCTTTTGATCTTGCTGTGAAACAATTGGGAGGATCATCAATTATTTTAAACCAAGATGAAATTCATTATGGTAAAGGAGATGAAACCATAAAAGATACAGCCAAGGTTCTTTCTCAATACGCAGATATTTTGATGATAAGAACAGACTCTCATAATGATGTTGATGAATTTCAAAAGCATTTAGATATTCCTATTATAAATGGACTAACAGATCTAAGTCACCCGTGCCAAATAATGGCTGACATTTTAACTTTTGAAGAAGCCAAAGGCGATATAAACGGGAAAACTATTGCGTGGCTAGGAGACGGAAATAATGTATCTAATTCTTTTATTGAGGCAGCAACTAAGTTTAAATTTGAACTTAAAATTGCTTGTCCAAAAAAATATCAGCCAAATAAAAAAATAGTAAGTGAAGCAAAAAAAAATAATTGTAAACTTTTAATTACAGAAGATCCTTTCGAGGCTGCTGAAGGAGCTGACTGCGTAATGACCGATAAATGGATATCTATGAGCGATAAAGGTGACAAAAAGAAAAAAAAGAAAATTTTAAAAAAGTTTCAGGTTAATAAAAAGTTAATGAACTCAGCAAAAACAGATGCAATATTTATGCACTGTCTTCCAGCAAGTAGAGACGAAGAGGTTACTAGTGAAGTAATGGACGGAAAACAATCTGTAGTTTGGTTACAAGCCTTTAATAGAATTCATGCCCAGAAAAGTATAATTGAATGGTGTTTAAAATAATTAAGGTTTAGGTAGAGGATTATCACTCAGAGAGTTCATATACAAAATAACTGACGCTCTATCTTTTTCTTTTTTCAATCCTGCAAAAGCCATTTTTGTACCTTTAATGTGAGCTGCAGGCTTTAAAAGATATCCATTCATTTCTTCGTAAGACCAAACTTTTCCATGAGCAATTAACGCTTTAGAATATTTGTAATCACTTATTGCACCTGATTTTCTACCTAAAACACCATATAAAACTGGACCAATTTTATTTTTTCCACCTTTTGCAACTACGTGACAAGCAGAACATTTTTTAAAAACCGCTTTTCCATGCTCTATATCTCCAAGAGCCAGAAAATCTTTTATATTTAAACCACCAGACCCTGCCGTTGATACCGCGGTTTTTGCAACTGGAGCTTCAACGACATAAGCAGCTTCTTTTGGTTTTTCTACGTAAAAAATCAGATCTGTTACTTTATCAATTCCAAAAACAACAAGTACTGTAAAGATAATTGCAGCTATAATTTTATTTATTTCAAAACCGTTCATAAATTTGATAATTAACTAATTATATATCATGAGTTTATTAAAAAAACTTTAACTAAATTTAACATCATTGCGTCCTTGAGCCGCACAATTTTAAAATGTCAAGAACAGTAATTATTATTCCGTCACGTTTACAAGCTAAGAGGCTTCCAGAGAAACCATTAAAAATTATTAAAGGAAAAGAGATGATTTTGCATGTTTTAAATTTAGCTATTAAATCCGGTGTAGGAGAAGTAGTGGTGGCAACACCAGATAAGAAAATTTTTGAGTTAATTGAAAAAAACGGTGGCAAGTCCTTTTTAACAAATAAAACTCATGAAACAGGAACGGATAGAATTTTCGAAGTATTCGAAAAATATTACTCAAATAAACCCGAATTTGTA
>CACHBR010000012.1 GCA_902578115.1 uncultured Pelagibacteraceae bacterium | reverse complement strand
CATGCCCAGCTGCATCATCCCATTCATTCGCTCTTACCTTATCCACATACAAATCATATTCACCATTAGCAATTAAACAATATTTGTATGAGCTACTTATTTTTAAAAATGAATTTACCCCAAATTCATTTAATTTATTTAAAATATCTCCTGAAGGTTTTTCTCTATTTGTAAGAGCAAAAATTTTATTTTTTGTTGTTTTTTTTGTACAATTTAATTTTGTTTTTTTATTTTTTTCAATCAAATATGAATTGCCTTTCCCATATGAATAAAACAATCTATTTTTTTTTGGAACACCAATTATTCCGAGTGAGGGTAAACAATCAATTATTAATCCTGCATTTAAGGTATAAACATCTTTTCCTGATATATATTCTTTTGTCCCATCTATTGGATCAAGGAGCCAATAAGTTTTTAAAGTATTTTTAATTTTCAGATCTACAGACTCCTCAGAAATAATTGGTATATTAGGTGTTAATTTTTTAATTTTTTCTTTTAACATTTTGTCAACTTCAAGGTCTCCATTAGTAACAGGAGAATCATCTGGTTTTTTTATAATTTTTAAGCCCATTTCATGTAATTCAATTGTTTTTTTTCCTGCTTTTTCAGTTGTGTCAATTAAAGATTCTGCTATTGTTTTTAATTCTTCATTTTTCATATAGAATTTTTTTCAAGTTTATATTATTTAAATTAATCACTTTTTTTCCAACATTTTCAAAATTAATTGTTGCCTTATTCTTAATAATAGACTGTATCTGGCCAGTTCCCCAGTCTTTTTGAGAGGGGTTTATTACGAAATTACCAGGCTCTAATTCATATTGCATAATGGAAAATTATTTATTTTTATATTATATAACATTTTATGATTAACACTCTAGGTATAAAAAAGTCACCCAAAGACACTAAAGTTGTTGTTGCAATGTCTGGAGGAGTAGACTCATCAGTCGTAGCAGGATTAATGAAAGAGCAAGGATATAATGTAACAGGAATAACATTAAAATTGTATGATGACTCGAAAACATCTGTATCAGGAAGACAATGTTGTGCAGGTAGAGATATAATTGATGCAAAAAGAGTATCCGATACTCTTAATATTGAACACAAAATTCTTTATTATCA
Organism: uncultured Pelagibacteraceae bacterium; assembly: GCA_902578115.1. Taxonomy (GTDB): domain Bacteria; phylum Pseudomonadota; class Alphaproteobacteria; order Pelagibacterales; family Pelagibacteraceae; genus Anoxypelagibacter. The sequence continues at coordinate 10,708 of CACHBR010000012.1, read as the reverse complement.
AAAGAAATTTAAAACAGAAGTAATAGACTCTTTTATCAACAGTTATGTTGCTGGAGAAACACCAATTCCATGCGTTCAATGTAACCAAACAGTAAAATTTAGAGATTTATTTAGATTTTCAAAAGAACTTAAGGCTGATGCATTAATTACTGGACATTATGTTTTAAGACATGAGAATAATGGATCAGGCAGAATGTATAGAGCAGAAGATAAGGAACGAGATCAAAGTTATTTTCTTTTTAGCACAACTCAAAGTCAATTAGATTATTTACGATTTCCGTTGGGTTTAATCAATAAGTCCGAAACAAGAAATATTGCAAATAAATTAAATCTTAATGTTGCAACAAAACCAGATAGTCAGGACATATGCTTTGTTCCTAACGGTAACTATGCTTCAGTGATTGAGAGATATAGGCCACAATCATTCCAAAAAGGAGACATATTTAATATCAAAGGTGAAAAATTGGGAACGCATGATGGAATTATTAATTACACCATTGGTCAAAGGAAAGGTATTAAAATCTCGAACCCTGATCCACTTTACGTAATTGATATTAAAGCAAAAAATAATTCTATCGTTGTTGGAACGCAGGATTTTTTAAATATTAAAAAGTTATTTTTGAGGGATATAAATCTTTTAGCTGATACTAAAAATTTCGAAAAAAAAGTTTTAATTAAAGTAAGATCAACAGGAAAATTACTTGATGCTAAAGTTACAATAAAAAACAATTCTGCAGAAGTAGATATATTACAAGATGAAAAAGGAATATCACCAGGACAAGCTTGTGTTATATATTCAAAAGATAGTATTGGTGAAAGAGTTCTTGGTGGTGGTTGGATCGAAAAAACAGAAAACAAAAATTATCCACACAATTAACAGACAGTAAATTAAAACAACTAAAAAGTGATACCTATTTTTTTCTGAATATAATATTCTGATTAATGAATTGAGAGGCAACTCTCAACTGGCCAGTTAAGGAAAAACCGAGAGGTTCAAGCTTAAAGGGCAGAAAGTTCCGCTGAGTAGCGCTAAAATAGTGGAACGGGAGGCTTGGCGGTAGCGCATTAACGACGAGCCAAAACTAAAGTCTGCGCACCGAAAGGTGTGTAGACGGCAGTTTTTTTAACTAACTTCTTTTCCAAAATAGATAAGTAAATAAATAAAATAGGATTACCCCGACAAAATAATTCCATTCTAAAGCATGTTTAAAGTATACGTTTCCACTCGTTACAACTATAGGAAGACTTAAAATAGCAACTACAACTAAAATTGTAACTAAAATAATTTTAAGAATAAGAACGTAATTATTAAAATAATTTTTAAGTAATGATTTCAATTTGAACAATCTAAAAACGAGTAATGATTGTGCGACTACTTCAAAAATAATAAAAAAAAGCAAAACAAATCTTCTAAAAAATTTATAAACATCATAATCAAACTTTACCCCTAGAAAAATTGAATGAATTATTAAAAAAATAGCGGATAGTATTCCAAATGTTTTAAAAAGGTTATTTTTTTTTGAATTTTGAAAAGTATTTATTAACTTATTTGTTTTAATCCAATATAAAATTAGTAACAATGATGCAAATATCATAGATGGTTTGAAAACTAAATATGCTGGATATGTTCTGGCTGTTCTACTTATTGAAACTCCACCATCAATGTAAGGAAATACTGGGTTTGATCTACCAATATGATCTACAGTCAAAAAGGTGTTTTCGAAAATATGATGATTTACAGAAATAAATAAACAAAGATTTACTGCAACTAAAGGAATAATAAATATCCATAAACTCAATTTTCTGATTTGAGTTATAAATTCCATTTTAAGACAATTTATCTTTTCTTATTTCTTCTTCGAGCCCTTCTTTTTTTTGAGCCAATTTTACGTCTTCCTCTGTGTTTTTTTGGGTATCCCATATTTTTAATTAAATATCATTTAAAATATTATTTTTCAATTTAATAATCAATTAATAAAACTTCTCTTTAGCTAGCCAATTAGTATCAAAATCAGATGACACAAATTTTTCATGAGCTAAAATTCTTTTATGTAAATCAATTGTTGTTGTGACACCCTCAATAACAAATTCATTCAAAGATCTCATTGTTCTTTGAATTGCTTCTGTTCTATTTCTTCCTTTACATATTAATTTACATATTAAGCTGTCATAATAGGGCGTTATTTTACAACCTTGGAATATTGAACCATCAACTCTAGTTCTAAACCCTGATGGTTGGTGGCATACAGAAATTATACCTGGACTAGGCTGGAAATTTTTTGACGGATCCTCAGCATTTATTCTACACTCTATAGTGTGTCCCCTTGCACTTATATCACCTTGTTCTAATGCAGTTTGACCTGAGTGCGCTATCCATATTTGTTCTTTGACTATATCAATACCAGTTTGTACTTCTGTAACAGGATGTTCAACTTGAATTCGTGTATTCATTTCTAAAAAATAAAATTTTCCATTTTCGTAAATATACTCTACAGTTCCAGCACCCTCATAACCTATAGCTTCAACCATTTTTATTGTTTTGTTCAATAGATCAGATCTTGTTTTATTATCTAAAACTGGACTTGGAGTTTCCTCAATTAATTTTTGATGTTTTCTTTGAACGCTACAATCTCTCTCATTCAAATGAACTGTTCTATTTTTTCCTGATAGCACTTGAACCTCAATGTGTCTGGGGTTTTTAAAATATTTCTCAATATAAACTTCATCGTTTCCAAAATATTTTTTTGCTTCTAAACGAGCCAATGAATATAATTCTTCCAATTTACTTTCCTCATCAACTATTTTCATTCCCTTTCCTCCACCACCACCAGATGCCTTGATTAAAACTGGATAACCAACTTTTTTACAAATTTCTCGAGCATGCTTTAGATCTTTAACACCACCGTCTGAACCCTCAATAACTGGCAAACCTTTTTCTTTAGCAATTATTTTTGCTTGAATTTTATCACCCATTTTTTTTATTATTTCAGCTTTAGGTCCAATAAATTTAATTTTATGTTTTTCAACTATTTCAGCAAATTTATAATTTTCAGATAAAAATCCATATCCCGGATGTATTGCTTCAGCACCTGTTACATCAACTGCAGACATTATAGCCGCCATATTTAAATAACTATTTTGTGGTTGATGAGATCCTATGCAAACACTTTCGTCAGCTAATCTCACATGCATCGAGTCAGCATCTACATCTGAGTGAACAGCTACAGTTCCAATACCCCATTCCTTACAAGCTCTAATAACCCGTACAGCAATTTCTCCTCTATTTGCTATTAAAACTTTTTTAAACATTTGTTATTTTAAAAGAACCAAGGTTTGACCAAACTCTACAGCCTCACCATCTTGAACCAATATTTTTTTAACAATTCCACTTGATGTAGAAGGTACGTGATTCATGGTTTTCATAGCTTCTACGATCATAACTGTCTGACCTTTTTTTATTTGAGTGCCAACATCTATAAACTTTTTAGCACCAGGTTCTGGAGCTAAATATGCAGTTCCAATGATCGGAGAAGTTATTTTTGTTCCTACTTCCTCTTTCTTAGGTGGAATGTTAGGTATGTTTGATGAAATATTTGTAACTCCAGAAATATTTTTTGCTACTTTTATCTTTTTTGTACCTTCTTGATATTCAATTTCTGATAAATTAAATTCGTCTAAGTAATCTTTGAGTTCTTTAATTAATTTTTTATCAATTTTCATTATTTATAATTTTCTTAATTCCATCCAAAGCCATAACATAACCATCTGCACCTAATCCGCAAATAATACCATCTGCAGCTTTGCTTATTAGAGATTTATGCCTGAAATCCTCTCTTTTGTAAATATTTGTTATGTGTAACTCGATTGTTGGTTTTTTAACAGCTAGTAGAGCGTCAAGAACTGCAACTGATGTATGGGTATATCCACCAGCATTAATTATTATACCGTCATATTTCTTCCTTGCTTCTTGAATAAAATTTACTATTTCACCTTCGACGTTAGATTGTTTAAATTCAATGTTTAAACCAAGCTTATTTGCGTGGCTTTCACATTTTTTTTTTATATCCTCAAGTGAAGATTGACCATATTTTTCTTTTTCCCTTGTGCCAAGTAAATTGAGATTTGGACCATTAATAACAAGAATTTTCTGACTCATTTTGGTATAATAAAAAATTAAATTATCTCAATTATGGCAAAAATACAATTAAATGGAAAAATGCTAAAAATTAAAGAGAATTTGAGCATTAAAGATCTTTTAAAAAAGTTCAAACTAAATGAAAAAAGTATCGCGATAGAGTTTAACGGTATAATCTTGCCAAAAGAAAATTATAAAAAGAAAAAAATTAAAAATAGAGATAAAATCGAAATCGTCCATTTTATTGGGGGAGGGTAATGCAAAAAGATTATTTAAAAATTGGTAAATACAAGCTTCGATCTCGTTTGATTGTGGGTACTGGTAAATATAAAGATTTTAAAGAAACCGCAAAAGCCATTAAAGCTTCTGGAGCAGATATGGTTACAGTAGCAGTTAGAAGGGTAAATATAATAGATAAAAAAAAACCAGTTTTGATGGATTATTTGGACCCAAAAAAAATTATATATTTACCTAACACTGCAGGATGTTTTAATTCAGAAGATGCTTTGAGAACATTAAGGCTGGCAAGAGAGATGGGTGGGTGGAAACTTGTAAAACTAGAAGTTCTTGGTGATAAAAAAACCCTTTATCCAAATATGATTGAAACCTTAAACTCAACAAAGGTTTTAGTTAGAGAAGGTTTTCAAGTTATGGTTTATTGTTCAGACGATCCTATAATGGCAAAAAAATTAGAAGATGTTGGAGCATCAGCAATTATGCCGTTGGCCTCGCCAATAGGTTCTGGCAGGGGAATACCAAATAAATTAAATATTTCTTTAATAAAAAATAATTCTAAAGTTCCAGTCATTGTTGATGCAGGTATTGGTACAGCATCAGATGCTTCAATAGCAATGGAATTAGGTTGTGACGGAGTTTTAATTAATACTGCAATTGCAAAAGCTAGAAATCCAATTCTAATGGCCGAATCGATGAAAAATGCAGTAGTAGCTGGAAGAAAATCTTATTTAGCAGGAAGAATGGTTTTACAAAATTACGGATCAGCCAGCAGTCCAAAAAAAGGGTTAATTTGATTTTCTTCTTTTTTTTCTAACCCACAATATTCTTCCAAGCGTATCTTTTTTTTTCTTATTTTTTTCAGAAGGGAAAGCTTTATTTTTCTGGATATTATTTGCTTTAGACTCGTAGGTATTTTTTAAATTTTCAAATTTTTCAATAATTTTTTTATTCTTATTCAGAAGATGAATTTTATATTCAGGTATTATTAGTTGACTATCAGCTGTTATATTTATTTTAAATTTGTATTTCTTTTCAAAAAAAGAAAGTTCTTCTTTAAGATCTGAATTAAGATAGGTTGCGACTTTATCCGGAACATAGGCCGAAACTATTTTTGTTTTTTTTGAAAATGCTAACATTTCAATTTTTTTAATAATTTTTAAACCAAAAGATTCTAGTGAAAGAATGGTTTCCCACTTTATAAAACTTTCTCTAAGTCTTTGGCGCGTCATCTCCATCAGACCAAAATTGCTTATTCTTCCAGTCTGTATTCTGGCCCTATCACTTTTAAGTTTATCTCTAATTTTTCTCTCTACAGTTCTTTTGTTATGAAAATTTATCATATCTATAAAATCAATTACGATAAGCCCAGATAAGTCCCTAATTTTAATTTGTCTTGCTATTTCCTCAGCAGCCTCAATGTTTGTGTTAAGTGCAGTTTTCTCAATATTCAGCTCTTTTGTTGATTGTCCAGAGTTAACATCAATAGCAACTAAAGCTTCTGTAGGATTTATTACCAAATAACCTCCGGACTTTAGTCTCACGACAGGTTCGAATATCTTATTTAAATCTTTTTCAATGTTTTCGCTATGAAATAGGGGAATTTTTCCTTTATATTTTTTAACCATTTTTGCGTTTCTAGGCATAAATTGTTTCATAAATAATTTGGCTTTTTGATATCCATCATTACCTTCAACATGAACATATTTTGTATCATTATCATAAATGTCTCGGAGTGCTCTTTTGATAACATCTCCCTCCTCGTGTATTAAAATAGGAGCAGTTGACTCAACTGCTTTTTCTTTTATAGACTCCCATATTCCTATTGTATTTTGAAGATCATTCTGAATTTCTTTTTTAGTTTTTCTTGATCCGGCTGTTCTAACTATTAAACCCATACTTTTAGGAATCTCAATTTCTCTAAGCATTTTTCTTATTTGATTTCTATCTTCATGATTAATAATTTTTCTTGAAATACCGCCACCTTTTGCAGTATTTGGCATTAGAACAATGTATTTTCCTGCAAGTGATATAAATGTAGTAAGAGCTGCACCTTTTTGACCTCTCTCCTCTTTATTAATTTGAATTAAAATTACTTGGCCAGGCCTAATTACTTCTTGGATTCGATATTTTCTTACACCATATCTGTTTTTAAGTTTTTCTCTTGTCCTTTCAGAATTTTCTGAACTGGTTACTTTATTTTCAGGGTTTACACTGCTTTCTGAATTATTTATATTTTGTTCCTCTTCAGGATTATTTTTTGTTTTGACCTCAGTATCCTGGCTTTCTTCTTTTAGATCCTCCCTAATTTTTTCTTCAGCCTTTTTTAGTTCCGCTTTATCTTCAGTAGGAATTTGGTAATAATCAGATTGAATATCATTGAAAGCTAAAAAGCCATGTCTCTCTCTTCCATAATTAACAAAAGCAGCTTGAAGAGATGGTTCTACTCTACTAATCTTTCCTAAGTAGATATTACTTTTTTGATTTAAACTCTTTTTGTTCTCGTACTCATATTCTTCAATATGAGATTTTGATTTAAGTACAACTCTAGTTTCTTCTGGATGCGAAGCATCGATATATAAATTTTTTTCCATAATAAGTTTAGTCCATTCATAAATTTGTTTAAAAATTTGTTGTTAATTTTGTTTTTGATATACATAGTATTACTATACATTTTTTTTTCAAAAAATACAGTTTTTCTATTATTAAATATGCCTTAAGATCGCCCAAATTAGGTAGATATTATTCAATTTTTAAAGCATGAAAAAAACACTTAATCATTTAACTAAAATTTTAATATCATTTTTTTTATTGATATTTTTTATGATTTTTTCAGCTTTTTGGTATTTTTCTTCGGGTTTGCCAGATTATAAAAAATTAGCAAATTATGAACCGCCTGTATCAAGCCGCGTATACGGTGACTCGGGTGAATTAATAGCAGAATATGCAATTCAAAAACGACTTTTTGTACCGATAGAGTCTATACCTGATGTTGTAATAAACTCCTTTCTTTCAGCAGAAGATAAAAATTTTTTTGTTCATCCTGGTGTTGATGCCAAAGGTATAACCAGAGCCGTTTTAAATAATATTGAAAATATTGTTCAAGGGAAAAGGCTTGAAGGTGCCTCAACCATAACACAACAAGTTGCCAAGAATTTTTTACTTACAAGCGAAGTTTCATTAAGACGAAAAATTAAAGAAGCAATCTTAGCATTTCGTATTGAGAAATCTTACTCTAAAAACAGGATACTTGAGCTGTATCTAAATGAAATTTATTTAGGACAAGGAACATACGGTGTTGCATCAGCAAGTTTAGAGTATTTTAATAAATCAGTCAGAGAGTTAGATTATAATGAAGCAGCTCTCTTGGCGGCATTACCTAAAGCTCCAAGCAAATATAATCCTTATAAAAATAAAGATTTAGCAAAAAAGAGAAGAGATTTGGTTCTAAAAAATCTTGAGGAGAATGGTTATATTTCAAAAAAAGATTTAAAAATATTTTCAAAAAAGAATATTAAATTAAATAAAAGAAAAGTTTTATTAGTTGAAGAAGCTCAATCTTTTACCGAAGAGGTGAGAAGAATTATTAATACTGAATATGGGTTTAAGAAAGTATACTCAGAAGGCCTGTCAATCAGCACGCCATTGAATGGCAAATACCAGATTGCTGCCTTAAATGCCTTGAGATCTGGAATTGAGTCATATGACAAACGTCAAGGATGGAGGGGTCCGATTTCAAATTTATATAAAGATACAAATTGGCAGAATAAAGTTAATAATCTAAAAATTGATAAAACACTTAACTGGGAAATAGCTCAGATTATAAGTGTAGGAAAATATCTTACTGAAATAAAAATTTTAAATAAAAATTTAAAAGGAAAAATTTTTTTTGAGGGTTTAAAATGGACTGGAAAGAAAAACTTCAATCAATTACTTAATGATGGAGATATTATATTTGTTCAAAAAAAGTCAAGTGATATATGGACTTTAAAACAACTTCCAAAAGTTAATGGAGGAATTGTTGTTATGGATCCTTTTAATGGAAAAGTTAAGGCTTTGGTAGGAGGATATAGTTTTATATCAAGTGAATTTAATAGAGCAACCCAAGCAAAAAGACAACCAGGTTCAGCTTTCAAACCAATAGTATATGCTGCAGCTTTAGAAAATGGATTTCTGCCAAACTCATTAATATTGGATGCTCCTTTTGTTAGCAAACAAGGTGAAGGATTAAAAAAATGGAAACCACAAAACTATGGAAAAAAATTTTATGGTCCATCAACATTAAGAATGGGGGTTGAAAAATCAAGAAATTTAATGACAGTCAGAGTGGCACAACAGTTAGGCTTTGATAAAATAGCTAAAATTTCAAAAGATTTAGGTATTTACGAAGATGTACCAGAGTTATTATCTGTATCTTTAGGTTCAAATGAAACAACACTTCTAAAAATTACAAATGCATATTGTTCTTTTGTTAACGGAGGAAAAAAAATTAATCCAAATTTAATTACCCGTATACAAGATAGAAGAGGCAAAACTATTTATAATTTTGACAAAAGACAATGTGAAGGATGTGAAATTGTAAAACTTGACCAAGATTTTGTTCCAAAAATAATAGATAAAAACAAACAAGTAATTAGTGAAGAGACTGCTTATCAAATGACATCAATTTTAGAGGGTGTTGTTAAAAGAGGAACGGGAAAAAAACTTAGAACTTTGAAAGTTCCACTTGCAGGAAAAACAGGGACAACAAATAAAAATTTTGATGCTTGGTTTATAGGTTTTACTTCCGATTTAGTAATAGGTGTTTACATTGGATATGATGAGCCCAAATCACTTGGTAAATTCGAAACTGGTTCAAAAGCTGCACTTCCAATATTCAAAGAATTTATAGAGCGCGCTCTTTATAAAGAAGATATAAAACCTTTTAAAAGCCCATCAAATATTTATTTTTTTCCAGTAGATTATAAAACTGGTGAAGATGTTAGTTTTACTAATAAAAAAGCAATAATAGAGGCATTTAAAGAGAAAACTGTTCAAGATATCAAGGTAAAAAATTTAAGTATTGGAGAAAATTATGGTAAATATAATAAATTTAGGAGATTCTATTAATGGATAATTTTCATAAAAATATTTTATTATCTGAAAAATCTTTAAATAATATAAGGGGGTATCTTTGATACCAACAAAGTTAAGAAAAGAATTCTTGATCTAAATCAAGAAATTTTAAAAAAAGATTTTTGGAAAGACGGAAAAAAATCAAAAAAAATTACTAAAGAAAAAAACTTTCTGGAAAATATTGTTAGTTTCTATGATCAATCACTTGTGGAGATAAGCAACTTAAAGGATTTAAATAAGCTTGCGATAGAAGAAAAAAATCAAGAAATATTAAATGATTGTTCAAACAAAATTTTAAATATCTTAAAAGAAATTAAAAATTTTGAAATAAAATGCTTCTTGTCAGGTGAAAATGACAAACTAGATATATACATAGAAATTCATGCCGGTGCTGGAGGTACAGAAAGCCAAGATTGGGCCGATATGCTTAGAAGAATGTATCTAAAATGGTTTGATAAAAAAAGATTTGGTTATGAATTAATAAGCGAACACAAAGGGGAGGAGGCAGGAATTAAGTCTTGCACATTAAAAGTTACCGGTGAAAATTTGTATGGCCTAATGAAAAAGGAGTCAGGTGTACATCGACTAGTGAGAATATCTCCTTTCGACTCGGGCGCAAGAAGACACACAAGTTTTGCTAGTGTATGGATTTATCCATCAGTTGATGATGAAATAGATATCGTAATTGATGAAAAGGATTTAAGAATTGATACTTACAGATCTAGTGGAGCTGGAGGGCAACATGTAAATACGACTGATAGCGCTGTTAGAATTACTCATTTACCAACCAAAATTGTTGTTCAATGTCAAAATGAAAGATCTCAGCACAAAAATAAGGAAACATGTTTTAAAATGCTTAAGGCAAGACTTTATGAATATGAAATACAAAAAAGAGAAGAAAAAAATCAAAACCAAATTGATTCTAAAACTGATATTGGTTGGGGACATCAAATAAGATCATATGTTTTACAGCCTTATAGATTGGTAAAAGATTTAAGGTTCAAAACTGAAGATACGAATCCAGATGAAGTACTTAATGGAAATATTGACAAATTTATAGAGTCAGGAATATTTGGAAAAATGATTTAATGAGAAAATTTTTAATTTATTTCTTTATAAGTATTATAATTTTATTTTCATCTTCAGTAGTTTTCTTAACCTTTTATGGTTATCAAACAGACAGATTTAATAAAATTATTCAGTCAGAAATAAATAAGAGTAAAA
>CACHBR010000011.1 GCA_902578115.1 uncultured Pelagibacteraceae bacterium | reverse complement strand
TGGTCACAAAATTTCTTTAATTGTGAATTTTTCTTTAAATCAACATTTGCTGACCATAATGCAGATTGTGATTTTTTCATTAATTTTTATCTGATTAAGTCTAAAATAAAAATTTTTAAATTATCGATAGTTTCAAAAAAGGTGTAGATATATGGTTCTAATGCTGGAAACTTTCTTGATAGTCTTGCTCTTTCAAAATTTAAAATACCTACCAGAAAAGTGAAACCAATTGAGTATGTAATTATATAATTAAAAAAACCAAAACTTGGTTTTCCTCTTTTTTCATTTAATTTTGGTGATTTAGTTTTTTGTATTTTTTTAGTTTCTGTTTTTTTCTTAGAAATTCCTTTTTTTTCTGCGTAATTTTTTACTGTAGATCCCCATTTCTGCTCCATATACTCCTTTGAATAAGGAGCTGGCCCAGAAGCTTTTTTTTGAACTTTTCTTACTTTTTTAACATTAGGCGTCGGTTTAGTTGGAGCTAGATCATTTAGCTGCACTACCTTCGGTTCCTTAACAATTACTGGAAATTGTTTCCATTCTTTATCACAATAACCGCACTTAACCATCCTTCCAGTTGGTGGTATAGAACCGTCAGGTAGATTAAATTTCTTTTCACCGCAGGCACAAGTTATTATCATATAATTCAATAATACTGCTATTTATAAAAATATCACTACAAATTAAATACTTTTTTACTTTAGAAATTTAATGTTGTATATCTCGGATCGACTATTTATGGGGCGGTTAGCTCAGTTGGTAGAGCATCTCGTTTACACCGAGAGGGTCATAGGTTCGAGTCCTTTACCGCCCACCAGTGGGGGTGTAGCTCAGTTTGGTTAGAGCGCCTGCCTGTCACGCAGGAGGTCGCGGGTTCGAGTCCCGTCACTCCCGCCACTTTAGGGTTGAGAATCGTTTTCAGTTTCAAAATAGTGTGAATATCTGTCCTCTATACAGTTTCAAAAAATACTATATATTAGGAATCACTTAGTATGAAAATCCTCAAGCTATTTGCATTGAGGTACATATTGGTGAAACATGATTACGAACTTTTTGTCAGAATACCTGTCTATAATAATATTTTTATTTATCTCATTACTGTTGAGCATAGGTTTTATTGTAATAAATTATATTGCTTCTCCAAGCAATCCTGATCCAGAAAAACTATCTGCTTATGAGTGTGGTTTTGAAGCTTTCGATAATGCCAGAATAGAATTTGATGTAAGGTTCTATTTAGTTGCAATACTTTTCATAATATTTGATCTAGAAATTGCCTTTCTATTTCCTTGGGCAATATCACTTGGAAATATCGGTTTATTAGGTTTTTACTCAATGATGGCATTTTTGTTTATTTTAACTATTGGTTTTATTTATGAGTGGAAAAAAGGAGCATTAGAATGGGAATAGGGTTTTTTAATAAAGAAAAAGAAAAGCAAATTCCACAGGAGTTTAAACAAATCGCAAAGGATTTTAGCGAAAAAGGGTTTGTAACAACATCATCAGAGAATTTAATAAATTGGGCGAGAACAGGATCCCTTCACTGGATGACTTTTGGTCTAGCGTGTTGTGCAGTGGAAATGATGCAAACATCTATGCCTAGATATGATCTTGAAAGATTTGGCGCGGCACCAAGAGCTTCACCAAGACAATCAGACGTTATGATTGTTGCAGGAACATTAACAAACAAAATGGCAGCGCCACTTAGAAAAGTTTATGATCAAATGCCAGAACCAAGATATGTAATATCAATGGGTAGCTGTGCTAATGGCGGAGGGTATTATCACTATTCTTATTCTGTCGTCAGAGGTTGCGATAGAATTGTGCCGGTTGATATTTATGTACCTGGATGTCCTCCTTCAGCAGAGGCATTATTATATGGAATTCTTCAGCTTCAGAAAAAAATAAGAAGAGAAGGAACTCAAAATAGATAATTCAAATGAAACTTACCGACCTTAATAAACTGATAAATTCAGAGTTAACAACTAAAATAAAAAATACTAACATTGAGAACAATGAGTTATCAATAGATGTCAAGGTTGAGAATTTATACCAAGTAATTTTATTTTTAAAAACAGATGAAAATTGTAAATTTAAACAACTTATAGATATTGCTGCAGCAGATTATCCAGATGAAGAATATAGATTTGAAATTTGTTATTTGTTTTTAAGTCACGAAAATAATTTAAGAATAAAAATTATTATCAATTTAAACCTTGATGAAAAAATTCCATCAATAACTAAACTTTATCCTTCTGCAAATTGGATGGAAAGAGAAGTTTTTGATATGTACGGAATAAAATTCAAAAATCATCCAGATTTGAGAAGAATACTAACAGATTATGGATTTGATGGTCATCCACTTAGAAAAGATTTTCCACTAACAGGTTTTAACGAGGTTAGGTATAGCGAGAAAGATAAAAAAGTAATCTATGAGAAAGTTAAATTAGAACAAGATTATAGAAAATTTGATTTTGATAGCCCTTGGGAAGGCACAAAATATATTGATGAAATTAAAAATAAAGGAAAACAAGATGGCTAAAGAAAAAAAAACAATGAACTTAAATTTTGGACCTCAACATCCAGCTGCACATGGAGTTTTGAGATTAATTCTAGAGTTAGATGGCGAACTTGTTGAAAAAGTTGATCCACATATAGGATTATTACATAGAGGAACTGAAAAACTAATCGAACATAAAACTTATGCTCAAGCATTACCTTACTTTGATAGACTTGATTATGTTGCTCCAATGAACCAGGAACATGCTTTTGCACTTGCTACTGAAAAATTATTAGATATTCAGATACCAATTAGAGCTCAATATTTAAGAGTTATTTTTTGTGAGATAGGAAGAATTTTAAGTCATTTACTAAATATAACAACACAAGCACTTGATGTAGGAGCTTTAACTCCTTCACTTTGGGGATTTGAAGAAAGAGAAACTCTAATGACATTTTATGAGAGAGCATCAGGATCAAGATTACATGCAAATTATTTTAGAACTGGAGGTGTTCACCAAGATGTTCCTAACAATCTTTTAGTTGATATAGGAAAGTTTTGTGAAACATTTCCAAAAATAATTGATGATCTAGAAAATTTATTGACTGATAATAGAATTTTTAAACAGAGAAATGTTCAAATTGGAATTGTAACAAAAGAAGAGGCTCTCGCTCACAGCTTTTCTGGTGTGATGTTAAGAGGCTCAGGCGTGGCTTGGGATTTGAGAAAATCACAACCATATGAGTGTTACAAAGATTTAGACTTTAAAGTGCCTGTAGGTAAAAACGGTGATTGTTACGATAGATATCTTTGTAGAGTTGAAGAAATGAGAGAGAGTGTAAAAATAATTAAGCAATGTTTAAAAAAAATACCAACGGGTCCAATAAAAACTGTTGATGGAAAAATATCTCCACCAACTCGGGATCAATTAAAGGAGTCAATGGAGGCTCTCATTCATCATTTTAAACTTTTTACAGAGGGATACAGAGTGCCAGAAGGAAAAGTTTATACCGCAGTGGAGGCTCCAAAAGGAGAATTTGGAGTATATCTAATATCAGATGGAAGTAGCAAACCCTACAGATGTAAAATAAGAGCCCCGGGTTTTTCTCATCTCCAAGCAATGGATTATTTACTAAAAGGACATATGTTAGCTGATGTACCCGCGGTTTTGGGTTCTCTTGATATTGTCTTCGGAGAGGTTGACAGATGAGCTTAAAAAAAATTCATGATAATCAACCTGATAAATTTGAGTTCACAAAAGCTAATTTAGAGCTTGCTGACAAGATTTTAAAAAAATATCCATCAGATCAAAAAAAGAGTGCTGTCATGCCATTACTTTATTTAGCTCAAAATCAAAATGAAAATTGGATACCATTAGCTGCAATGAAATACATAGGAAAATTCCTCTCTATGCCTTACATAAATGTTTATGAAATAGCAACTTTTTATAGCATGTATAATTTAGCCCCAGTTGGAAAATACTTTATTCAAGTTTGCACAACAAGCCCATGTGCGTTAAGAGGTGCAAATAAGCTAGTAGATATTTGTAAAGAAAAGATATCTAAAAATCAAAATGAATTATCACAAAATAAACTTTGCTCATGGACTGAAGTTGAATGTTTAGGCGCTTGTATTAATGCACCAATGATGCAGGTCAATGAAGATTATTATGAGGATTTAGATGAAACAAATACAAAAAAAATATTAAATTCTTTTTTAGAAGATAATCCATTAAAACCAGGATCTTACAGAAATAGAAAAAATTCTTCACCTGAAAAAAATCAAATATTAACAAACGGACATAAAAATGCTTAAAGAGGAAAACAAAATATTTAAAAATTTATATAACGAACAAGGTTGGGAATTAGAAAATGCTCTTAAAAGAGATGATTGGTTAGATACTAAAAAAATTATAGAGAAGGGAAGAGACTGGATCATAAATGAAATTAAAGCCTCTGAACTTAGAGGTAGAGGAGGAGCTGGTTTTTCAACTGGATTAAAATGGTCATTCGCACCCAAAAAAGTTGGTTCAAGACCACATTACTTGGTTATAAATGCTGATGAGTCTGAACCTGGAACTTGTAAAGATAGAGATATACTTAGATTTGAGCCTCAAAAATTAATAGAAGGATGTTTGATCGCTTCTTATGCTGTAAATGCAAAAGTTTGTTATGTTTATATAAGAGGAGAATACTTGAATGAAGGTAAAAGACTTCAGGAAGCTATAGACGAGGCATATTCAAAAAATTTAATTGGTAAAAATGCGTGTAATTCAGGATGGGATTTAGATATTTATATTCACTATGGCGCAGGAGCATATATTTGTGGCGAAGAAACTGCACTTCTTGAGAGTTTAGAAGGAAACAGAGGTCAACCAAGATTAAAACCACCTTTCCCTGCTTTGGTCGGACTTTATGGTTGTCCAACAATCGTAAATAATGTTGAAACAATTGCTGTGGTTCCAACAATATTAAGACGTGGAGCTAAATGGTTTGCTTCTATGGGTAGACCAAAAAATACAGGTACTAAAATATTTTATATTTCTGGAAATGTAAATACACCTTGCAATGTTGAAGAAGAAATGGGGATCCCATTAAAAGAACTTATAGAAAAACATGGCGGTGGAGTTATAGGAGGGTGGAAAAATCTTCAGGCCGTAATCCCCGGTGGATCTTCAATGCCAATGGTTCCGAAAGATATTTGTGAAACTTTAAAAATGGATTTTGATTCTTTAGTAGAGGTTAAAAGTGGATTAGGAACTGCTGGAGTAGTAGTAATTAACAAAGACGAGGACATTATTAAATGTATGGCTAGAATTGCAAGATTTTATAAGCATGAAAGTTGCGGTCAGTGTACACCTTGTAGAGAGGGCGCAGGATGGATGTGGCGTATCTTAGAAAGAACAGCAAAAGGAGAAGCTACGCACAAAGATATTAATTTATTATCCGATGTAACAAAACAAATAGAGGGTCATACTATCTGTGCATTTGGAGAAGGTTCAGCATGGCCTGTTCAGGGACTTTTAAGGCATTTTAGAAAAGAAATTGATAATAGATGTTTTTCTGAACCAATCGTTAAAAAGAAAAGAAAAATACCTTATTTAATTGATCAACATAAATTAGAAAGCAAAGATGCCTAAAATTTTTATAAATAATAATGAAATAGAATTTAAAGAAGGCATGACAGTTCTACAAGCTTGTGAACTAGCAGGTATTGAGATTCCAAGATTTTGTTACCACGAGAGATTATCGATCGCCGGAAATTGTAGAATGTGTTTAGTTGAAATGGAAAAATCGGCTAAACCGATTGCTTCATGTGCAATGCCTGCAGCAGAGGGAATGAAAATTAAAACAAATACCAAAATGGTTGAGAAAGCTCGAAAAGGAGTAATGGAATTTTTACTCGTTAATCATCCTTTAGATTGTCCTGTGTGTGACCAGGGAGGAGAGTGTGATTTACAAGATCAATCTTTGTACTATGGTTTTGATGGATCTAGATTTAAAGAAAACAAAAGACTAGTTAAAGATAAATACATGGGACCTTTAATCAAGACACAAATGACTAGATGTATTCATTGCACAAGATGTATTAGATTTGCAACTGAGGTTGCTGGAGTGTCCGAACTAGGTGCGGTTGGAAGAGGAGAAGATATGGAAATAACTACATATCTAGAAAAATCAATGACTTCAGAATTATCAGGTAACGTAATAGATTTATGTCCCGTAGGTGCTTTAACATCAAAACCATATGCTTTTGAAGCAAGACCGTGGGAACTAAAAAAAACTGAAAGCATAGACGTGATGGATGCTGTTGGTTCCAATATAAGAGTGGATAGTTACGGTTGGGAGGTTAAAAGAATTTTACCAAGACTCAATAATTCTATAAATGAGGAATGGATATCGGATAAAACTAGATATGCTTGTGATGGATTATTAAAACAAAGATTAGACAAAGTTTATATTCGAAAAGAAAACCAATTAGTAGAAGCAAATTGGGAGGAAGCAATTGATTTAATTTCTTCCAAGATAAACTCAACAAACCCAGATAAAATTGCAGCTCATGTTGGTGGCTTAAGTAGTTTTGAAACAATCAATTCATTTAAGAAACTTTTGGATGAAATTAATGTTAGAAATTATGAATTTAGAGAAAAAGATTTTTATGTAAATCCTGATCAAAAAATGAATTATATTTTTAATTCATCAATTCAGGGTATTGAAAAATCAGATTTCATTTTATTAGTCGGTGCTAACCCAAGACACGAGGCAACAATTTTAAATGCTAGAATTAGAAAAACTTATTTAAAAAATAAATTACCAATATTTTCTATAGGAAACCCTGGTGATTTAACATATCCATACAAAATAGTCGGAAATAAAACAGATGACATTCAACAAATCTTAAATGGAAAAAGCGAGATTAACAGTTTGTTAAAAAAATCAAAAAACCCATTAATAATAATAGGCGAGTCAGCTTTAGAGTTAAAATCTGGTAAATTTATTTTAGAAGGTTTTAAAGAGTTTCTGCATAAAAATAATTTCATAAATGAAAATTGGAATTCTTTCAATGTATTGACTCAAAATGCTTCTACAGTTGGAGCGTTAGATTTAAACTTTTTTAATAAACCAAACGGAACTGGAAATTTTTTTGATAAACTAAATAATCATAATTTTGATCTATTATATTTAGTTGGATCTGACGAATTAAATTTTCAAAAAAATAATGAGTTTATTATATATCAAGGCACTCATGGAGATAGAATGGCTCAAATTGCAGATGTTGTATTGCCTAGCCCAGCTTACACAGAACAAAATGGTTTTTTTATAAACTTAGAAGGAAGATTGCAAAAAGCATATAAAGCAACAAACCCCGTAGGTAATGCTAAAGAGGATTGGAAGATATTTAATCTTATTTTAAGCAAACTAAAAAATAAAAATTTATATACAAATTATAAAGATTTAATCGATGATAGTTTATCAAAAGTTAGAGAAACCAAAAATTTAGATTTATTACCAGAAATCCAAACAAAAAAAATAAATTTAACTTCTGGAAACTTTCATAGCGAAGAAGTTTTCATAAGAGCAATAGACTACTATTTTAGTAACCCAGTTGCTAGAGCATCAAAAACCATGAGTGACTGTAGACTTGAAAAAAACCGAAATACAGAGAGTAGAAAGACAGGTTAAATGGAGTATTTAATTGTATTATATAATGAAGTTTATAAAATTTTATTTTTATTAATTCCTATTCTAGTCTCTGTAGCGATGATAGTTTGGTTTGATAGAAGAGTTTGGGGATTTGTTCAAAAGCGTAAAGGACCAAATGTTGTCGGTCCTTTCGGTTTGTTTCAAACTTTAGCAGATGCACTAAAATATATATTTAAAGAAATAATTATTCCCGCAAGTTCTAATAAAGTCATTTTTATTTTAGCACCTATAGTCACAATGACACTGGCCTTATCCGCTTGGGCTGTAATACCTTTAAGTGAAAAGATGGTTATTGCTGATATAAATGTTGGCATACTTTATATTTTTGCAATTTCTTCCTTAGGTGTTTATGGAATTTTGATGGGAGGCTGGGCATCAAATTCTAAATACCCTTTTCTTGGCGCAGTAAGATCTGCAGCGCAGATGGTTTCTTACGAAGTATCAATTGGAATAATAATTATTAATGTATTGTTGTGTACAGGCTCATTAAATTTAAAAGAAATCGTTTTAGCTCAACAGAATTTGTGGTTTGTAGTCCCTTTATTTCCTATGTTCGTTATTTTTTTTATATCTGCACTAGCAGAGACTAATCGACCTCCATTTGATTTACCTGAAGCAGAAGCAGAATTGGTTGCTGGATATCAAACAGAATATTCTGGGATGATGTATGCAATGTTTTGGCTTGGAGAATACGCAAACATTCTCTTGATGTGTGCACTTGGTTCAATACTTTTTCTCGGTGGTTGGTTATCACCTATTGATGTTTATCCATTAAATTTAATTCCAGGTGCTGTTTGGATGATAATAAAAATATTAATCTTATTTTTCATGTTTGCAATTATAAAAGCTATAGTTCCACGATATAGATATGACCAACTTATGAGATTAGGATGGAAAGTATTTTTACCTTTCTCCTTAATATACGTTGTACTAACAGCAAGTTTTTTAATTTATTTTGACTTACTCCCAAATACAGGAAATTAAATGAAACTAAATCGTATTTTAAAAATTATTTTTTTATCAGAATTTATCAAGTCTTTAGGAATTGCTTTTAAAGAAATTTTTAAGAAGAAGAAAACTATTAATTATCCATTTGAAAAAGGATCAATAAGTCCAAGATTTAGGGGGGAGCATGCTTTAAGAAGATATCCAAATGGTGAAGAAAGATGTATAGCATGCAAATTATGCGAAGCAGTATGTCCTGCACAGGCTATAACAATCGAGTCTGAAGAACGGTCTGATGGAAGTAGAAAAACAACCCGTTATGATATTGATATGCTAAAATGTATTTATTGTGGGTTGTGCGAAGAATCTTGTCCAGTAGATGCTATCGTTCAAGGACCTAACTTTGAATTTGCAACAGAAACGAGAGAAGAGCTTTATTACAATAAGGAAAAATTACTTAAAAATGGAGATCAATGGGAGTCTGTTTTAGCTCAAAATTTAAAACTGGATAAACCTTACAGATAATTTTAATGATAGCTCATGCTTTATTTTTTTATTTTTTCTCAATAATAGCAATACTTTCCGCAATCATGGTTATTGTTTCTAGAAACACTGTGCATGCAGTATTCTTTTTAATATTAGACTTTATATCAATTGCATCACTTTTTATTCTTATAGGTGCAGAGTTTTTAGGAATGATGATGATAATAGTTTACGTTGGAGCTGTTGCAGTTTTATTTCTATTCGTAGTGATGCTATTAAACGTTAGTGAACAAAAACTTTCCTGGTTTCGAGGATCAAGAAAAACAAAGCATATACCAATAGGTTTAGCCGTCGGCGCTGTAATTTTGCTTGAACTTATAGTTGTTGTTGGAGGCTGGAAATATAGAGATACTTTTTCTGAAACCAAGTTCTTAAATTTTGAAAAAGATTTTACTAATACCCATGCAATTGGTAATGTGATGTACACCGAATATATACATCTCTTTCAAATATCTGGCCTAATATTACTGTTATCAATGATTGGAGCTATAGTTTTAACCTACAGGAAAAGAGAGGGTGTCAAAAGACAAAATTATTTTACACAAGTTGGAAGAGAAAGAGAGGACTCTATTAAGCTTGTTGAAGTTGAGTCAGGTAAAGGAATAAATTTAGATGATTGAAATTGGTTTGGGCCACTATTTAACTTTTGGTGCAATAATATTTTCAATAGGTACTCTTGGTATATTTTTAAATAGAAAAAATGTTATTGTTATTTTAATGTCCGTAGAACTAATTTTACTTGCGGTAAATATCAATTTAGTTTCTTTCTCGATATATCTTCAAGATATTACTGGTCAAATATTTACAATGCTTATTTTAACTGTTGCAGCAGCCGAAGCAGCAATTGGACTAGCAATTATTGTCTCTTACTATAGAAATCGTGGATCAGTCAGAGTAGAAGAAATTAATGAGATGAAAGGTTAAATGGAATACGCGGTTATTTTTTTACCGTTGTTAGGAACAATAATTGGATATTTATCTAAATACTTTGGCGATATTGCATCGCAATTATTAACTACACTTACAGTTTGTATAGCAGCCATATTATCATTAGCGATTTTTTACAATGGTTTAGTACATGATAATTATGGAAATTATATAATTTTCGAGTGGATTAAGTCAGGTGATTTTCAGATCAATTGGTCAATAAATATCGATCCTTTAAGTTCGATAATGCTTGTAGTAGTTACTCTTGTTTCTGCTTTAGTTCATATTTATTCAATTGGTTACATGAGTCATGACCCGTTTAAACCACGATTTATGTCTTACCTTTCATTATTTACTTTTGCCATGTTGGTTTTAGTTGTATCGGATAATTTCATACAATTATTTTTTGGATGGGAAGGAGTTGGCTTGTCATCTTATCTTTTAATTGGTTTTTGGTATAAAAAAGATTCTGCTAATAAAGCTGCAATTAAAGCTTTCTTGGTTAATAGAGTTGGAGATTTTGGGCTTGCGATTGGTATATTTTTAATCTTTTTATATTTTGGGACATTAAACTATGAAGAAGTTTTCCAACAAGCTTCAAAATTTTCTAATAAGGAAATCAATTTTCTAGGTTTTGAATCAAATTTAATAACTTTAATAAGTTTATTTCTTTTTATTGGTGCTATGGGGAAGTCTGCTCAATTTTTTTTACACACTTGGTTGCCAGACGCTATGGAGGGTCCCACTCCTGTTTCCGCACTTATACATGCTGCAACAATGGTTACAGCTGGTGTTTTTCTAGTTGTAAGATGTTCTCCAATTTTTGAGTATTCTCAACTCGCATTAAATATTGTCGCAATTATTGGAATGACCACAGCATTTTTTGCTGCAACTGTCGCTGTCGTACAAAACGATATAAAGAAAATAATAGCTTACTCAACATGTAGCCAACTTGGTTATATGTTTTTTGCAGCTGGAGTCGGAGCTTATAATGTTGCTATGTTTCATTTGTTTACACATGCATTTTTTAAAGCGCTTTTATTTTTAGGGTCAGGATCTGTAATTCATTCCCTTAATAATGAACAAGACATAAGAAATATGGGTGATCTATGGAAAAAAATGCCTTTTACCTGGATAGCTATGATTGTTGGTACACTTGCATTGACTGGTTTCCCTTTTTTATCAGGATTTTATTCTAAAGATGCAATAATCGAATACGCATACTTAAGTCAAAGCAACATTGGTTACATTGCAACCACAGTAGGAATAATAACGGCACTTTTAACAGCAATTTATTCGTGGAGATTAATATTTAAAACTTTTCACGGAAAATTTAATAATAAAAACATTTCTAAATCAAAAATAAAGGAGTCGGGTTTATCTATTACTATTCCTTTAGGGTTTCTAATTTTAGGATCAATTTTTTCTGGATTTATTTTCAAAGATTTATTAATTGGAAAAACTAATCAAGAATTTTGGGGATCATCTATTCTAATACTAAAAGATTTTGATCACAGCCTGATACCATTGTGGATCCTCTATATTACTCCTTTTCTTGTAATTTCTGCTATACCTTTGTCATATTATCTATTTTTAAAAAATCCAAAACATTTAGATCAAGTAATTTTAAAAAATAAAAAAGTTTATAAATTTTTATTAAACAAATGGTATTTCGATGAGTTTTATGATGCTGTTTTTGTTAAACCAATTAAAAAATTAGGATCTTTTTTTTGGAAATCTGGTGATCAAAAAACTATAGATAGATACGGCCCTGACGGTATTTCCCATTTAATTAAAACTATTTCTTTCAAAGTATCAAAATTTCAGACTGGT
>CACHBR010000010.1 GCA_902578115.1 uncultured Pelagibacteraceae bacterium | reverse complement strand
ATATATTTGACGGTAGATCATTAATAAAAGAATTAAATAACCAAGAAAACAAAAAGAATATTTTAAGTAGTATTTCTAAAAATATTGAAATTGATTTTAAGGAAGTACTGACTAGTTCTGATATACCATTAAATAAATTTAGATTAGTTGGGCTTATAAAGAGGGGTAAATTAGAAAAAATTTCTGCCAAAAGTGAATTTAGTAAAAATAAATTTTTTGATATATCAATTAAAAAAGAAGATGTGACAGGCAACAGTATTTTAGAGATTTATTCTGATGAAGCTAAGCCATTAGTTAATAGTTATGAATTTTTTGAAGGCTTAGAAGGAGGAAATTTATTTTATCTATCTAACTCAAGCAAAGAAAAATCAATAGGAAATTTACTAATAGAAAATTTTAAAATCAATCAAGCTCCAGGTTTTGCAAAATTACTTAGTCTTGCAGATTTAAAGGGTTTAACAGACGCACTAAAAGGAGAGGGAATAAGTTTTGATAAATTATCCATTCAATATGAAACTAAAAATGACTGGATGGAAATAAAAGAAATTTTTCTTATTGGTCCGTCAATTTCAATTTTGATTGATGGATATTTTGATAAAAGAAAAGATATTTTAAGTTTAAGAGGTACTTTAGTACCTGCCAAAACTTTAAACACTTTAGTTTCAAAAATTCCTGTTATAGGGGATATTTTAATCGGAAAGAAAACAGGTGATGGATTATTTGGTGTAAGTTTTAAAATTAAAGGACCTATTGACAATTTAAAAACAAGTGTAAATCCTGTAAAAACATTAACACCAAGATTCATTACTCGTACACTTGAAGAATATAAAAAAAAAAACGCTAAATAACTTTTACTTTTAAGTGATTTTTCTTACCAATTGACAGTTTGATAAAATTGTCTTTCGAAACATCATTCGTATTAATAATTTTTTTTTCATCACTTATAATACTATCGTTTATTCTTATCCCATTATTTTTTAAAATTCTTCTAGCCTCACTTTTTGATTTCACTAATTTATTTTGAAAAATTAAATCTATAATATTTACACCTTGAATAAATTCTTTATTACTCATTATTTTTTCTGGTATACTTTTACCAATACCACCTTTCACAAACGTTTCCTTGGCAGTATCCGCACTATCTTTGGCAGCTTTTGCACCATGCATTAAAGTTGTTGCTTCATTTGCTAAAAGAATTTTTAAGTTATTAATATTATTTTCTTTATCAATTTTTTGAGATAAATCATTAGTTTCTATTTCTGTAAAATAATTTAAAAATTTTTTAACATCTTCATCTGATGTATTTCTCCAAAACTGCCAATACTCATATGGTGAAAACATTTTTTTATCTAGCCAAACAGCGCCTTTTTCTGTTTTTCCCATTTTAGCGCCTGACGATAAAGTGATAAGAGGAGTTGTTAATCCATATGAATCTTTTTGCAGAATTCGCCTTATTAATTCGACACCATTTACTATATTGCCCCACTGATCTGAACCACCCATTTGTAAAATACAATCATGTTTCTTATACAATTGGTAAAAATCGTAAGCCTGTAAAATCATATAATTGAACTCTGTATAACTTAGTGATTGTTCGCGGTCTAATCTCAATTTAACACTTTCGAAAGTGAGCATTTTATTTAATGTAAAGTGTTTACCTATGTCTCTTAGAAAATCGATATATTTAAGTTTAGAAAGCCACTGATAATTATCGACAAAAATTGGTTTAGTTTTTTTACTTTTAGAGAACAACAGTTTTTCAAAAAGTTTTTTAATACTTGTGATATTTTTTTTAATATCTTTTTGTTTTAAAATTTTCCTAGTTGTATCTTTACCAGAGGGATCACCAATTAGCGTAGTTCCACCACCTAATAACACTATAGGTTGATGACCATACTTTTGGAGAAGTCTTAAAATCATAATCTGGAGTAAACTTCCGACGTGCAAACTAGGAGCTGTACAATCAAATCCAATATAGGCTTTTATTGTTTTTTCTTTAGAAACTTTCTCAAGATTATCTAAATCAGTGCATTGATTTAGATAACCACGAGATCTCATTTCAGATAAAAAGCTATTTTTCATAGAATTTTATATGTTAAACCTACTATTATACTAAAATAGCTATAAATAAATATAAATATGAGTAAAGAATATACATCTTTGGGTTTAATGAGCGGTACGTCTGGGGATGGAGTTGATGCATCTATAATTAGATCAGATGGAGTATCTAAATATGAAGTATTATTTAATAAATATTACAAATATAATGATGATATCTATGAAACAATTCATTCTATTAAGGAAAAGATAAATAACACGAAAGACTTAAAAACCTTTTCAAAAGAACTAAAAAATTTGGAAAGAAAAATAACAATGTTCCATGTTGAGGTTGTCAGTGAAATTTCAAAAAGTAATGAAATAGATTTAGTAGGGTTTCATGGGCAAACCATTTATCATAATTCAGAACAAAAAATTTCTGTTCAACTTGGTGATGGAAATTTACTATCAAAATTAACTAAAAAAAATATTGTTTATAATTTTAGAGAAAATGATATTAAAAATGGTGGTGAAGGTGCACCTTTAACTCCAATTTTTCACCAGTTAATTTTAAAACAAAAAAAAATTAATGTACCATCTTGTGTGCTTAATATTGGAGGAATATCAAATGTAACAGTGGTTGGGAATTATTATCCATATGATTTTACAAGTAGGGATATAGGGCCTGGAAATTGTTTAATAGACGCATGGGTTAGAAAAAACTCAAATAAAAAATTTGATGAAGATGGAAAACTTGCATCTATTGGAAAAACTAATGAAATTATACTAGAGCAAGCACAAGAGCTTTATTCAAATAGATCTAATAAAAAAACACTATCGTTAGACGTAAATGATTTTGACGTCTCATTTGCAAGAGGATTATCTCTTGAGGATGGGGCCGCAACATTAACAGATTTTACCGGAAGAATTATAGGTGCAGCTTTATTTTCCTTGTTATCAGAAGTACGAGAAAAACTTTTCAGAGTTTTAATTTGTGGCGGAGGTAGAAAGAATAAATCTCTTTTAGACAGGATTAAAAAAAGAACTTTAAAAAATATTGTGTTACAGCCAATCGACGATTATGGTGTAGACGGTGATTTTGTGGAATCTCAAGCATTTAGTTTTTTAGCAATACGAAATGTAATTAATGAGCCGATATCTTTTCCAAATACAACGGGCTGCTCAAAACCTACCGTAGGTGGAACTTTAATTAAATTTAAATAAGTTTTGTTTTATCCTTAATATATTTATCAATAGTTTTTCTCAAATCTTCTTCTTTATCTTTAAAAAAATGATTTGCTCCTTTGATTTCAGAAAATATAACCTCGATACCTTTCTGTGATTTTAATCTATTATTTAATTCATTTATACTTTCTTTTGATACTAGCTCATCTTTTTCACCAAAAACAACTTGCCCAGATGAAGGACAAGGAGCTAAAAATGTAAAATCGTAAACATTTGGCTGTGGAGCAATAGCTATAAATTTGTTTACTTCTGGTCTTCTCATTATTAATTGCATACAAATTAAAGAACCAAAAGAAAAACCTGAAACCCAACACTGGCTATAATCTTGATTTTCTCTTTCAATCCAATCTAAAGCTGCTGCAGCATCTGAAAGTTCACCTTGACCATTATCAAAGGTACCCTCACTTTTTCCAACGCCTCTAAAATTTATTCTTAAAACTGAAAAATTATTTTTTACAAATATATTATAAGTTTCCTGAACAATTCTGTTATTCATTGTTCCACCGTATTGAGGGTGAGGCTGTAATATAACTGCCACAGGTGAATTTTTTTTTGTATTTTTAAAATATTTACCTTCTAATCTTCCACTAGGTCCAGGTATGAAAATTTCTATACTTTTCTGTTTCATAATAAATAATAATGATAATTACTTTCAAAAAAAAAATAGATTTATAGCACGTTTTTAATGTGGCAAATTTATTTATTATTGAAGTTGACTATTTTAGTAGGGATTATTAAATAAACCCTATAAATAAAGGATTATATGAAATTAACAACCAAAGGAAGATATGCAGTAATGGCTATGGCTGACCTGGCTTCTTTCCAAAGTAACAAGCCTGTAAGTTTGAATGATATATCTTTAAGACAAAACATCTCTCTGTCTTATTTAGAACAATTATTTGCAAAACTTAAAAATGGTAAACTTGTTAAAAGTGTTAGAGGTCCGTCAGGTGGTTATGTTCTTGATAAAAACCCAAAAGAGATAAAACTATCAAATATAATTTTTGCGGTTGATGAAAAAGTAAAAACTTTAAATTGCAAAAAAGACTCTAAAAAAGGATGTAATGGAAAAAACACAAAATGTATCACTCATAACCTTTGGGATGATTTAGAGCAGCATATAAATACGTTTTTTGAAAATAAAAGTTTAAGTGATTTATTAAAACAAAATAATCGAAGTGTGAACTAATGAAAAATCAAAATATTAATACAAACCAAGACTATAAATACGGTTTCACAACGGATATAGAAAGCATAAAAGCTCCAAAAGGTTTAAGTGAAAAATCTATAAAGTTTATTTCCAAAATGAAGAAAGAACCTGAATGGATGCTAAAATGGAGACTAAAAGCTTTTGAAAGACTAAAAAATTTGAAAGAACCGGATTGGCAAAAACCAAAATACCCAAAAATAGATTATCAAGATTTGTATTATTACTCAGCACCTAAGTCAGCTTCTGAAAAACCTAAAAGTTTGGACGAAGTAGATCCAAAGTTGTTAGAAACTTATAAGAAGCTAGGTATCCCACTACAGGAACAAAAAAGACTAAGTGGTGTAGCTGTTGATGCAGTTTTTGATTCAGTTTCAGTTGCAACAACTTACAAAGAGGAATTAACAAAAAAAGGTATAATATTTTGTTCCATTTCTGAGGCTATTCAAAAACATCCAGAATTGGTAAAAAAATATTTAGGATCTGTGATACCAATTACCGATCATTATTTTGCAACGCTTAATTCAGCAGTTTTTACTGACGGTTCATTTGTTTACATACCGCCAAATGTTAAATGTCCAATGGAGTTATCTACATATTTTAGAATAAATGCATCTGACACAGGTCAGTTCGAGAGAACATTAATTATAGCAGACAAAGGAAGTTATGTGAGTTATTTGGAAGGATGCACTGCACCAATGAGAGACGAAAATCAGTTACATGCTGCTAATGTAGAGTTAGTAGCTTTAGATGACGCTGAAATTAAATATTCAACAGTTCAAAATTGGTATCCTGGAGATAAAGATGGAAAAGGTGGTATATATAATTTTGTAACTAAAAGAGGTGCGTGCAGAGGAAAAAATTCAAAAATTTCCTGGACACAAGTTGAAACTGGTTCTGCTATAACTTGGAAATATCCCAGCTGTATACTTCAAGGAGATAACTCAGTTGGTGAGTTTTACTCAATTGCAATTACTAATAATCATCAGAAAGCAGACACGGGTACAAAGATGATACACTTAGGTAAAAATACTAGGAGTAAAATAATTTCTAAAGGAATATCAGCAGGTCAAGCGGATAATACCTATAGGGGATTAGTAGATATATCCAGAAAAGCTTCGAACTCAAGAAATTACACTCAATGTGACTCATTGTTAATGGGAAATAAATGTGGAGCACATACTGTTCCATATATTAAGAATAAAAATTTTTCATCAACAGTCGAACATGAAGCTACAACTTCAAAGATAAACGAAGAACAACTTTACTATTGTAATCAAAGAGGTCTTAACCAAGAGGAAGCAGTAAGTTTGATAGTAAATGGTTTTTGTAAAGAGGTGTTACAACAATTACCAATGGAGTTTGCTGTGGAGGCTCAAAAACTTGTTGGCATTAGTCTTGAGGGGAGTGTTGGTTAATGGAAAATAGATTTCATTTAGCTATACCCGCAGGTGATTTGGATAAAGCAATTAAATTTTATTGTGACGTTTTAGGATGTGAGAGAGGAAACGCTGAATTTAAATACCCTGATGCTTGGGCAGATATAAACTTTTGGGGAAACGAGTTAACCTTACATGCAACTGATCCAAATCACAAAAGTACTAGTGAAAGACACAACGTAGATATGGGAAATGTTACGGTTCCTCACTTTGGAGTACATTTAGACGCAATAACTTTTAAAAATTTAAAACAACGTCTTATTGATAAAAATATAAAATTTATTGACCCGCCTTACATTAGATTTAAGGGCGAGGATATAGAACAGGAAACAATGTTTTTAGCGGATCCAAATGGTAATTGCATGGAAATAAAAACCATGAAGAATCCAAACACATTATTCAAAAAATAACATGAACATTGATAGTAAACTAACAGAGTACAAGAATAATATAGATACGCTTAGAGAAGTCGAAAGTTTAGAAGTTTACAGATGGCTTCTTTCGCTGGGTGAAAAATTAAATCATGACCCTTTAAGTAAAGAGAAAAGATCTGAAAAAAATAAAGTAAAAAGCTGTCAATTTGATTTATTTGTTGATTATGAAGACGGACGTTTTAAAGGCTGGAGCAAAGCAATGGTTTCAGCAGGTTATGCCTATATTTTAATTGATATATTTAATTCACTGGATTTACCTGAAGCAAAAAAAGTAACAGTTGATCATTTTAAAAAAATTAAAATGGATGAACTTTTGACCATGTCAAGAAAAACAGGTTTTTACGAAATGATTGAAATTATGATTGGAAAATTAAAAAATGTTAGTAATTAAAAATTTAAAAGCATCAATTAACAATAGAGAAATTCTAAAAGGACTTAATCTTAAAATTAATCCTGGAGAAGTCCATGCAATAATGGGGCCAAATGGATCTGGTAAAAGTACTTTAGCAAATGTACTATCAGGAAAAAATGGATACAAAATTTCAGGCGAAGTAAAATATTTAGGCGAGAGTCTTAATGACATACCGGTAGAAGAAAGAGCCCAAAAAGGAATATTTTTAGCTTTTCAATATCCATTAGAAATACCTGGGGTGAATACAAATAATTTTTTGAAGACTTCTTTGAATACAATTAAGAAAGCTAAAGGAGAAAAAGAAATAGACACAATTGCTTTTTTAGAATTGGTTAAAGAAAAAGCCAAAGAACTCGGTATTGATGAAAAAATTCTTTCAAGACAGTTGAATGTAGGCTTTTCAGGAGGTGAAAAAAAGAAAAACGAAATTTTACAAATGAAAATTTTAGATCCCAACCTAATTATCCTTGACGAAACAGACTCTGGACTAGATATCGATGCATTAAAAATTATTTCTGATGGAGTGAATTCCTCTAGGAGTGAAAAAAAGTCTTTCTTAGTAATCACACATTATCAAAGACTTTTAGAATATATTAAACCTGATCACGTGCATGTTCTTTCAGATGGTAAAATAATAAAATCGGGAACAAGCGAACTTGCATTAGAATTAGAAAAGAAGGGCTATAAAAAACTTAATTAAATGAATGAAAACTTTAAAATCAGTCCAAGTGAGATCAACAATATCAAGGTGTTAAATCAGAAAGATAAAAATTTTCGTCTAGAAAATTTAAAATTATTTAATCAACAAGGTTTTCCTACTAGAAATCACGAGGATTGGAAGTTTTCTGATATTAATCAAATCTTTTCAAAAAATTTTAAAAATTTAGTATCATTTAAAAATAAAATTAAGCTTAAATCTGTAAATTTTATAAAACAATTTGATCATAATCATATTTTAATGGTGAATGGAAAACTTGAAAATAGCGAATTTAAGTTTGAAGATAAAAACAAAATTAAAATAAAAAGTTATAACGACAGTAATTTTTCTCTAAATAATGAGGAAAATTCACTTATTAATTTAAATAATGCACTTTCAAACAACGGATTATTTCTTGAGGTTGCAGATAATTACAGTTTTGAAAAAGCTATAATAATTTATAATGTTTTTACTGACGATCTTAAAGACAATCTGTTAAACAATAAGAACAAAATAATACTTGGTAAAAATTCTGAACTTCACATTGTTGAATACAATATAAACCAGTCAAAAAATAAATTTATTTATAATACAACTGAAAATGTAATATTAAACGAGAACGCATCTTTAAAAACTATTAATCTACAAGCTAATCAAAACGAGGGTTTTTTTTATAAATTCTCTAAAGGCAAAATGAAATCTAATTCTAATTACTCAAGTTTTATTTTTTCATCCGGTCCAAAGTTTAATAAAATTGATGCAGAGTTTGATCTTGAGGGAGAAAAATGCGATTGCAACATAAAATCAGCATTATTTATAAATAAGGATAAGCACCAGGAAATTAAAACTAAAATAAACCACCTTGTACCAAATTGTAAAAGTTATCAAAAAATAAAAAGCGTTGTTGATGCAGAAGGCAAAGGTGTTTATCAGGGAAAAATATATGTTAAAGATATAGCTCAAAAAACTAACGCATACCAATTGAGTAAAGCTTTACTATTAAGTGAAAATTCTGAGTTTAATTCAAAACCGGAATTAGAAATATACGCGGATGACGTTAAATGTTCTCATGGCTCAACTTCAGGAAGTGTTGATGAAAATTCAATTCACTATTTGATGACGAGAGGACTAAGTAAAAAACAAGCTGTTCAATTATTAGTTAACGGTTTTTTGAATGAGATAATTGGAGATATAAAAAGCAATTCAGTAAGAAAATTTATTGAAAACAAAATAGAAGTACAAATCCATGGATATTAAAGAAATAAAATCAAAATTTCCTATTTTTACGAATAAGGTGAAAGGTAAAAAATTGGTTTATTTGGATAGTGCAAATTCTTCACAAAAACCAAAAGCAGTTATAGATAGAATTTCTAATTTTTACTCAAAAGAATTTTCGAATGTAGGAAGAAGCATGCATTCTCTCGCTGTTACAGCAACTAATAGGTTTGAGGAAACAAGAGATCTTATAAAAAATTTTATTAACGCTAAATTTAGAGAAGAGATTATCTTTACTA
Source organism: uncultured Pelagibacteraceae bacterium (assembly GCA_902578115.1). Lineage (GTDB taxonomy): Bacteria > Pseudomonadota > Alphaproteobacteria > Pelagibacterales > Pelagibacteraceae > Anoxypelagibacter. Next base: position 4,054 of record CACHBR010000010.1, on the reverse strand, counting down.
AGAACGCAACAGAAGGAATTAATTTGATAGCGGCAACTTATGGAGAAAAATTTATACAAGATAAGGACGAAATTATAATTACAGAATTAGAGCATCATGCAAATTATGTACCCTGGCATTTTTTAAGAAAAAGAAAAGGAGCAGTAATCAAATTTGCAGAGTGCGATAAACATGGAGAGGTAAGTATTGATTCAATAAAGAAGTTAATTACTAGTAAAACTAAATTAATAGCAGTAACACATGTTTCGAATGTTACTGGAACTATATTGCCATTAAGTAAAATCATTGATTTAGCAAAAACTAAAAAAATTCCAGTTTTAATAGATGGATGTCAAGGAGCACCACATATAAAATTAGATATGCAAAAATTGGATTGTGATTTTTACGTTATGTCTTGTCATAAAATGTATGGCCCAACAGGTGTTGGTATTCTTTACGCTAAGAAAAAATGGTTAGATGAACTTCCTCCATATCAAGGTGGAGGCGGGATGATAGACGAAGTCAAAAAAGATGAAATTTCTTTTCCTGAAAGTCCCACTAAATTTGAAGCAGGTACTTTACAGACAGCCGAGATCGTAGGTTTTGCAGAGTCCATAAGGTTTATAGAAAATATTGGTATTAAAAATATCACTCAACATGAAAAAGAAATTACAGAATATGGTTTAGAAAAACTTAAAAAAAATAATTCTGTTTCAATTATTGGTGATCCAAAGGAAAGAGGTGCAATTATATCTTTTACAATTAAAGGTATTCACCCACATGACATAGCCACAATTCTAGATGACGATGGCGTTGCCATAAGAGCAGGTCATCATTGTTGTCAAATATTGCATGAAAAAATGGGAGTACCAGCTACAGCAAGAGCTTCATTAGGAATTTACAATTCCAAAGAAGATATAGATATTTTAAATGAATCTATAAATAAATGTAATAAAATTTTTAATAATTAAATGGATTTAAAAGAATTATATCAGGAAATTATATTGGATCACGGTAAGAACCCAAGAAATAAAAAAAAATGTGATGGCTTTAATAAAGATGCAAAAGGAAACAATCCTCTTTGTGGAGATAAAGTACATGTTTTTTTAAAACTTAATGACGAAAAACAAGTAGAAGATATCTCATTTGAAGGGGAGGGTTGTGCGATATCAATTGCCTCAGCTTCAATTATGACTGAAATTATTAAAGGAAAAGATTTTAATGTAGCTAAAAAAATTTTGGAGAACTTTATCAATATGCTTAAAGAAGGTTCAAAACCAAGCATTAATAGTTTAAGCGACAATGAAAACACAACAATTATGTCTCTATCCGGCGTTAAGCAATTTCCAATGAGAGTAAAATGTGCTACTTTAGCTTGGCATACGTTTTTGCACGCTGCTGAAGATAATAAAAAAGTAGTAAATACAGAGAAATAAATTTATGAGTGATTTAAAAGAAAAAATTATTAAAGAGATTAAGAAAGTTTATGATCCAGAAATACCCGTTAATATTTATGAACTCGGCTTAATTTACAAAATTGATATTGACGAAAAGAATAATGTGAAAGTTGATATGACACTTACCTCACCAAACTGTCCTGTCGCAGAAAGTTTGCCAAAACAAGTAGAAGAATATATATTAAAGGTTAAGGGTGTTTCTAAAGTTAAACTTGATTTAGTATGGGATCCACCTTGGGATAAGTCTAAAATGTCAGAAGCTGCCAAACTAGAATTAAATTTATGAGTGAACAAGTAATCAAATTAAGCGATAACGCTGCTAATAGAATTAAAGAAATTATGTCTAAAGCAGAAAGTTCTGCTATTGGGGTTAGAGTAGGTGTTAAATCTGGTGGTTGCGCAGGTATGTCTTATATAATGGAGTATGCAAAAGAGGCAAAAAAAAATGAAGAAGTTATAGAGGATAAAGGAGTAAAAGTTTTTATAGATTCAAACGCAATCATGTATCTTCTAGGAACCGAAATGGACTATAAAACTGATAAATTTTCTTCACAATTTGTGTTTAAAAACCCTAACGAAACAGAACGTTGTGGTTGCGGGGAGTCATTTAAGGTATAATGAATCATGAGAGACACTAAGCATTTAGAAAGCTTTGCAAGGGAAAGATCAGAAAAAGAGAGAGAAAAATCTCTTTTCAAAAATAAGATAAAAGCTGTCAACAAAGGTGCAAATGGTACTTTCGAATACACTATTAAAGAGGGTATTAACAAAGGCAAAATAGCTGACAGCAGAATCTTAAAAAGTAAAAAAAAGTGTGGCTGTTGCTAATTTAACCCTGGTAAATAGTTCTAGATAATTTTTCTATTTCTTGTTCTGATCCTGGGATCAGTTTGTAGATAAACTTATTACATTCACTGTTTTTCTCTTTATTGAAAGGTTTACCGTAAACTTTATCTACATAAACGTTCATGCCTTTATTTATTTCATCATTTTTAATACCTTCTTTGTTTAGGTATTCTCGGATTACTTTTGATGCGGCTAAAGCTATCTCAATATCTTTAACTTCAACCGTATCTGCTGGTAATACAGCTGTAGCAGTATAATGACCAAGACATTCGATGGTACTTTCTTTTTGAGCTTTAGTTATGTGACCAGCTGCAAAAGATGATATTGTCACAAAGCACGCTAATAGTATTGTTAAAAAAATTTTATTCATTTCTAACAGCTATAATACATTTGAAACTCCATTGGATGTGGAGTGTGCTCAAAATTATAAATTTCTTCATACTTAAGAGCGATGTAAGCATCTATTTGATCATCAGTGAAAACATTACCTTGTGTTAAAAATTTTCTATCTTTGTCTAAGCTCTCCATAGCTTCTCTTAAAGAACCGCAAACTGTTGGAATTTTTTTAACTTCAGACTCACTTAAAGCGTACAAATCTTTATCTAAAGATTTACCTGGATCGATTTTATTTTTAATTCCATCAAGACCAGCCATTAACAATGCAGAAAATGTTAAGTAAGGGTTTCCAGCTGCATCAGGGAAACGAACTTCGCATCTAGCAGCTTTTTTACTTTGTGTAATTGGAATTCTACAAGACGCAGACCTGTTTCTTGCTGAGTATGCCAATAATACAGGCGCTTCAAAACCTGGTATTAATCTTTTATAACTATTCGTTGTTGCATTAGCGAAAGCGTTTATCGCTCTAGCGTGTTTTAATATTCCTCCAATGTAGTGTAATGCTGTATCAGATAAACCAGCATATTTATTTCCAGAAAATACTGCAGTACTTCCTTTCCATATTGATTGGTGACAGTGCATTCCAGAACCATTATCACCTTTAACTGGTTTAGGCATAAAAGTTGCCGTCTTACCGAAAGAGTGTGTAACCATGTGCACAGCGTACTTATAAAGTTGAAGATTATCTGCTTGATCAACTAATGTTCCAAAATACATTCCAAGCTCATGTTGGCTGGGAGCAACTTCATGGTGATGTTTTTCAACTTTAATTCCCATATCCTTCATTGCTTTTAAATATTCACTTCTCATATCCTGGGCACTATCAACAGGCGGAACTGGGAAATAACCACCTTTAATACCTGGTCTGTGACCCATATTTCCATTTTCATATTTTTTTCCAGTGTTATACGGACCTTCAGAACTATCAATTTGAAATCCCGTATGATTCATATCGTTTGAATATCTAACATCATCAAAAACAAAAAATTCTGGTTCTGGTCCGAAGTAAGCCTTATCGCCCACACCAGTTTTTTTTAAATACTCTTCTGCTTTTTTTGCTGTACCTCTAGGATCTCTTTCGTAAGGATCTTTTTTAATCGCATCAAGAATGTCACAAAATATATTTAGCGTGTTATGCGATGTAAATGGATCTACTACCGTTCTCGATAAATCTGGTTTTAAAATCATGTCTGACTCATTAATTGCCTTCCATCCAGCAATAGATGAACCATCAAAGAAAACTCCCTCGTTTAACATGTCTTCATCAACTATTGTTGCATCCATAGTAACATGTTGAAGTTTTCCTCTTGGGTCTGTGAATCTCAGGTCGACGTATTCGATCTCTTTATCTTTTATAATCTTCTTAACTGAACTGG
>CACHBR010000009.1 GCA_902578115.1 uncultured Pelagibacteraceae bacterium | reverse complement strand
ATAATGATGAATTATTAGCATATTCAATTGATGATAAAGGGGGCGAGTATTTTACAATTTATTTGAGGAGAATTTCAGATAATAAGATCATAGAGGATCCTATTAAGGATACAGCCGGTGGTGTTGTTTGGGCATTCGATGATAAATCTTTTTTTTATAGAAAGCATGACTCGCAACATAGACCTAGAAAAATTTTTCAACATATATTGGGAACATCTAGTAAGGAAGATAAATTAATTTTCGAAGAAAAATCTGAGAGATTTACCTGCTCGATTAGTACGAGTAGTTGTGAAAATTATTATTTCATTGACACAAGTGAACATACAACTTCTGAGGTTTATTATTTTCAAAAAGATGAAAAAGAATTTAAACCAAAAATAATTATAAAAAGGGAAGAAGGTATTCAATACACTGTAGATAGTTTTGGTGGATGGTGGTGGATGTGGACAAATAAAGATGCAGAAGATTTTAGAATAGCAAGATGCCCTCAAACAAAACTTGGAGAGTGGATAGATTTTATTCCAGCTAAGAATGGTGTCCTGCTAGGAGGACTTACATTCTTAAAAAATTGGATTATTAGAAGTGAAATGTCAGATGCCTTACAAAAAATTTTTATTAGAGATATAAAGACGAATAAAGAAGAGCAAATTTTGTTTGATGATGAAAGAGTAATTTCTTCAGGTATAAGTTTAATGCAAAAAGATAAAGATACTGACGTTATTAGGATTGGATATGAGTCACCCAAAACACCTGCTAGAACTTTTGAATATAATTTAAGAACCAAAGAAAAAAAACTTGTGAAAGAACAAGAGGTTCCTTCAGGTCATAAAAGAGAAGATTATATTGTGGAAAGAATAAATTGTCCAAGTCACGATGGAAGAGAAATACCAATTACTATTACATATAATAAAGATACAAAATTAGACGGTAGTGCGAATTTATTACTATATGGTTATGGATGTTATGGAAGTTCAATGTCACCAAGTTTTTCAACATCAAAATTTTCTTTGATTGATAGAAATATAATTTGGGCAACCTGCCATATCAGAGGTGGTCTTGAAAGAGGAATGGCTTGGTGGAGAGAAGGAAAAATGATGAACAAGAAAAATACATTTTCTGATTTCATAAGTTGCGCTAAATTTTTAATTCAAAAAAAATATACTGGTGAAAAAAAAATAATAGCGTACGGTGGATCTGCAGGTGGTCTTTTAGTTTCTAATGTAGTAAATCAAGAACCAGATATTTTTTTAGGTGCTATAATGGCTGTTCCATTTGTAGATAATTTAACAACAAATATGGATCACTCTCTCCCATTAACACCAGGTGAGATATTGGAGTTTGGTGATGCAAAAAATAATAAAGATCATTTTGAATATATTCGTTCTTACGCTCCATATGATAATATTGAAAAAAAAGATTACCCAAACATTTTAATTACTACATCTCTTTCGGACTCAAGAGTTTTATTTGATGAACCAACAAAATATTGCGCAAAACTTAGAGATTTTAAGACAGATAATAACCTGCTTCTTTTTAAATGTGAGATGGATGCAGGTCATGGTTCTAGGTCAGGGAGAAAGAATATCATAGAGGATATAGCTTTTGATTATGCTTTTGCCCTAAAAATTGCAAATAAGATTTAAATTAAAAACAATTCTTGCTGCTATACCCCACAACGATGTTTTTGGGGTTTATCTCAAACCTTCTTTCACATTTAATTTTTAATTTTGATTTAAGATAAACAAAATTTTTATTTTCTTTGTTTGTAGTTTCAATTAAATCAGGTTCACCAAACTCTATTTTAAGTTCTTCTGCTGTTTTGTTCAAAAATGTGCTTAACTTTTTTTCTTCTTCTGAAATTGTTTTATCCACCTTGTTACTTACGGTTTTACAGGCTTGAAATGCAAAAAGTATTAAAATAAAAAAAATTAAATGGCTTTTTTTCATAATTCAACTTTTTATAGAATACACTAAAAATTATAAACAGAAATACAACTTTAAATACATATAAAAATAAACAGTTCACTGTATTGCGCCTTTTTCATTAGATTGTGAAAGAAGAATCACTTAAAACTTTTTTTATATTTTAATCACAGAAAGAGGAAAATCATGCTTGATAAATATTTTGAATATAAGAAGCACAAAACCACTTTCAATACTGAGGTTGTAGCTGGAGTAACAACATTTCTGACTATGGCTTACATTATGTTTTTAAATCCATTTATTCTTTCTGGAGAGTTCGCTGGAACAGAAAAAGGGTTTTTTGACTTTGGAGGTGTGTTCACAGCTACAATAGTAGCAACTGCCATTGCTTGTTTTATTATGGCATTTTACGGAAAAACTTGGCCGATAGGATTAGCGCCTGGTATGGGCATTAATGCTTTTGTTGCATTCGGTGTTGTTGGCGGAATGAAATATACGCCCGCTGAAGCATTAGCAACGGTTCTATTAGCCGGAATATTGTTCCTATTAATATCTCTTACACCAATAAGAGCTTGGATCATAAATTCTATTCCTAGAAGTTTAAAACTTGGAATTGGAGCAGGTATTGGTCTTTTTCTATCAATCATCGGTTTAGAAATTATGGGCGTTGTTGGTGATCATCCTGTAACTTTGGTTACTTTGGGGGACATTAAAAACCCATTAGTTCTTCTAGGCTGCTTAGCCCTAGTAGTAATGATTGTTTTAGAAAAAATGAAAGTAAAAGGAAATATCATTATTGGGATTTTAGTTTTCAGCGTTCTTGCTTGGCTACCAATGTGGGACTGGACTGGAGCTACAATAGAGGGTGGAAAATCATTAGCAAGATTTAATGGTATCTTTTCAGCTCCTCCGTCAATGAGTTATCTTTTTGATGCTGTAGAAGGTTTTAGCACTGGAAGAGTTTTATCAGGGAGTGGATTGACGGTAATATTCACGCTTTTCTTTATTGACTTTTTTGATACTGCTGGAACTTTGACATCAGTGGCAAACGTATCTGGAAAAATAAAAGGAAATAAAGTTGAAGATATTGATAAAGCAATGCTTGCAGACAGCGCTGGTACAGTGGCTGGAGCTTTCATGGGGACAACAACTGTAACAAGTTATGTTGAATCCGGTGCTGGGGTAAAAGCTGGTGGAAGAACTGGTATGACTTCATTAGTAATTGGGGTTCTGTTTCTTTTGTGTCTTGGTTTTGCGCCTTTAGCAACTAGCTTACCTAAAGAAATAGATGGTGCAGCACTTGTATATGTTGCAGTTTTATTTGTTAGAAATATTACTGATATCGAGTGGGATGATATTGCAGAAGCGGCGCCTGCTGTAATTGCAATGATAACTATGCCACTAACATATTCTATTTCAAACGGTATAGCTTTAGCATTTATAGCTTACGCACTGATAAAAATCCTAAGCGGTAATGCTGCAAAAACATCTCCTGCTATTTGGGTTGTCGCAGTACTTAGTGTTTTAAGCTTTTCAGTTTAAAATAATAAATTTATTAAAGAAAAAGGGTTAAACTTAGTTTAACCCTTTTTTTTGTGTTTTTTAGCAATTTCCTCAATTCTTATTTCTTCATAATGTTCAAATGGTTGAACAATCCACGGATCATTTTTGAGTTTAACCGCACAATAATCTGGTTCAAAAGTAGACTTTTTTTTCTTCCAAAGAGTAGCTGTTTTAATATCTTCAATTTTATCTTTTATTGGCTCGTACTTCTTTAACCAATCAACACTTTTATTTAATGTAATACCTGTGTCAGATAAATCATCGCACAATAATATTTTTCCACCCATATTTTTTGCAATAGAGCTCATTTCTCTAGAGAAAACTATATCACCTTGTTCATCCTCAACGCCTTTACCACTATAAGACTCTACGGCTAAATAAGCACATTTTAATTTAAAAACTCTGCTTAGAACATCTATCATAGGTGCGGCTCCACGCATGATACCTACTAACAATGTTGGTTGATAACCACTTTCGTGAACCATTAATGCTAATTTTTCTACTGTCTTATTATAATCATCCCAAGAAACAATTAGTTTTTCTGTCATTGTTTAAATCTAATACTGTACAGGTTCATTGTCTACTGAATACCACAATGCCATTACAGCGAGAGTACAATAGGGTGAAAACTTTTTTTGTAGTTTATTCACAAAAGATTTCGGAGGTAAGTATTTTTTTTTATAATTATTTGAAATTGCCCTTAGTAAACCAATATCCTGAACAGGCCATATGTTTGGCCTATTATAGAAAAAGATTAGCACCATTTCGCTAGACCATCTTCCAATTTGTCTTAAAGATGAAAGGTAATTAATTGCTTCTTCATCAGACATTTTTTTTATTAATTTTGGACTAAATGATTTATCTAAAATTTTATCAGCCAAACTTTTAATACCTAATGCTTTCATTCTGCTTAGACCACATCTTCTAAGATCTGTTATAGACAATTTTGATACAATTTTTGGATTTATTTTACCACTACATTTTTTTTCAAATTTTGAAAAAACTGAATCCGCTGCAGAAACCGAGATCTGTTGTGAAATAATCGATCTAGTTAAAGAATAAAAAAAATTATTTCTTGTAATTAAGTGGCCCTTATAGGCACTTAAAAGTTTTTTCATTACTCTATCTCGCTGGCAGAGTTGTTTTTTGGCTTTATTCCACCACTTAGGTTTCATATCTTGGAGGAACCACCTGTTTTTTTAAAGTTTCTTCTCTTCTAAAGATAATGTAAGTACCAACCACTATAAATCCTGCGCCAACTAAAGTTGTTAATTTTAGAGACTCTCCAAAAATAAAATATCCTGCGGTAGCAGCAAATACTAATGATAAATATTTAATTGGAGTAACAAGACCTGTGTCTGCCATTCTCAGAGACTGTGTGAGTAAAATATTAGCGTAACCACCAGCCAAACCTAATATCACAAATAGAATAGCCTCATATAATGTTGGCCAAATCCAACCATTAACTAGAGTACATAGACCAATTAACATTGATAATAATGAGAAATAAAAAGCTATTAAATAATTTGGTTCAGTTTTGGATAAAGATTTAATTGACAAAGCTACTTGAGCAAAACCAAAAGCAAAAATTAAAGGCATAAAATAAAATAAATTAAATTGGTGAAAGGTTGGTTTTATAATAATTAATCCACCAATTATCCCAAGGATAATTGCAGAAATTCTAGTCATTCTAATTTTTTCACCTAAAAAAAGTACAGATAATATAGTTACAAAAACAGGGCCTAAAAAAGTTAAAGATATACAATCAGCCAGCGGCACATTTCTAATGCCGATAAATAAAGCTACGATTGCTATTGCTCCCCATATTGCTCTCCAAGCATGAAGTCCTGGTCTTTTAGTTTTATAAAAAGTGGAAAATTTTTCACGAGGGATTAGAAGAACTATTGGAATCATGCCAAACGCAAATCGCATAAAAAGGACTTGGCCAAAAGGTGCGTCTTTCAAATATTTTACAATAATATCCATAATACTGAAGCATGCTACGCTAGCTATCATATAAACAATTGCTAATTGGGATTTTGAGAGCATTTTACCACCTTTAATTAATTGAAATAACATATTAGAATTTTAAAACAATGAAAACTGCTTATTTTTCTCTTGGATGTTTCTGGAGCCCACAATTAGAATTTGAAAAAATTAAAGGTGTAAAAAAGGCTGAGGTTGGTTATTGCGGTGGTAATGACCCTAATACAACCTATGAAAAAGTTTGTTCAGGTTCAACAAATCATGCAGAAACTATAAAAGTTGAGTTTAATGAAAACGAAATTTCATATGAACAATTAGTAAGATTTTTTTTTAAAATACATGACCCGACACAATTAAATAGACAGGGACCAGATATAGGGACACAATATAGATCAGAAATATTTTACAAAGACGAAAATCAAAAAAAAATTGCAGAAAAAATAAAAGAGGAATTCAACAAAAAGTTAAATGGAAAAGTAGTAACTAATATTTCAGAAGAAAAACTTTATCAGCCTGCTGAAGAATATCATCAGTATTATTTAAAAAGAAAAGGTATATTATGAATTTAGTTTCAACCGAATGGCTTGAAAAAAATCTAAATGCTGTGAAAATATTTGATGCTTCCTGGCACATGCCATCAACAAATCGAAATGCAAAAAATGAGTACAAAGAAAAGCATATTCAAGGAGCGATTTTTTGGGATGTAAATGAACATTCCGACAGAAACTCACCATTCCCACATATGATGACAAATGCAGAGTATTGGAAAAATATGCTCTGGTCATTTGGAATTCTAAATGACGATCATATAATTATCTATGATAATAGCGATCTTTATAGTTCTTGTAGACTTTGGTTTGCTCTTAAATACTTTGGTCATGAAAAGGTTTCAGTGTTAGATGGAGGTCTTAAAAAGTGGCTAAGAGAAAATCGTTCGGTTAATAGTGATATAGTAAAACATGAAACTATAAAAAAATATAAAGTTTATGAAAAATCAGAATGGATTAAAAATAAAAAGCAAATTGATGAGAATATTAAAAATTCATTATTTCAAACAGTCGATGCTAGAAGTCGAGAAAGATTTGCTGGAAAAATTGAAGAACCAAGACCTGGCCTTAAAAAAGGGTGTATAGTTGGATCAAAAAATATTCCTTTTCAAGAATGCATTAATAGAGAGACTAATACTTTTAAACCTAAGTCAGAATTAATTAATATTTTTAACCAAAATGACATTGATATTTCTAAACCCATTGTCTTTACATGTGGTTCTGGAATGACTGCTTGTGTTTTAGGTATGGCATATTCTTTAATAAGTGATAAAAATGCTGTGATTTATGATGGCTCTTGGTCAGAATACGGAAAAAAATGAAAAGATCTAAAAAAGTAACCATAGGAATAATAATATTTTTCATCATAGTTGCTACTGTGATCGGTGGTAGAACGGCGATGGGAGTTTATTTTAAAAATAAATTTAGTAAACGTCCTCCGCCAGGAGTGGTAGTGGAGATTGTTTCAGAGAAAGGTTTTAGCAAAACAATAGAAAGCTATTGTACTGCTTTAAGTAGTAAAACAACTTCATTTAAAATTAATAAAAGTGAACTCCTAGAGGATATAAAATTTAGAGCTGTTAAAAAAGGGGGAGTTATTGCTAAACTTAAAGACAAAACTATTACGGCACCTTTCGCTGGCACTGTTGGTACTAGAGGTATAAGTTCATCAATACTTGGTACCAATTCGATAATAGTAACTCTTGATGACTCTCGAAGAATACTTTGCGATTTACAAATACCAGAAGTTTATGCTGCAATTTTAAAAAAAGGCCTTAAAGTAAATGCAAAATTCCTAGCATATAAAGATAAATTATATAATGGTGTAATTATTTCTCATGCTTCAAGGATTGATGCACAAACACGTAGTATTTTAGCAAGAGCACAAATTAAAAATTCTGATCTTGAAATACTTCCTGGATCACTTTTAGATATTGAACTTCTTTACGATCAAAAAGAAGCACTTTCTGTAACAGATACTAGTATTATTTTTGAGGATGATAAAAAATTCGTTTATAAAATTTTAGATAATAACAAGATTAAAAAGACAGAAGTAGTAACAGGAATAAGAAAAGATGGTAATCTTGAAGTTTTAAAAGGTCTTAATCCTAATGAGAGAGTTGTTAAAGAGGGTTTAGCAAGACTTGCTGATGGAATGACTGTTAGGCCCCTAACAAAATAATAAAATGCATAATTTTTGTTTGCTTAATATAAGAAGACCAGTTTTAAGTGCTGTGTTTTCTTTATTGCTAGTTGTTTTTGGTCTTTATACATTTTTTGAACTAAGTACCAGAGAGCTCCCAAAAAATCTTCAGCCACCTGAGGTTGTTATTTCAACAAAATACACAGGTGCAAGTCCTTCGATAATTGCCTCAGAAATTTCTGAACCAATTGAATTAGCTGTTGGAGGAGCTGAGGGAATTAAATCAATTGATACCCTTTCTGAAATCGGAAGAAGCACAATAAAAATAGAATTTTTCACAAGCATAGATATAGATGATGCTGCTAACGATATAAGAGAGAGAATAGCAAGAGTAATTGATAACTTACCAGAAGATAGCAAAGCGCCAGAGGTTAGAAAAGCTTCAGCAGGTTTTTCAACAAGCATGTGGTTATCAGTAAGTAGTACATCTTGGGACTCTTTGGAGATTGGAGATTATGTTAAAAGAAATTTAGTCGATGCTTTTAGTTCAGTTCCTGGAACAGGACGAGTTATTGTTGGTGGAATAAATGAAAAAGCTGTTAGAGTATACCTTAATCCAGTAAAACTGAGCGCTAACGATTTAGATATAAGGGAAGTTGAAAGTTCTATAAGAAAAAATAATATCGCAGTACCAGCAGGAACACTCGAGGCAAATAACATTGATCTTACACTTGATTTAGGCAAAACTTATACAGATATTAATTCTATTAAAAAACTTCCAATTAAAAAGATTAAAGGCAAAACTATAACTCTAAATGACCTTGGAGATATTCGATATGGTCCGGTATCTGAAAAAACGTTATTTAAGGCTCAAAGTCCCGATGTATTGAATGAAAACACCGTTGGTATCGGTATATATGCTCGAACAAATGAAAGTACAGTTACACTTTCAAATAATATAAGAAAAAAAATAGAAGAAGTCAGTCGAACACTACCAGATGGTCTAAAATTATCAGTAAGTTTTGATAGAGCAACCTATATAAAAGAAGCTATTCAAATGTGCTATCAATCCATAATTTTGGCTTTGGCTTTGGTTGTAGGTATCATTTATCTCTTCTTAGGAAATATGAGAGCGACGATAGTACCAGCTGTAACTTTACCAGTAAGCTTAATAGGAGCATGTTTAGGTTTATGGATATTTGGTCTAACAATTAATGTTTTTACACTTCTCGCAATAATACTAAGCGTAGCAATCTTAACAGATGATAGCGTTGTAATGACAGAGTCTATTTACCATCGTATAGAACAAGGTGATACTCCCCTTAATGCTGCCGCAACTGGTTCGAAAAACGTAATTTTTGCAATTATCTCCACAAGTATAATTCTATTAGCAACATTTGCTCCATTATTATTTATCGGAGGGATTAGCGGAACATTGTTTAGAGAAATGGCTATTACACTTTCTATTACAATTGTCATAAGTACTTTTACCGCTCTTTCGATAGCACCAATGCTTGGTTCAAAATTGTTAAATAAGAAAAAGATAAAGTCTAAAATTATTTTAAGATTTGAAAGAATGTTTAACTCATTTGAAGAGTTTTATTCTGAAACTTTGAATTATTGGATAAAAAAACCAAAAACTATTGTTTGGTTTATGATTTTTGTTGTTGGTTTAGCTGTTTTTCTTTTTAGCTTTACACCAAAAACATTACTAGAGCAAAATCCGGACAGGGGTGTTTATTTAGTATTTGGAAAAACTGATGAGTCCTCATCTTTTGAATACACAGTAGATAAGGCAGAAAAAGTTGAAAAAAGATTAATACCATTACTTCAAGATGAAAATGAACCTTATCAAAAACTAATAATGAGGGTTCCTGGTTTTGGAAGATCATCACAATCTTACAACAGTTTTATTATTATAGCGTTGCTTGATAATTGGAGTGATAGAAAAGATAGTGCCCAAAAAATTGTAAGAAAAGCAATTGGAAAAATAGTTACTGTTCCAGGAACTATGGCTTTTCCTCTTACACCTAATTCAGTGAGAGTAAGTAATTACCAAAAACCTGTTGTAGTTACAATGACTGGTCCATCATATGAGACTTTATATAAATGGCAAAATGAAGTTATGAAAGAACTAAGAAATAATAGAGGTCTAGCTGATATAACTTCTGATTACACAAAAAATAAACCTGAAGTGAAACTTGTTATTGATGAAAATAAAGCTAAGGACTTAGGTATTTCAAATCAATCAATTGGTAAATCTATTGAAACATTATATTCAGGTAAAAACGTTACTACTCTCAATGAATCTGGAAAAGAATATCCAATAATTTTACAGGCTGATATTAAAGATAGAAGAAATACTGAGACACTTAGCAAAATATTTGTAAGATCTGAAACAACAGGAAAATTAATTTCTCTGGCTAACGTGGTAAGTTTTGAAGAAAAAGGTTCTCCTAAATTATTAACCCGATATCAAAGATCTAAATCTGTAACCATTACAGCTAGATTGGTAGGAGGATATACTCTTAATGAAGCTTTAAAGTTTATTGAACAAACAATTGATGATAAAGCACCAACGGCTGGTATTTTTTACAAAGGTAAATCTTTAGATCTTAAAGAAGCTTCCGGTGAACTATTAGTAATTTTTGCTCTAGCACTAGTAAGCGCTTATCTTGTGATGGCAGGCACTTTTAATGCTTGGAGACAGCCTTTTGTCGTAATGTTAACAGTTCCATTAGCAGCTCTCGGTGGTTTAATATTTATATTATTGTTTGGAAGTACGATTAATATTTTTTCACAAATTGCTTTGATTGTTCTTATTGGTATTGCAACCAAAAACAGTATCTTAATTGTAGATTGGGCAAATCAACTTCGTGTTTCAGGTAAAACAGTCGAAAGTGCAATTGTAGAGTCTTGCAAGAGAAGGTTTAGGCCTATAATGATGACCAGTTTATCAACTCTGATTGCTATGGTGCCTTTAATAGTTGGAAACATAGGACCAGGTGCAGGTGAAGGGATAAGATTAGCTGTAGGATGTACTATATTTGGTGGAATGTTAATCAGTACTTTTTTAACTTTATTTACAACACCAGTATTTTATTTACTACTTTGTAAAAATTCTAAGAGAATGGATGAAATAGATATTCAATTAAGCAAAGAGTTTAGTAAATAATATATTTTTTCCTATTTAATTTATCTTTACACATTGTTAGCTGTTTTCTGTAATTAGAGGCTGTATCCTTTGCAGACTTCGCGTAAATAATTGCCTTTTTATCTTTAGCGTAATTTTTGTAATCGCCCCAGCCTTTGTAATAAGCAAGATATTGTCTGTAAGCGTCATTCTTAGGTATTTTTAAAATTTTGTTTGTCTTACTTACATACCATCCGATAAAATCAACCGAATCTTTAAATCTGGCTCTTGTTGCTAATTTATTTCCAGTTTCTCTTTTATACTGCTCCCATGTTCCTTTAACTGCTTGAGAGTAACCAAATGAGCTAGATTTACGTTTATAAGGTATCACTTTAAAAAGTTTAATTCGCTCAGGTTTTGCTAGCCAATTAAAATCACTTTCTTTTTTTACAAATGCTAATTGTACGTAAACAGGCACACCCCACTTTTTTTCTACAGCTTTGGTATGCTTGTACCAGAGATAACGTTCTTCAAAAATTGCGCAGCTATTTTTTGTATTTTTTGGAACAGATGAGCAAGCAGCAAATAAGATAAAAATAATAAAGAAAAAAAATTTGGTTTTTAAAAAATGAATCACTTCCTAATTTATATAAGAATTTAGTTCATAATTCTTCTCCATTTTTCAGGTTCCATAAAAGTTCCTTGCCAAATGCCGAGTTTATTATCTTCTGCAAATTGCTCGTCAATAATATATTTTTTTGAATATCTTCTATAAGCTATTGCGTATCCATTCTTTACTAACCAAGAATTAATATCTTGTTTTTTTAAATAACAGATACCAATATTACGCCTGTATCTATCTTTGTTATCTTGTATTAAACATTTTATTTTTTTATCTTTTATTTTTTTCTTTAAAGCATTGGTCGATTTTTCCCCACATTTATAATCTCTTTTAAAATTAAATATTAAAAAACTTAAATAAACTTCTTTACAAAATTGTTTTGTTTCAGGTGCATCAATACCAAAAAGTCTAATTTTTTGATCATTAATTTTTATTGTATCGCCATCTGTAACGCGTGCTTTTCCTATAATTATTTTTTCAAATGAGATCGCTGAAGTAATTATAGATAAAAATAAAATAATGCTAAACAAACTCAGACTTAGCTTTTTCATTAAATTCTTTCATCTTATTTCTAATTTCATCATCAGAAATATTATGACCCTTTAAATCTGTTTGAATTTTTCTAAACACATCCTCGTCGCCAGCTTCTTGGAAGTCAGCTTTTATTACAGATTGGATATAATCTTTTTCCTTATTCTCATCATAACCAAGTTTCTTAGATACCCATTGACCAAGATATTTATTTCTTCTTGAGGCAACTTTGAATTTTAATTCTTCATCATGAGCAAATTTTTTTTCAAAGGATTTTTTTCTTTCGTCAAATTTTTCCATATTTAAACTTTTTATATAAAAATATTATAACAATAGCTAAAAATGTTCCAAGTAAATTTGCAAAAAGATCTAAGGATTCAAAAGACCTATTGGGTATAAATAGGTGAGATAATTCTAAAAATAATGACAATGTGATGAGAAAAATTAAGATCTTATAAAAATTAGTTTGATTTAGATAACTTATTAATCCAATAGTTGTTAAATAAAAAAAAGCAAGTGCATGATTAATTGATGATCCAATTGGATTTGGAATCATATCTGGTTGCTTTCCTAAATCTCCATAAAGAAAATAACCAATTAAGCTTCCAGGAAAAAGATATAAAATTATCAAACCTATCAGTGAAAAATTATATAAATAACGAACTATACGGATTTTATAATCCATTTTAAAAAATCTGTATTTCCATTTTTGATATCAAAAAAGATAACACAGGGAACTTCATAGCTGTGTAATTTTTTAACGTTTTGAATAATTTTTTGAACATTTTTGTTCATAGTCTTCCCAACTATTAGGATTTCTTTTGCCTTTGTTACTTTTCCTTTCCAAGTAAAGACTGAATCCACATTATTAATTATGTTTGCACAAGCAACCAATTTCTTTTTTACAAGAAACGATGCTATTTTATGCGCTTCTTTTTTCTTGGGACACGTTATGTAAAAGAATTTAATACCCTTCATTTTAATAATTTAATATATTAAATATATTATATTCAATGGCAAAACTCATAGCAATCAGACATGGACAAAGTACCTGGAATGCCAAGAACCGATTCACGGGGTGGGTTGATGTTGATCTTTCAGAGAAAGGCGTTGCTGAAGCAGAAAAATCAGGAAAGTTAATTAAAGAATTAAATATAGATTTTGATATCTGCTTTACCTCCTATCTTAAAAGAGCAATAAATACACTTGAGATAATTTTTGAGGTTCTTGGAAAAAAATATAAATACAAAAAAAATTGGGAATTAAATGAAAGGCATTATGGCGCTCTAACAGGTCTAAATAAAGCTGAGACTAAAAAAAAATTAGGTGAAGAACAATTTAAAAAGTATAGAAGATCCTGGGATGTCCCTCCGCCATCACTAGAAAGAGATTCTGAGTATAGTTCCTACAATGATAAATTATATAAAGAATTAGAAAAAATACCCGACACCGAGTCTTTAAAGGATACTTACAATCGTGTTGTACCCTTCTATGAAAAAAATATAGAAAAATACATTAAAAGTGAAAAAAATATTATTATATCAGCTCACGGGAACACAATTAGAGCTCTATGTAAAAAAATTTTTAACATTTCTGATAAAAATATAAATTTACTTGAGATACCAACCGGCAATCCTCTAGTAATAGACTTTGATAATTCAGGTAAAGTTTTGAATAAAAGATATTTAGATCAGTCTAGAAAAAAAGATATAATAACTAATACTTAATTAACTTCCTGTAAATCTTGTAGTTATTAATATGTAAAAATTTTTGTTTACTTACGACACCTACTAATTCTTTTTTTTTAATTAAATTATCCCATACTTTATTCATAGAAAATGACTTTATTTTTTTCGATTTAAAAACTGATCTTGTAAGGATTTGAGCACCTGTAAAAATAAGTTTGTTATTTTTTTGCCTCAAAACTTGTTTTTTAGAGTTCAAATTGAAATCTCCTTTGAATGATTTATCGAAACTTTTATTTTTCGGAATTAAAAGAATAGCTGGTTTATTATTTTTTTGATAAATTTTTATTAAATTTTTAAACTCTTTCTTATATTCTTTTCTCCAGAGTGTATCTGGATTTAATACAAAGAAGACTTGTTTTTTAAATTTTTTTGAAGCATTTAAGACTCCTCCACCAGTATTTAATATTTTCTTTTTTTCAAAAACTAAATCTATTTTACAAGAAAATTTTTTGTTTTTTACAAAGCTTGAAATTTTATTATGAAGATAATGTGTATTTATAATAATATGTTTTACACCAAGTGAAATTAAAAAATTTATAGTGTTTTCAAGTATAGTTTTATTTCTGATTTTTACGAGTGGTTTTGGAATTTTTTTTGTAATTGGGTACATCCTTTTTCCAAAACCAGCTCCAAGAATAATTGCTTTTTTAATTTTCATTTAAAATTTCTTTTTCTTCGTAGCTTTTTACCTACAACATCTAATAAAATTTTTTCTAAATTTTTAAAAATTTTATTTTTCATTCTTAATTCAATAAGTTTCCAAGTATAAGGTAAATATTTAAGATATTGAGGTTTTTTATCTCTTTTATAAAGTCTATAAAAGATACCAAGTATCTTTAGATTTCTTTGAATTGATAAAATATCAAAATCATTTTTTAAAAAGTACATATTTTTTCTCAAAGAGCTCTTTTTTGAATAATATTGAAAAATTTTATTTTTTATTGGTAATGGTATTTCTATTCTAACATCATCAATTAGAGAGGCCACGTCATACATAGGGTTTCCCAAAATAATATCTTGGGTGTCAATAATTCCCAATTTACTTTTCACGGGCATAATATTTGAAACATGAAAGTCCCTATGGACTATAAACTTATTTTTAAAATAAATTTTTTTATATAGTTTATTTAATTCTATTTTTATTTTTTTTTTAAATTTTTTTGATTTTCTTTTACCTAAAACTCCTGGAAGGTACCAATTCAAAAATAAATCCGAGTCCTTATGTAAATTTTTTAAGTTGTAATTGTCAAATTTTAAATTTCGATTTGATTTAATTTTAATTTTATTAATTGGTTTTATTTTTTGTAATTTTAAAATTACATTTACGCTTTTTTTATAATAAGAAAAAATATTTTTTGATTTTCTGATAGAATGGAAGAGTGTATTATCACCAAAATCTTCAATTTCCATTATACCTTCACTAAAATGTTGGCTAATGGTTTTGGGAGTATGAATACCTTTGCCTCTTAGAAATTTATTTATTGCAGAATATGCAATTAAATTTCTATATCTTTCTTTTCTTGCTGTAACGATAATTGAGGTTTTATTTCCTTTTTTGAGCCTAAAAAATTCTCTAAAAGATGCATCACTTCTTATTTTTTTTAATTTATATTGCATTTAATTTAAATTTTTTCCATTTTCCGTAACCTTTTATTTTCAACTTTCTACTTTCTTGTTCTTCTTGATAATAAAAAGTAATTTCAAGTCTATTAACGATTGTTTTCTTAATTATCTCAGGCCACTCAATTATTGTTATTACTTTATCATTTTCCTGAAATATACCGAGTTTCTCTAACTCTTTACTTTTTTTTAATCGATATAAATCATAATGCATTACTTTTAAACTTTTTATCTCGTATTCATGAAGTAAACTAAAAGTTGGACTTACAACTTCTGTTTTTTTAATTTTATTTTTTTTCTGCAATTGATGAACCAAACTTCTTACAAAAGTAGTTTTTCCAGATCCTAATTCACCGTATAAAAATATACAGTCAGTTTTTGATAAAGATGATGAAATTTTTTTAGATATAGTATCTATTTGAGATAAGTAATATTTCAACATTGGCTACTATTTTAGTAGCGATAAGTATCCGGCTTAAATGGTCCTGATGGTTTAACGCTAATATAGTCTGCTTGTTCCTTAGACATCTTTGTTAATTTAGCACCAACTTTACCTAAGTGTAATGTTGCAACTTTTTCGTCTAAATGCTTTGGTAATACGTAAACTTTTTTCTCATAATTTTTTGAGTTATTCCATAATTCAATTTGAGCTATAACCTGATTTGTAAATGAAGCGCTCATAACAAAACTTGGGTGCCCTGTTGCACAGCCAAGATTTACCAATCTTCCTTCGGCTAATAAAATAATTCTTTTTTTACTTGGTAGTTCTATTTCATGTACTTGTGGTTTTATTTCAGTCCATTTGTAATTCTTTAAAGCATCAACTTGTATCTCATTATCGAAGTGTCCAATATTACATAATATTGCTCTGTCTTTCATTTCTCTCATGTGGTCAGCAGTTACAATATCTTTGTTGCCTGTAGCAGTTACAACTATGTCTGCATCCTTTATAGCCTCATCCATTAAGACAACCTCATATCCTTCCATTGCAGCTTGAAGTGCACAAATAGGATCAGTTTCTGTAACCATAACTCTTGCTCCCGATTGTCTAAGAGATGCTGCACTTCCTTTTCCAACATCACCAAAACCGGCAACTATAGCAACTTTACCAGACATCATCACATCTGTTGCTCTTTTAATTCCGTCTACTAAACTTTCCCGACATCCATATAAATTATCGAATTTAGATTTTGTGACTGAGTCATTTACATTTATTGCTGGAATAAGCAATTTTTTATTAGACTCCATTTTTTTTAACGCCAGAACTCCAGTTGTTGTTTCTTCGGATACTCCCTTAATATTTTTAAGAAGATCTTTGTAATCTTTATGCATTAGTCCAGTTAGGTCACCACCATCATCTAAAATCATATTTGGTTTCCAATTTTTATCACCTTCGATAGTTTGTTTAATACACCACCAATATTCTTTTTCGGTTTCACCTTTCCATGCGTATACTGGTATTCCTGCTTTTGCAATTGCTGCAGCAGCATGATCTTGTGTTGAAAAAATATTACAAGAAGACCATCTGACACTTGCACCAAGTTCAACAAGTGTTTCAATTAAAACGGCTGTTTGAATTGTCATATGAAGACAGCCTAAAATGTTTGCTCCCTTCAAAGGTTTCTTTCCTTTGAATTCTTTTCTTAATGCCATTAATCCTGGCATTTCTGACTCCGCTATAGAAATTTCTTTTCTTCCAAAGTCAGCTAAATTTATATCTTTTACTTTAAAATCTTGGCTCATTTATCAAAATCTTGTAACAATTTAATTTATAGTAATCAAGTGGTCACTATTGATTATATTTTTTTGGCAGCTCTACTTCAATTTGTGCGCCTTTTTCATTATCAGACCTATTTGAAGCCCAAACATTACCTCCATGCATTTGCACAATACTCTTTACAATATTTAAACCTAAACCTGAATGTTCTCCAAATTTTTCAGGTCTATTACTGTAAAATCTTTTAAATATTTTTTCAGTATTTATCTCGCTAAATCCTGGACCTTGATCTTTAATTTTGAAAGAAACAAAATCTTTATGTCCTTTAATTGAAACTATTACCTGACCTTTACTAGGACTGAAAGATAAAGCGTTATCTAACAAATTTGCTAATATTTGCTCTAACCTGTTATCGATACCGAAAAGTTTGAAATCATAACCATTTGGTTTTTCCTTTATAATTTTAAATTTTATTCCTTTTTCTATTACTTTCGAATTACTTTCAAATTCATCAACAACATTTTTAACCAAAATTTGAAGATCCAATTTTTTCATTTTTTCTCTTGAAAGTGAGGCTTCATCTTTTAACATTTGAGAATAGTCCGTAATTAATCTGTCGATTCTTTCGACATCATGACTTAAAATTTTAATTAATTTTTCTCTTTCATTTTTGTCCGAAGAATTTTCTAAAAGCTCCGATGCACCTTTTAATGAAGCTAATGGATTTCTAATTTCATGAGCTAAATCAGCAGAAGAATTTTCTGCTCTTCTTGTTCTTTCTTGTAAATCAGTTGTCATATTATTTAATGATCTTGAGAGTAAACCAAGTTCATCTGTTCTTTTTAAAAATCTATCTATTTTTCCTGATGAATCATCTTTAGATTTAATGGCTTCTGTGTAACCTACTAAGGCTGCAATTGGAGTAAGAATATATTTATTTAAAAATATTGAAAAAATAAATATTGCTATAGCTATGGCAATTACAGTTCTTAAAATAAAATTTCTTCTTTCTTCAACTGCAATTAAAATTTCGTTTGCCTGTTCAGTAACCATTATATAACCTAAAATTTGGCCATCAATTATAAGACCATCCAATGTCTTGATAAAAAAATTATCATTTTCTCTCACTTCAGTTACAATTGGTTCATTACTCTTTTTGTTTAAAATTAATTCATCTATATTAGTTTTTTTTTGAATAGATCTATCTTTTGATAATTCTTCACTAATAATGTTTGAGTTGGAGTCTAGATTTTCTTGAATTACAGCATCAGATCTAACAAAAACATTCTGGTCTAGATCGATTACGTTCGTATCACCAATTAATTTACCATCGGTACTAAAAAATTGAACTCTCTCTAAGTTTTGAAATAGAAATCTTGTTGATAATAAAAAACTTTTTAAATCTTTTTCTTCAAAATTTATTTTTAATCTCTCAATATGATTCGAAGTATTATTTATTATTACAGTGTGTTTTTCCACTCTTTGCTTTACTAAGTTTGGTTGAATAGCATTCAAATAAAAAAACGTAAATAAACCCAAGACTAAAAATATTAGTGAATTGAAAATTAAAAATTTTCTTAGAATAGAAGATGAGCTTTTAACTAAATTCATTAATTAACGTTCCACCTATACCCACTGCCATAACGTGTCTCAATAGAAGAAAATTTTTCATCAACTTTTTTGAATTTTTTTCTAATTCGTTTGATGTGACTATCAATTGTTCTATCCTCTATATCAGTATTTTCTTTATATGCTATATCCATGAGATGTGCTCTTTCCTTAATTACCCCAGGTCTTTGTGCTAATTCTTTTACAATTAAAAATTCCGTTGTAGTCAATTTTTCAGGAAGATTTTTTCCATTCCATTGGCACTCAAGTTGGCTTGGGTCTAATTTAAGCTTTCCGTGAACTATTAGATTTTTAGTTTCGTCTTGGGAATTACTTTTTTTCCTTAGTTGAACTCTTATTCTTTCGACCAAAACCTTGATTGAAAATCCTCCTGACTTTTTTATAAAATCATCTGCACCAAGCTTTAAGCCGAGTAGTTCATCAACTTCTTCGTCTTTGGAAGTAAGGAATATAATTGGAATTGACATCTTTTTTTTTATTCTTTTAAGAAGTTCCTCTCCATCCATTCTGGGCATTTTAATATCGACGACAGCTAAATCGGGAGGGTTTCGAGATAAACCAACTAAAGCACTTTCTCCATCTATATATGTTTGCACTTTAAATCCCTCTCTCTCGAGAGCTATACTGAGGCTAGTTAATATATTCCTGTCATCATCAACAAGTGCAATAGTTTTAGACATAATAATATCCTAATAGTTTAAATTAAATTGTCAAAATTTAGGCAATTTAAATTTTAGTGAGCTTCATCCCAATTATTACCAGAATTAACATTTACGTCTAATGGGATTTTAAACATATGATAATTAGAGCTAGAAACTGACTCCATCGTTTTTTTTACAATTTTTTCAACATTCTTTTGATTCGATTTTTCACACTCAAAAACTAATTCATCATGTATTTGGAGAAGCATTTTTGCTTTATATATCTTATTTGAGTTTATTAAGTCGTCAATTTTAATCATTGCAAGTCTAATGATATCAGCAGCTGAACTTTGAATTGGTGCATTTATTGCAGCTCTCTCTTGAAAGCTTCTTACACTAAAATTTTTATCATTTATACCTCTTAGGTGGATGCGTCTGCCAAAAATATTATTTACATATCCATTTTTTTTACAAAACTTGATTGTTTTTTCCATGTAATCTTTTATTTCAGGGAATTTTTTAAAATATGCATTAATGAAATCTAATGCTTCTTGATTTGATACAGAAATTTGTTTCGCTAGACCGTATTGGGTAATTCCGTAAATAATACCAAAATTTATAGTTTTTGCTTTCCTTCTCAAATTTTGGTCTACTTTTTTTATGGGTACGTTAAATACTTGGCTCGCAGTCAGCGTATGAATATCTTCTTTATTCAAAAAAGCTTTTTGAAGTTCTTTTACCTCTGCTAAATCTGCTAAAATTCTCATTTCAACTTGATTATAATCAGCTGAAATTAAAATGTTATTTTTTTCAGCTATAAATGCTTTTCTAATTTCCCTTCCATCATCTGTTTTGATTGGTATATTTTGCAAATTTGGATCACTAGAAGCTAGTCTTCCAGTATTTGTTGCAGCCAAAAGGAATGAGGTATGTACTCTTTTAGTGTTTGAATTAACATGATCTTGAAGAGCATCTGTATAGGTATTTTTTAATTTTGATAATTGACGCCAATCTAAAACCAATTTTGGAAATTCGTGTCCTTTTAAAGCTAAATCTTCTAAAATA
>CACHBR010000008.1 GCA_902578115.1 uncultured Pelagibacteraceae bacterium | reverse complement strand
TTAAAAATTCTTAAATAATTAAAATAATGTCAAATTTTCTTTTTTATGATTTTGAAACGTCGAGTTCAAATAAAGCTTGGGGACAAATTATTGAAATTGGAGCCATACTTACTGATGATGATTTAAATGAGTTAGATCGTTTTGAAGCGAAATGTAGGCTAGCACCAGGTGTCATTCCTGAAGCTATGAGCTTAATAGTTTCAAATACTACTCCAAAAAGATTAAAGGAGACTAATTTATCTCATTATCAGATGGTAAGGCAGTTTGTAGAAAAAATAAAAAAGTGGGGTAAAACAACTTACATAGGTTGGAACAATATTGATTTTGATCAAATCTTTTGGAGGCATACTCTTTTCCAAAGTTTAGAATACCCTTTTGCCTCAACAGTTAATGGGAATAAAGAAGGCGATCTAATAAATTTAGCTAGAGCTGCTAATCTCTACTATCCAGGTACACTTAAAAATAGGACAAATGAAAAAGGAAACCTAGAATATAAATTAGATACAATGGCCCCATTAAACGATATTGAACATGCTGCACATACCGCTATAGGAGACTGCTTAGCTACATTAAAAATTGCAAGAATTATTAAAAAGAAAGCACCCAGTGTTTGGAATGCTTCTCTTATGACTATAAGTAAGGAAGAAAGTTTAAAAGTAATTAAAAACGAAAAACTTTTTTGCACTAATGAATTTTATTACGGCAAAGTTGTTCCTTTTGTTCAAACTTTTGTTTGTCAGCATCCAATTTATCAATGGCCGAAAACCTTCGATTTAAAACATGATCCTAATATTTATATGAGTATGCCTCTAGACGTTCTAAAAACTGAACTAAAAAAACAACCAAAAGTAATGAGAACTTGTCGACATAACAAACACCCAATTGTTATGAATCCATCCTACGTAGATAATTTTGAAGCATATAAAATGATTGGAATAAAAAAACTAAGGGAAAGAGCTGAAATAGTAAAAAAAAATAAAGAATTTTCCGAAAAAGTTCAATTAATTTTAAGAGATGAGGCCCTCGAGAAGGCAGAAACAAAATCTCAAGAAGATATATATGAAGAAGAAAGTCTATATAACTTTCCACCACCTGAAGATAATAAGATTTTAAGTGGTTTTCATGAGGTAGATTGGGAAAAAAAATTAGGTTATTTACAAAAATTTAAAGATAAAAGGCTGCAATATTTTGGAAAAAAAATTATTTACCAAGAAAAACCAGATCTCTTGTCCAAAGAGGATTATGACGAGATACACGGAACAATCGTAAAAAGAGTTTTGTCAACGACTGACAAAAAGAAATGGAATACTATACCAAGGACATATAAAGAGATTGATGATTTAAGAGCTAAATTTGAAAAAAATAAAGATAATAGTAAGCTTAAGATGTTAGAGGATATTAACGTGTACGTTGAAGAGTTAGAAAAAGCTTACTCTCGTGCATAGTTGACATTTTAAAAAAAAACCATATTTATAAATTATGCCGACAAAAAAAGTAACTGATGATAATTTCGATACAGAAGTAATAAAATCTCAAAAACCAACTATAGTTGATTTTTGGGCAGAATGGTGTGGACCATGTAAACAAATTGGGCCTATCTTAGAGGAAATATCAGATGAAATGTCGAACGAAGTTGTGATAGCTAAACTTAATATCGATGAGGAAGTAAACACTGGGACCAAGTTTGGTATAAGAGGAATACCAACCATGCTACTGTTTAAATCTGGAGAGCTAAAAGCAACCAAAGTTGGAGCAACCACAAAGTCTAATATAGTTTCTTGGATAAAAGAGAATATCTAGTTAATTCCTAAAATATACCCAGCAAGATATAAACTTCCAAATATCACCACAACACACTTTTCCTTTTTGGGAATATTATTTAAAGCCTCATGAATACTACTTGAACTTGTAGAATTAAAACCGTTTTCAACTGCAATTCTTTTTAATTCATTAGGGTTGGACGAGTTTGGTTCATCTGGAATCTGTATTGTAACTAACTTTCTAAAATTACCTTTAAAATTTTTAATAAGTTTTTCTGGACTTTTATTTTTAAGGCATCCCCAAATTCCATAAATTGGCACTTTAATTTTTTTTAGGTGATTAGCTAAATTTTTTGTAGAAGCATCACTATGGCAACCATCTACTAAAATTTTGTAATTTTTATTTTTAGTCAGTTTACCTTTTATATAATTTACACGACCTTCAAATTTAATTTTTGGAACTGTTTTTTTGATAATTTTAGGTTTAACACCTAGGTCTAAAGCAACTTTTATAGCTAATCCAACATTATCCCACAATCCATCAGAAAAAATATTTTTTGAAATAAGTCTAATTAAATTTTCCTTATCTTTATAATACTTATTATTTTTTAATTTTATTATTTTCCACTCACCATAATATAATTTTTCACTAGTATTTCCTTTTAAAATTTTTTTGATAATTTTCTGAGTTTTTAATTGTTGTTTTCCTACATAAATATTTGAATTTTTACTTAAAAACCCAACCTTTTGATTACAAATCTCTTTAATAGTTTTTGGGTAGACCCACTCTTGATGCTGATAATTTATATTTGTTACTATTTGAGCTATAGGAGCTTCCCAAAGGTTTGTACTATCTTTTTTGAAAAGAAGTCCACTCTCAATAAGATTAAAAGATGTATTATCAGTATTTTTGGCAGACAAAACATAAATACATGTAAGCAATTCAAATAAAGTCAATTTTACTTTTGTTTTTTCAATCAGTTGTTTATATTTTTTAATTTCATTAACTGAAATAAACCTATCGCCCAACCAAAATCTCTGTCGAACATCATATAAGTGCGGGCTTGTAAATGTATTTACTTTTTCTTTATTCGCTTCAAGAAAATATTTTAAAGAGGTAAGAACACTATTTTTTCCATCACTACCAATAATATTAATAACGTTATCAACCTGATCTTGAGGATTATTTAATTTTTGTAAAACTTTTTTAATCCTTTTTAAATCAAGATTAATACGACGGCTATATTGCTTTTGAAGTTTTTTGTATAGACTCTTGGATATCTGACTCATCATTTATACCAGATATATTCTTAACTTCTTTTTTCTTCAACAAAATTGATAAAAGAGTTGATATTGTTGATCTTAAATATTTTCTCTCTACTACCAGGTCAATTCCACCATGATCTTTTACAAATTCTGTTGTTTGAAAATCTTCTGGCAATTCCTCTTTTACTGTATTTTGAATTACCCTACGGCCAGCAAAAGCCAAAACACTTTTCGGTTCGCCGATTAAAATATCACCTAGTGTAGCAAAGCTCGCAGAAACACCTCCAGTTGTAGGATTTGTAATCACAACAATATAAGGAAGATTATTTTTTTTTAGTTCATTAACTGCTAAAACAGTCCTAGTCATTTGCATTAAAGCAATCGCACCTTCCTGCATCTTTTGACCGCCTGAACAACTAAAAAATATAAATGGAGTTTGATTTGTTATTGCATTTTGAACACCATGAATAAAAGCTTCACCAGAGCTTGCACCAACTGCTCCACCAATAAAACTAAAATTCTGAGCACCAACGGTCACACTTAAGCCATCAAGCTTACCTTCAGCAATTAAAACTGCATCGTTTTGATTTGTTTTTTCCCTTGCCTGTTTTAACTTAGCTGAATATTTTGGAAACTTTAATGGATCATCTTTAGGTTCAGGAGTTTTTAAAACACTAAAATCTTTATTATCGAAAAATACTTTAAATCTTTCCTCGCAGGTTAATTTATGATGAAAACCGCACGAAGGACAGACATTTAAATTACTGAATAACTCATCTTTATAAATAAGTTTTTTACATTCGCAAGTTGACCATAGCGTTTCTTTAGCGTCTGAACCCTGTTTTTTAAAAAGCGATTTAATTTTTGGTTTTATAAACTTTGTAATCCAATTCATATTATTTTTGACTTTAACTCTTTTACCATTTTATTTAAATTTATGACAGGATTTTGACGTTTTTTTAAAGAGTCGCTAATTCCTTTACATAATGCGCTACCAATCACTAAGCCATCGCTTTCTTTAAAAGAAGCAATATTATTTTTAGTGATTCCGAAGCCTATTACTGCATATTTTGAACGACTCATCTTTTTTATTTTAAAGTAGTTATTTAAAATTTTTTTTGGTGAAACTTTTAATTTTCCACCCGTAGTAGACAACATGCTTATATAATAAATCATATCATGAGAGCTTGCTACGATTTTTTTCATTCTTTCCTTTGATGTTGTTGGAGATAATAGCTGTACGAAAGTAATTGAATTCTTTTTACACAATTTAGAAAATTCTCTATTATCAGGAAAAGGAAGATCTACTATAATTATTCCATTCACTCCAACTTGTTTACACTTTATAACAAACTTTCTTTCCCCATATCTGTGGACCATTTGATAGTATCCCATAAGAATACAAGGCTTTGCATTTTTACTTTTTTTATAATCTTTTACTATTTGAAAAACGTCTTTTAGTTTAATTCCATTTTTTAATGCTCTGTGTGAACTATTCTGAATTTGAGGGCCATCAGCGGTTGGCGCATTATGTGCAAATCCTAACTCTACAATATCTGCATGTTTGGATATTGATTTTAGAATTTCTAACGATTTTTTTTTAGTATTATCACCCGCGACTGTGTAAGTTACTAAAGCAGGTCTATTTTCCTTTTTACATTTTTGAAAAGCCAAACTAATCTGAGATTTCATCTTGAATAACTACCTAAACGTTTTTTGATTATATCTTTATCTTTTAGACTATCTCCACAACTATTGACTATAATTATATTTGTGTCATCGAGTTTAGGAGCAATTTTAATTGCTTCAGCAAATGAGTGTGCTGGTTCTAAACTTGGAGAAATCTCTTCAAGTTTTGTTACAAGTTTATAAGCTGAAAAAGCATCCTCGTCAGTAGCATAAGAATATCTTGCTCTACCAATATCTTTCAAATAACAATGTATAGGACTTGTGCTTGGATAATCAAGACCGCTAGAACAGCTGTCTGTTTCATTTATTTGTCCATCAGAATCCTGAACACAATAAGCAGCAGCTCCATGAAGAATTGCAATTCTTGAATTTTTACTCAAAGGCGCAGCATGAAGCTTACTTTTTTTTGGTCCACCGGCCTCTACCCCGATGAGTTCAACATGTTTTTTGTTATAATCAAAAAATTCACTCCAAAAACCATATGCACTTGAACCACCACCAACACAATTAATTAATTTTAATTTGTTTGGTACTTCGCCAAACTCCTCTTCTAACTGAACTATAAGCTCTCTAGAAATTTGAGCCGTGCTAAATCCACAAATTTTAACAAAAATATTAGGACCAACAAGACTACCTATTCCCATGTGTGCTTTATCACAATTTGATACCCAATATCGAATACATTCACTAACAGCATCTACTAGAGTTTTACTTCCTGAGTTAACTGGAATAATTTCAGCTCCATTATTTTTTATCGCATCACAATTTGGCTTTTGTCTTTCAATATCCCTGGTGCCCATAAATACTTTACACCCTAAACCAAATTTTTTTGCAACCATTGAAAACATTTTTCCGTTATAACCGGCGCCAGTATCGGTACACATGTATTTTTTTTTTGCTTTTTTGCATAACATGGCATGAGTAATAGCGTTATAGATTTTATGAGCCCCACCATTTGCATCAGAAACCATTTTTGCATAAATCTGTGCACCACCTAAATAGTCTGTAAGATTTTGAAGTTTTATAAATCTTGTGGGTGTTCCAACATAATTTTTGTATAGATTGTCTCTTTCCCTTATAAAATTTTTGTCTTTTCTACAGTTTTCGAATAATTTTGTTAAATCATCAATTGGCTTTTTTAGTGTTTCAGCAACGTAATTACCACCGAATTTTCCACCGTAAAAACCATTTTTATCGTGTTGATCAATTAAGGGTATTCCTTTTTTTAATTTCATTAATATGTATGGTTAATTTATTAATAGGATGACTGTATAATTTTTTTTATGTTTTGAACAGGGTCACCTTCAATAATAGGCCTTCCTATAACAGCAAAACATTTTGAGTCTGCAGTTTTTGTAAAGTCAGCGTAACTCATCACTCTTTTCTGATCATTCATTTTATCATTTTGGCCTCTTATACCTGGACAGAAAATTTTTAAATCTTTTGATATTGATCTTACTAAACTTAGATCTTGAGCAGAAGATATAACACCTGCTAATTTTGATTTATTAGCTAATTCTACCAAAATTTTTACCTGATCTTTTATAGAATTTTTTATACCTAAGTT
This sequence comes from uncultured Pelagibacteraceae bacterium, assembly GCA_902578115.1. Lineage (GTDB taxonomy): Bacteria > Pseudomonadota > Alphaproteobacteria > Pelagibacterales > Pelagibacteraceae > Anoxypelagibacter. Next base: position 15,548 of record CACHBR010000008.1, on the reverse strand, counting down.
TTGAAGATTTGATTGAGAGGTAAGAACAGTAACACCCAAAAGCTCAATTGAGCCAGCAGCTTCTTTGGCGGCATTAAGCATTTCATAATCACCGCTTGTATGAATTGTTAAATATTTAATAGTCTTTAAGGTTTCTAATGCAGACACAGTTTTTTTTACTTGATTAGGTATCTCTGGACCTAATTTTAAATCTAAAAAAATATCTACACCTAATTCTTTTATTTTTTTTAAACCTTCATTACCACATATTGTATAAAGCTCTGTACCAACTTTTACACCAGCAATTTCATCTCTTATTTTTTTTGTGGTTTCCAAAGCTAAGTCTAAAGCGTCAAAGTCTAAAGCGACAAAAATATTTTTATTCAATTTATTTCTCTTTCTTTGGTGTTAATTTCATTCATTAATTCTTTGGACATTTTAAAAGAAATTGAATTCTTATCTTTTGTTTGAATAATTTGTCCACTTTTAGGATTACGAGCATTAGTTCGCCCCTTAATTCTTTTTGGTGAAAATCTTCCAAATTTACGGAGTTCACAGCTTTTCTTATCATTAATACCCTCAATAATTGTATTAACTAAAGTATCTAAAATTGTTTCTAAATCTGACTTTTTTAATTTTGGGTGAATTTTTTTAGATAATTTTAAAATTATCTCTGATTTCACCATACGGAATTATTTTTTTTCCTTTTTCTTTTTTGACTTAAATACTTTTCCTAAAATGTCTCCAAGGACTGCACCAGAACTTGATCCATCTTTACCATATTTTTCAATTGCTATCTTTTCATTGTATTTTTCTAATTCTTTTATAGATAAACTTGCTTTCCTTTTTTCTTTATCCAGATCCACAATCATACAATCTACTTTATTACCTTTTGTAAAAATCTCAGGCCTGCAATCTTCTATTTCCTTAGCTAGTTGGTTTTTCTTAATTGTTAAAAGTAAATTTTTGTCATTTCCAACAGATACCTTAATTCCATTTTTTAGTACTTCCATTACCGTCGCAGTAATTATTTCGTTATTTTCTTTCTTTAGGAAGAAGTCAAAAGGATCTTTATCAAGCTGCTTAATTCCAAGTCTAATTTTTTCTTTTTCTAAATCTATTTCTAATAATTTAGCTTTAATTGTGTCATTTTTTTTATATTTCTTTAAACTCTCCTCTGTTTCTTGCCAAGAAATATCTTTGTAATGAATCATGCCGTCAAACTCTGAGTTTTCAATAGAAACAAACAACGCAAAGTCTGCTATATTTTTAACTTTTGTATTTACAATAGAGCCAACTTCGTATTTTTTTGTAAAAGCTGTCCAAGGATTTTCTAAAGTGTCTTTATAACTTAGAGATATTCTTCGTTTTTCCGTGTCTAGCTCAATAACCTTCACCTTTATCTTTTGTGATGAGGACAAAATTTTACTTGGATGTATGTTTTTTTTTGTCCAAGACAAACTGGATTGATGAACAAGTCCTTCTAATCCTTCTTGAAGTTTAACAAACGCACCGTAGTCGACGATTTTCGTAACTGTACCATCATAAATTTTACCTACTTCATATTTCTTTTCTAAATTTTCATATGGGTCAGGGTGCATTTGCTTAACTCCACAACTGATTCTTTTTGTTTCTGGATCAATCTTAATAATTTTTGCTTTAATTGTTTGACCTACTGATAAAAGAGATGAAGGTTTATCTACACGAGAATAACTGAGATCTGTCACGTGCAACAGTGCGTCTGCACCATTTAAATCTAAAAAAGCACCCCAATCTAAAATTGATTTCACCTGGGCATTTACGATGTCTCCTTCTTTAATTTTTGAAAGTATGTTAGCTAATTCTTTATCTCTTGATTTTGAAAGAACAGCCTTTCTTGAAACAACTATATTTCCTCTAGACTTATCAAGTTTTACACATAAAAATTTCTGAGAAGTGTTCATTAATGAATCCATATTTTTTATGGGTTTAGTATCTACCTGAGATCCGGGCAAGAAACACAAACATGAGTCAATATTTACTATAAATCCACCCTTAACTTTATTTGTAATTATACCTTCAACTTCTTTTTGATTCTCAAAAGCTTTAGTCATTTTTTCCCAAGACCCCATCCTTTTAGCTTTTTCTCTACTAACAACGATTTCGCCTGTTCTATAACTTTCGATTTTCTCAAGATACACATCGATTTTTGATCCGACTTTGAGTTTTTCTAATTCTTTTGAAATTTTAAATTCTTCGATCGGAATAGACCCTTCACTTTTTAGTCCGGTCTCTACAAAAATAAATTTTTTTCCAATTTCACTTACAGTAGCCTTAATTATTTTACCCTCTTTGAACTCTCTTTTTTTAAAATCTTCGTTTAAAAGATTTTCAAATTCTTTTGTTTTATTTTTTTTTGATACGTCTGTTTCTAATTCCATATTTTTTTAAGCTTTTTATCCATAATTTTTTTTACTTTTAAAAAGCTACCTCTTATAGATAAGTTGGTAGTATTTATCAAGACAGAATCCTTTGTTTTTTTTAGCTTAGAATAACGTCTAGAACGATCTTCTAGGTCTCTTCTTTTTAAATTTTTTAAAATATCTTTAAATTTTACTTTTTTACCCATTTTTTTTAATTCCTTGCACCTTCTTTTTGCCCTCTCATTAACTTTGGCAGTTATATAAAATTTAAAGTCAGCATCTTTAATTATTTTTGAATTTATATCTCTGCCATCCAATATTGATCCATTATATTTCTTTGGTGGATGATAGGCTAACTGCTTTTGAAATTTTACCACAAGTTTTCTAATTTTGAGATCTTTTGCAATTTGTGAAGCAATGTATGCAACATCATCAGTAAGTAAATTTTTATGTTTTAATTTATTTAAATTGATTTTTTTACTTATTTTTTTTAAAAATTTAAACTTGTTTGATGGATTTTTATCAATAATCTGTTTTGCCATGTACCTATAAATTTTTCCAGTGTCGCAGTACAAAAGTTTATAATTTCTCGCTATCATTTTAGAAATTGTGCCTGCTCCAGCCGCACTTGGTGAGTCGATTCCTACTTTAATCTTAATTTTCTCTCTCAAATCTTCCTCCTAATTTAAAGATTGTAGATAAAAAATTTGGACAACTAGTCCCGACTTGTTCAAAATTCCTTAATTTTGAATTAATCCCAGTCAATAAACTTAAAATTGCTGCAGACATTAAGATTCTATGATCAAAAATTCCTGAAACGTTAATTTTTTTGTTTTTAATTTTTAAATATGGATTTCCATATATTCTCATTTCATCTTTTGAAGCAAAAAATTTTATACCAATTTGTTTTAAAATCTTTCCCATTTCCTTAATCCTATTACTTTCTTTATTTGCTAAATCTTCTATACCTCTAAAAACTGATATACCTGGTAACAAACATGAAATTGCAAACATTAGAGGAAATTCATCTTGGCAACTGACAAAGAATTTTTTACTAATTTTAAGTGGTTTAATATTGCTACTTTTAACGTGAATATCAGCAACAATTTCATTTCCAATTAATTTTTTATTTTTAAAAAATATTTTGCCTTTATGTTTTTTTATTATATTGAAAAATCCAATTCTCGTCGGGTTTATATGAACTTTTTTTAAAATTATATTTGAATTTTTATTTAAAAGACATAACGCTGCATAAAAACTGGCAGAGGAAGGGTCACCTGGAACTGATAATTTGAATGGCTTTAAACTTTCCTTGCCATTTATTTCAATTAGATTATTTTTACCTTTTTTAACACTAATTGTTTTGCTGTTATGTTTTAAGATTTTTTCTGTATGGTCTCTACTTTTTATTTTTTCTATGATCTGGGTTTTCCCAAAGGAATTTATAGCACCTAAAATAACTGCAGATTTAATTTGACTTGAAATACCATTATGAAACTTAAAACCTATAGGAGCTGCAGAAGAAATCAAAGTAATTGGAAGTTTAAATTTATTTTTAGGTAAAAAAGTAGCTCCAAATTTTTCCATTACTTTTATTATTCTATACATACTTCTTTTTCTAAGACTTTTATCTCCTGTAATTTTAATTTTTAGATTTGGATTTGTGCTGCATATGCCAAAACCTAAAAGTCGGGTAGCAGTACCGGAATTTCCAAAATCCAATAGCGTATTTTGATTACAAAAATAACTCCCAAGTCCTTTGCCGTATATTTTATATTTCCCCTTTTGGAGCCTTTCAATTTTACAATTGAGTTTTTTCAAACATCTTATAGTTGATAATATATCCTCAGACTCTAAAATATTGTCAACAATTGAAATACCTTCACAAATTGAACCTATAATGAAACATCTTTGTGAAATAGATTTATCAGAGTCTACCTCTATAGATTTGTTAAATTTATTTATTTTTTTTTTAAAACTAACAGAGAGATTTTTAGTAACCATTTAAATTAATTATCAAATGAGCCAAAATACAATTCTCTTGCCTTTGTAGATTTTAAGATATCTTTTGGTTTTCCTTCTGCAATTATTGTGTGTTCACCTATGACATAAGCCCGGTCGCAGATAGCAAATAAATTTTGGACTTGGTGATCTGTAATTATAACACCGCAGCCATAGGATTGAAGTTTGAGGATAAATTTTTGAATATCTTGAACTATAATGGGATCCAAGGCGGCCATGGGCTCATCCAACAAAATTACTTTAGGATTATTAATTAATGTTCTAGCTATTTGTAATCTACGAACTTCTCCACCGCTAAGAACTGACGTATTTAAACTACGCAAATGTTGTAAATTGAATTCATTTAAAAGTTTTTCAACAGTTTCGTTTTGTTTTTGTCTTTCTTTAATAGACAACTGACAAATGCCTAACAGGTTATCATAAACACTCATATTAAAAACGTTACGATATTGACTTAAATAAGTGATACCTAATTTTGCTCTTTCATGAATTGGTTTCTCGGTAATATCTTTTTGACCCAATAATATATTTCCACTATCTACTTTGTATTGACCAATTATAGTGCCGTATAGTGTTGACTTACCCGATCCGTTTGGTCCTACTAACCCAATAATTTCACCAGGGTAAATATCAAGATTAATTTTTTTCAATACTGGTCTACCACTAAATGATTTACTAACACCTTTAATTTGTAAAACAGGTTTGTTTTTTTTAAATTTAATAATTCTGAAACTTTTTTTCATTTAAAACTTAGTTTTAATTTTTACTCTTTCTTCGCTGTACATACTTATCTTTAAATCTTTGGTATTTAAATCAAAATCTAATTCATCAGCTTTTAGATTAGTAGTTGGTCCATCTCCCCTTACATTTCCGGCTATTAATAGCTGATTTTCGTAATTATTAAAATTTGCTCTATCAGAAAAAATTGTATTTTCTAAATAATCCATTTTTACATCTTCTGAAAATTGCATATCATTAGAAATATTATTATATATTCCTTTTTTTGAAGATATTAATAACACCGTATTATCCTTAAAAGTAAAAAAACATTCAACATTTTCCATAAAAATTAATTCGGGTTTTTCTTTTTTAAATTCAGCAAATTGAGAACCTATCGTAAATTTATTACCAGTGTTGTCTATACCTTTGTACTCAACATTTTCAAATCTATTAACTCCCTCTTCCAAAAATTCTTCATTTTCTTTAGTCTCAGTCTCAGTAACAACCTCAGAAGGTTGTTTTTTTTCTAAATTAAAAAAATAGGTGAAGAATATTATTAAAAGTCCGATAAAAACTAGACTTAATTGGAATATTTTTTTTTTATTTGTCATTAATTATCTCATACCATATTTTAGCAAGGAGTGAATATGAAGTATTCCCTTAGGTTTAAAAATAGCACGTCTTTTCTTGTAATCTAGGTCAGACGAAACAATTAAACTTGTAATTTTTTTATCGCTCATTATAGAAAGAGCTTTCTCTGCTGAAACATTTTCTCCGACAAATAATGGCTTCTTTGTCATCAAAGATGTAATTTTTGTTTTATCTGAATAATTTTTTGATCCTCTTCTGATATCTCCATCAGTTACTATTCCAATTACATTTTTCTTTTTAGTGATTATTCCTATTCCCAGATTTTTTTTACTAATAATCTTTAAAGCTTTATCAATATTATTATTTGATTGAATTAATGGAACCTTATTACCCTTCAACATTATATCTTTTGTGAGCAATAAAGTTTTACCTATGCTTCCACCGGGATGATAAATTTTAAATCTTTCTTTTGTAAAATTTCGCTTAGCAAGAAGAGCAGACATTAGACTGTCCCCAAACAATAATGTAATTGATGTGCTTGAGCTTGGTACCATCCCAATTGGGTCCGCTTCTTTTACTTTTGGAAGAATTATCGGAATATCGCTTGCTCTAATAAGTAAACTATTTTCACCTGAAGCAACTCCTATAACTTTAATTCCAAATCTATTTGAGTATTTTAAAAGGTTTGTTAATTCTGAAGTATTTCCAGAATAAGAAAAAACAATTAGAACATCTCTCTTATCAATTTGACCAAGGTCACCGTGTATAGCTGAATTAGGATCAAGAAAAAAAGAACTGATACCAACTGATGAAAGAGAAGCACTAACTTTTCTTGCTATTAATCCAGATTTACCAACTCCTGAGCAAACAACTTTACCTTTTGCTTTATGAATTATTTCTACAGCTTTTACAAAATTTTTATTGAAGACTTTGTTAATTTTTTTTAATTCTTTAATTTGTATTGCAGCAGATTTTTTGGCTACGCTTATGTAATTTACTTTAGTCATTAATGTTCGAATATATCAAACTTAAATCCTGATTGGTCCAAGGCAATTCTGGTATCAAGAAATGTTATACAATTTTGATATAAATCCATTCTATTTTCCCTTTTCAACATTTTTTCTAATTCATTTTTAATTTTATGTAGATAGATCACATCGTTCGCTGCATATTCTAATTGTTTGTCAGTTAGTTCATTTATATTTTTATTCCAATCACTACTTCCAGCTCTCTTATCTAAATTTTTATTACAAAATTCATAAACTAAATTTTTAAGTCCGTGTTGGTCAGTATAAGTTCTGACAACTTTGCTAGCTATTTTTGTATCGAAAATATTCTTTATTTTGCATTTTAGAAAAAATTCTAGAGCATTTTTATCAAATCTTAAAAAATGACCAATTTTTAAAATTTTATCATTTTCAAGGATTGATACTAAATTTGGTGCTTTATAAGTTTTTCTGTCAGGTTGAATAACGTAAACATTTCCAGAAGCATCACATAGTTGAATTAGGCTTAACTTATCTCTCTCAGGTATCTTCAAACCAGTTGCTTCAGTATCTATAGCTACACTATCTTTAATTTTTGCGACAATTTCCTTTGGCAAATCATTTGAAAATTTATTTATCTTCATATACTCATTCTAATTACCATGAACAATTACCCGATAGCAACAATTCTAGGCGGTGGGGGTTTTATAGGCCGGTATCTTGTCAGAAATTTGACGAAGAAGAACTATAGATGCATTATTCCTACCCGTAACCCATTTACTAAGGTTTATTTGAAGACCCAAGCACCTCCAGGAGCAATAGAAATTATAAAGTTTGGTCAAAATAATTTTGAAGAAATTAAAAACGCTGTAGAAAATTCAGATGTTGTTATTAATCTTTGTGGAATATTATTTGAAAATAGAAAACAAAAATTTAATAGTATTCACGGAGATATTCCTGAAAGCATAGCAAAACTTTGCGCACAATCAAAAGTAAAAAAGTTTATTCATGTTTCTGCTATTGGCGCTAGTAAAGATTCAAAATCAAAATACCAGCAATCTAAATTTTTAGGCGAAGAAAAAACTTTAAATAATTTTAATAAAACTGTGATTATTAGACCAAGTGTTGTAATTGGTAATGAAGATAATTTTACAAATTTATTTGCAAAATTAAGCCTTTCTCCAATAATTCCCGTAGTGAATGTAAATTATAAATTTGAGCCTATTTTCGTAAATGATGTAGCAAGAGCAATTTTAAAAGCTATAGAGACAAAAAATAATGAAGGTAAAATTTATGAACTAGGTGGCGGCAGGGTGATTAGTTTTGGCGATATGATAAAACTAATTTTAAGCACAATTGGAAAAAAAAGATTTGTTGCTGATGTGCCGATGACTTTAGCAAAAATTCAAAGTTCGCTTTTAAGTATTTTACCGATTGATCCAATTATAACAAAAGATCAATGTCTAATACTTTCTGAAAAAGATAATGTGGTATCTGGCGACCACTTAACTTTAAAAGATTTAAATATCAAACCGACGGATATTGAAAAAGAAATGGAAAAGTGGCTGTGGCGTTACCGATCAGGTGGAGAATTCGCAAAAGTCTAGGGTACTAACAAGTTAAAAGATTTATCACTTTTTCTAATTATTAATTTGTCTTCAAAACCAAAGTCCTCACCATCTATTTGTGAGAGAACTTTATTTTCAAGTTTATCAATTTCTAACTTATCAAGCTCTTTAGTAATAATACTTTTTGCTCTACTTAAATCCCCTTTTGATAATATTAGCCAAAGGTAATATAAAATTTTAATTCTTGAAAGATCTTCAAATATATAAGCAATAACTTTATTATCAAAAATATTTGTTTTTTTCGTAATAGAGTGTGGTCCTGCATAATATTTTGAATTTGTTACAAGTACCCAATCGGCTTTAATTATTTTTCCATCGACATTAACTTTCATCTTTTTATTTTTTAGAAATATAAAATGTTGCAGACCTTTAAGCGCAAAAATTATCTTACCTAAATATTTTTTAATTTGAGAGTCTATTGAATGCACAATCTCTGAGTCAAAACCAATCCCAGCCATAAGAAAGAAATATTTATCATTAATTTTTGCAAGATTAATTTTTTTGGTGTTTTCTGAAACAAGTACTTTATAAATTTCTTTAGCTTTTTTTTCTATTTGTGTTTCAATCTGAAGTATATTTGCTGTTCCTGCAGGTATGTAACCGATAATAGGCTTATCAATGTCTTTGTACTTATTTATGATCTGATTTATTCCAAAACATACTGAACCATCACCACCTGCAATTACGACTCTATCTGTGTTATTTTTTGATAATTCACTAAAAACTTTTTCAGCATCTTTTTCAGAGCTGGTTTTAAATAACTCTACCGAATGATCTATTTTAAGAAGCTCTATTACTTTGTTGATAAGCTTTAATTTTCTTCCACCTGCTGCGTTAGCATTAAAAATGATGGAAAATTTTAATTTTTTAATCATTTTTTAACATTTCTGTAACATATTTATGATTCAACTAAAAGAAGAGATTCGTTTTATAAAATGAAACAAATAAAATCTAGCGCCGAAGGAAAAATACTTACATTTAAAAGTATATTCATCTCAGATGTTCATCTAGGAACAGTTGGTTGCCAAGCAAATAAACTCTTAGAATTTTATAAACACACAAGATCAGAAAATCTTTATTTGGTGGGAGACATCTTCGATATTTGGGCTCTCAAAAAAAGTTTTTTTTGGCCACAAGAACACAATGATGTCATTCAAAAAACTCTTAGAAAGGCAAGACACGGTACAAAAGTAAAATATATTACAGGAAACCACGATGAGATTTTTAGAAAGTTTGTTCCAATAAATTTTGGTGATGTTGAGTTAATAAACAAATGTATACATGAAACAGTTGATAAAAAAAAATATGTGGTAATTCATGGAGACCAGTGGGATGGTGTTATGAAATATGCACCCTGGTTATCTAAAGTGGGTGCCATCGCTTATAATTTCTTATTAAGATTAAATAATTTAGTAAATTTTATTAGAAACATTTTTGGCAAGGAGAAGTGGTCGCTTGCAAAATTTTTAAAAAATAAAGTAAAGAATGCAGTTAAATATATAGGTGATTATGAAAAAACTGTATCAAGCTACGGTAAAAAGAAAAATGTCGACGGAATTATTTGTGGACATATTCATAAAGCTTCAAATCAAAATTTTGATGGAGTGAACTATTTAAATTGTGGTGATTGGGTAGAGAACTGCACTGCTCTTGTAGAGCATCTAGATGGAAAAATGGAAATTATTAAGTGGGATGAAATTAGACAAGAAGTAGTAAATTACAGAACTCAGCTTAAAGAGGTAGTTTAACATTTATGAGAATATTAATTGTTACGGATGCTTGTCCGGAACATGTTTTAAATGGTGTGACCAGATCTTATTCAAGATTAGAAATTGAATTAAAAAAAATGGGTCACAAAGTTAGCTACATTAAACCTACTCAATTTTTCACAGTTCCAATGCCCAAATATAATGAAATCAAATTAGCCATAAATGTATGGAAGGTTGGTAAATTAATTAAAAAAGAAATGATCGAAGCACAAAATAATAATGAACAGTTTAGAATACATATTGCTACAGAGGGACCTATAGGACTATCAGCTAGAAGATATTTAGGTAGAAATAAGATAAAATTTACTACAAGTTTTCACACTAGATTTGATAAATATCTAAAATTATATCTCCCTATAATACCCGAAAAAATATCCCAAAAATTTTTAAGTAACTTTCACAACAAAGCTGAAAGGGTATTAGTCACTACAGAGTCGATGAAAAAAGAATTAAGCGATATAGGGGTAATTAATGACAAAATGGTTGTTTGGACAAGAGGGGCAGATCATTTAGGAGAACCAAAGAAAATGACATTAAATTACAACAAACCAATTTTTGTTTATGTAGGAAGGATCGCATTGGAAAAAAATATTAAAGATTTTTTAGACCTTGATTTACCAGGTAAAAAAATATTAGTTGGTACAGGCCCCCATTTAAAAAAACTCACAAAAGAGTATCCCGATGCTAAGTTTGTTGGTCAAAAAACGAACGGTGAATTAGCTTCTTATTTTGCATCAGCTGACGTTTTTGTTTTTCCATCAAAAACGGAAACATTTGGAATTGTATGTATAGAGTCTTTGATGGCAGGAACACCCGTAGCAGGTTACGCTGATTGCCCAGGTACAATGGATATTTTTAAATTAGCTAATGGAAAATCAATTGGTTGTCTTGATAAAGATTTAAAAAAAGCGGCTTTGACAGCTTTAAAAGCAGATAGAGACAACTGTAAAGAATTTGCTAAACAATTTACTTGGAAGAGATGTGCAGAGATATTTATCAATAACACTGCAGTAAACTAGGACATATCTCCCCTTTAAATTAACCTTACTTCAACTATAATTAATTAATGGATTTACTATTTATATTAATAGGCGCAGGTCTTGCTATATTTGTTATATTCGTATCTTTTAAAAGCATCGGAGCAGGTATAGCCGCAAAATCAGAAATAAATAGACAAAAAGACAAACTAAAATCAGGTGATAAAGAAGAGGGGATAGAAGACATCACCAATGAAAATATTGAAAAAACTAATGAGCAAGTAAAGATTATAAATCAAATCGATGATCTAATTTTAATTGTAGATAAATTTAAAAATATCAAATTTTTTAATAATAGTGCAAAAAAAAAATTTGGAGAAAATAATTTAAATAAGCACGTGGCTACTTTATTGAGAGTTCCTGATTTACTCCAAAATATTGATTTAGTACTTTTAAAAAAAGAGACAATTACTATGGATTTAGAATTATCCACTCCCTCATTTCAGTTCTTTAAAGTTCATCTATTCTCTGGACCGACCTCATATGTCGATGATCCTGACTCAGTTGTTTTATTTCTAAAAGATTTAACTGATATTATAAAAGCGCAAAGGTTCAAATCTGATTTTGTAGCAAACGTTAGCCATGAACTTAAAACGCCTTTAGTTTCTATTAAAGGATTTTTAGAAACTATAAGCGGACATGCGAAAGATGATTTAGAAGCTCAAAAAAAATTCATACCGATAATGCTTGAGCAAGCTGATAGGATGGAAAGCTTAATTAAAGATTTACTTTCATTAAGTAGAATTGAGTTAGAGGAACATGTACAGCCTCAAGATAAAGTAAATTTAAAAGAAATTTTAAGTAACGTTGAAGATATCCATCAAAAAAATTTAAAATCTTTTGAATTTAAAAATAATATAAAAGATGATTTCTTTATTAGAGGCGATCATGAAAAATTAATTGAAGTTTTTTCAAATATTATTGATAACAGTATAAAATATTCAGAAAAAAATAAAAAAATTGAGGTTAATTGTAAGCAAGGTAACGGAAAAGTTATAGGAGACTCTTATACCGTGTCCATTAAAGATAATGGTATTGGGATTCCAACTGAACAACTTCCGAGAATTACTGAAAGATTTTTTAGAGTTGATGCCGCTAAAAGTAAAAAAGTTGGTGGCACTGGATTGGGAATGGCGATCGTGAAGCACATTGTTAATCAGCATAGAGGTGAGTTAGAAATAAAAAGCGAGGCTCAAAATGGCACCGAAATAAAGGTCCATTTTTCAAAATTTTAGCAAATATTACAGTTTTATTAAATTTTGTCTTGAGATAGACGGCAAAATAGTTAAAGTTTTAGTATGACTAGATTAATGAATTATATAAGTCTGGTTTTATTAAGTTTAATTTTTACAACTGTTAAAGCAGATGTAAATTTAATTGAGAAAACTTTACGTTCTCAACCTCTTACAGTTTTTGATCTAGGACTTTTAAGATTAAAAAACGATCTTAAGCAAGCTAAAAACGATTTAGTACTTGAAGTAGATAGTAAAAATGTATCGACAATTTATACTGAAGCTTTATTTTCAAGACGATACGATGGAATTCAATTAATTGTGTCAGCACCGATGAGCACTCATTTAAATGCTAACTCGTACATGGTGGACTCAATTAAATGTAGAAAAATTTTTGAAAAAGTTAAAAATAATCTTTTAAAAGGACAAAATGAGAGCAATATGATTCACTCACAAGCTGCATCTTATTTAAGTGAAGTATTCACCGCTCCAACACAATGGAATGCTTGGAGATATGATAAAGGTTTTACTCAAAAATTAGTTAACTTTGTACAACTAGAAGTTACATTAAAGCCAACTCAATCCTACGCAGTTAAAAATAAAGTAAGACCTTTTAGTTGCGGAGGGTCTTTATCCTCTGATTATGAGCAAATCGAGATAACTAGAAAGTTCAACTAAAAAGTTATCATTTTAATAAATTTGTAACACATCTGTAATATTTAAGAGTCCTCTTAATTCTATGAGTCTTATGTTTGTTAATTAATAAATAAATGAAAGGATAAACAATGAGAAAACTATCAATCGCTTTAGCTTCATTAGTTGCAATGTTAGTTGTAACTTCTGCTCAAGCTAGAGATCAGATTAAAATCGTAGGTTCTTCAACTGTATTCCCGTATGCAACAATCGTTGCTGAAAGATTTGGTTCGTCTGGTAAATTTAAAACACCAGTAATCGAGTCAACAGGAACAGGTGGTGGAGCTAAATTATTCTGTGCCGGAGTTGGTACAGAGCACCCAGACATAACAAATGCATCTAGAGCCATGAAGGCTAAAGAGTATGCGCTATGTCAAAAAAATGGTGTTGAAGAAATCGTAGAGATTACAGTTGGTAACGATGGAATTACCCTAGCGTATTCTAAAGATGCTAAACCAGTAAACTTTACAAAAAAACATTTATGGGCAGCATTAGCAAAAGAAGTTGCTAAAGATGGTGCGTTAGTACCAAATCCATATAAAAATTGGAGTGATATCGACTCATCATTACCAAACTACCCTATCAAAGTTATGGTACCTCCAGGAACATCAGGAACAAGAGATGCTTGGAATTCATTAGTAATGAAAAAAGGTATCGATGATGCTTCTAAAAAAGCTGGCGCTAAATATAAAGCGTTAAGAGAAGATGGTGCGGTAATTGAGGTTGGTGAAAACGACTCACTAATTATCCAAAAATTAGCTGCGGACAAAGAAATGTTCGGTTTCTTTGGTTTCAGTTATTTCTTAGCTGCAAAAGATAAATTGCAAGCTGCAAGCATTGAAGGTGGTCAACCAAGTCTATCTTCGATTCAAGATTACAGTTACGCAGTTGCAAGACCTTTATTCTTCTACGTGAAAAAAGCTCACGTTGGCGTTGTACCTGGCTTACATGAATTCGTAAAAGAGTTCACAAGTAAAAAAGCTATGGGTAATAAAGGTTATTTAACTGATATCGGGCTAGTACCTCTAGATGGCAAGTTATACAAAACATCTAGAACTAACGCTACGAAGTTAGTTAACATGCCTGCTAAGAAGTAGTAGTATCAATTAAACAAAAAGGGGGTATTTTACCCCCTTTTTATCTCTGGAAGCTTTATATGAATTTAATACTTGTAACTTTTATTATTCTCTTAGCTTTCACAAGTTATTATTTCGGTAGAAAAAAAGCTCTAGTTATTCAATCATCACAAAGACTTACGGCATTACCAAAATTTTATGGATATTATTTAGCTGCTTGGTGTGCTGCACCAGCATTAATAATTTTTGCTCTTTGGTCAGTTTTTGAACCATCAATAGTTAAAACATTTATTTTACAAGATTACACTGATCAGAACTTAACTAAAAATGAGCTTCAGCTTATTTACACAAAGGTTAAAGCATTAGCCGCAGGAACTTACACGGGAAATATTACTAATTTTCTAGATGAGTCTGCTAATAAGTACATTCAATTAAAAGGAATAGCTAACAGCGCTAAAGTAGCAATTATTTTAGCAATTTTAATTTTATCTCTGAGTTTTGCATATAGATCTGTTCAGAAAAATGATCGCATGAGAGAACCAGTAGAAATTTTTCTTAAATGGGTGTTATTTGTTGCATCATTAGGCGCAGTTTTAGTTACAATCGGAATAGTTTTTTCACTTTTATTCGAAGCGATTAGGTTTTTTCAAGCAGTAAAAATCTTTGACTTTATATTCGGAACTCATTGGTATCCTGCTAAAACTTTTGTAAGAGATGGCCAACCAGATCCTGAATTAATGAAGGATGCTTTCGGAGCTGTGCCTTTATTTGCTGGAACTTTTTTTATTGCTTTTATTGCAATGTGTGTTGCCATCCCCATAGGTTTGCTGAGCGGGATATATCTATCTGAGTATGCTGGAAGAGGCGTAAGAAAATATGCGAAACCTATTATTGAGATTTTAGCTGGTATTCCAACAGTGGTGTATGGTTTTTTTGCAGCTTTAACCGTCGGTCCTTTTGTCAAAGAAATAGGTAATGCTATGGGTCTAGAAGTTTCAGCGGAGAGCGCTTTAGCTGCAGGAGCAGTTATGGGAGTAATGATAATTCCTTTTATTTCAAGTCTAAGCGATGACGTTATAACAGCAGTACCGCAAAATTTAAGAGATGGAAGTTACGCAATGGGTGCAACAAAATCTGAAACTGTAAAAAAAGTAATTTTTCCAGCAGCCTTACCTGGTATCGTAGGTTCGATACTTTTAGCAGTATCAAGAGCGGTGGGAGAAACAATGATTGTTGTAATGGCCTCAGGACTAGCGGCTAATCTTACAATGAATCCCCTTGAGTCAACTTCAACCATTACAGCACAAATTGTAGTAATTTTAATTGGAGACCAACAATTTGGAGATCCAAAAACTCAATCAGCTTTTGCCTTAGGAATATCTTTATTTATAGTAACTTTATTCTTAAATGTAA
>CACHBR010000007.1 GCA_902578115.1 uncultured Pelagibacteraceae bacterium | reverse complement strand
ATGATGGTTCCTGGAGGACAATCAGGTGAGAAATTAGTAAATGCACTATTCAAACCAAGTCTAGTTAAAAAAGAAGAAATAAAAGTAAAAGAAAAAGCATTAAAGGTAATTGATTTTTTAAACTTAAAACATCTCTCAAATGAGCTGGCTGGAAATTTATCTGGAGGACAAAAAAAACTATTAGAACTAGGTAGAACTATGATGGTTGATGCAAAATTAGTTTTGTTAGACGAGGTAGGTGCGGGCGTAAATAGAACTCTTTTAAAAGATATTGGTAGTGCAATATTAAGATTGAATAAGGAACAAGGATATACTTTTTGCATGATCGAACATGATATGGAATTTATAAGCCGACTTTGTAATCCAGTTATTGTTTTATCAGAGGGCTCTGTATTGTTTGAAGGAACTCCAGATCAGGTTAAAAAAAATGAAAAAGTTATAGATAGTTATTTAGGAAGAGGGTCAAATTCAAAGGATAAGAATTAATGGCATTTTTTGAAGGAATAAAAATGACAGGAGGGTACGGATCTGGTCCAGATATAATTTCATCTTGCACTGTAAATGTAAACAAAGGAGAGATAGTTTCAATTTTAGGTCCAAACGGTGCAGGAAAATCCACAGCTATGAAAGCAATGTTGGGGCTATTAAAACTTAAGTCAGGAAAAGTAGTTATAAATGGCAAGGATATTTCAAATTTAAATCCCCAAGACAGAGTTAAACTTGGAATAGCATTTGTTCCTCAAAATCGAAATGTATTTGCAGGATTAACTGTTAGAGAAAATTTAGAGATGGGAGCTTTTTTAAGAGATGAAAATATAAAAGAAATCTTAGACAGAATTTATGATCTTTTTCCAATTTTAAAAGAAAAAAAATCTCAGCTGGTTGGCGAATTATCTGGAGGACAAAGACAACAGGTTGCTCTTGGTAGAGCTTTAATGATTAAGCCGTCCGTTTTAATGTTAGATGAACCAACAGCAGGCGTATCGCCTATAGTTATGGATGAATTGTTTGACCATATTATAAAAGTAAAAAAAACAAATGTTGCAATATTAATGGTCGAGCAGAATGCAAAACAGGCTTTAAGTATATCAGATAGAGGTTACGTTTTAGTTACGGGAGAGAATAGATATTCTGGAACTGGCAAAGAATTATTAAATGACCAAAGAGTGAGAAGCTCTTTCCTAGGAGCTTAAAATGGATTTTTTAAATGCGATAATTTTACTTTTAAATTATTTATTTGTACCTGCATTATCTTATGGTTCACAACTAGCGCTTGGTGCAATTTTTGTTTCATTAATTTACGGAATTTTAAGATTTGCTTACTTTACTGCTGGGGATTTAATGTCTTTTGGTACTATGTTTACAATTCTATTTACTTGGTATTTTCAATCTTTAGGAATAAATTTAGGTTTTCTTCCAACCGCATTAATAGCCATACCTTTTGGCATAATAGTAACTATTCTTTATGTACTTTTAAAAGATAAATTAGTTTTTAGTTATTATAGAACTAAAAAAAGCCCGCCCGTAATGTTAGCAATGGTAAGCATTGGAACCATGTTTGTAACCCAAGCTATAGTAAGAATTATTATTGGACCTTTTGATAGAAGATTTTTTGATGGAGAAAAATTTATTATAAGGGCAAATGAGTTTAAAGAAATGACAGGTTTAAACGAAGGACTTGCTATAAAATCAACACAAGTCATCACTTTGTTTGTAACAATTATTGTTGTTTCAATATTATTTTGGTTTTTGAATAAAACAAAAACAGGAAAGAGTATGAGAGCATATTCAGATAACGAAGATTTAGCTCTCTTATCAGGAATAGATCCTAAAAAAGTTGTCATGACTACCTGGTTGATCGCAGCAATTTTAGCAACAATTGGTGGAGCTTTGTATGGATTAGATAAAAGTTTTAAGCCATTTACATATTTTAATAATATGCTTCCAATATTTGCTGCTGCTATCGTTGGGGGCATAGGCAATCCATTTGGAGCTTTCTTAGGTGGTTATGTTATTGCATTTTCAGAAATACTTTTAACTTATGCATATAAGAAGTTTTTTGTTTATCTCTTACCAGAGAGTTTAGAGCCTGATGGTCTTTTACAATTATTATCTACAGACTATAAATTCGCAGTCTCTTTTTCAATTTTGGTTGTAGTTTTATTATTTAGACCTTCAGGTATTTTTAAAGGGAAAGTTTTATGAGAAATAATTTAGATGTAATCGCTGCATACTCAATTATGTTAGGTTTAATAATTCTTGTTGGCTTTCTTCAATCATGGAGCATGGCATTATCAATCTTATGCTTATGTTTAATCTCTGCAGTTATGACAATAGGGGCTAATATTCAATGGGGATACGCTGGATTAATAAATTTCGGAATAATGGGATACACAGCTCTTGGAGGTTTGGCAGCAGTTTTAGTTTCTGCTCCACCTGTTGAAGATGCATGGAAAGCTGGAGGTTTAGATATGTTAATTTGTGCATTCATAATCTTTTCAATGATTCTTATTATTCGTTTGGTATTGCAAAAATTTAGTAAATCAAAAAACAGGAATTATATTATTGCAGCAGTAATAATAGCTGGACTAATCTTATTAAGGTTAATATCTGCGCCAGCTATAGAGTCAATCGAGGCAATTAATCCGGCAACAACAGGCTTTTTGGGTGGTATGGGTTTGCCTATACTATTTTCATGGATAGTTGGAGCATTTTTTGCAGGAGGTCTAGCATACGTAATTGGAAAAATTGCATTAGGACTAAGAGCAGATTATTTAGCGATAGCAACACTACTAATTTCTGAAATTGTAATAGCAGTAATTAAACATGAGGATTGGTTATCACGTGGAGTAAAAAATGTAATTGGTTTAAAAAGACCAGTCCCGTATGAAATAGATTTGCAAGGTAAAGAATGGTTTATTAATTTAGTTCAGAAATTTCATCAAGGAAGTTTAAATTTAATTTCAGACAATTTAGAAAGACAGCAAGCTTTAAAACAATTAGTTATCGAATCCTCAACTGTTTTTGTAAAATTATGTTTTGCAGGACTTTTTACAGCTGTAGTAATTATTCTATTAATCGTTACTCAAAAAGCCCTTTATTCTCCTTGGGGAAGAATGATGAGAGCAATTCGTGATAATGAGGAAGCAGCAAACGCGATGGGAAAAAATGTTGTTAAACAACACCTTTTAATTTTTGTTCTTGGATCTGCAATTGTAGGAATAGCAGGAGCAATGATGGTAACATATGATGGATTATTCACTCCAGGAAGCTATAGACCCATGAGATATACATTTTTAATTTGGGTAATGGTAATTGTAGGTGGAAGTGGAAATAATTTTGGTGCAATCTTAGGGGGGTTTGCTGTTTGGTTTTTATGGATTGAAGCAGCTCCAATTGCTTTATTTTTAATTAATTTCTTCACAAGTGGTTTAGAGGAAACAAATGCTTTAAAAGTCCATCTTATCGATAGCATTCCATACTTCAGATTTTTAATGATGGGAGTCGGATTATTATTAATAATGAGGTATAGACCAAAAGGTATTTTACCAGAAAAAATAAAAAGGGTATAAAAAAAGCCTCAGCAGTTAAACCGCTGAGGCTTTTAAATTAATTTTTATCTTTGTTTTTTATTTTTAAATTTACCGCCTTTAACTTCTTTTTCAATGAAGTTACCGACGTGTTCCCCGACGTCTGTAAATTTAACAGCAGTTGCTCCTTCGTAATCAATTGATTTACCTTTAGCTAAAAGATCTAAACCTTTTTTTAGCTCTCCAGGGTAAATCTTGGTACCTGGTGCATTCGCAACAGACATTACGTTTTTAGCTATTGAACCACGATCAGCTGAACCTCCAGCTTGCATCGCAAGCACAATTAAAGCTGCAGCATCATAAGACTCTCCTGTATACGGTCCAGATGAATCAATTCCAGCTGCACTAGCAACATTTTTGAATACTCCTGCTCCTTTACCCATAGAACCAGGTAGAGAACCAAAAGATTTATTTAAACTTTTACCAAAAGTATCTGTAAGCGAGTCACCAATCATACCGTCTGATAAAATAAATGTATCAAAGGCACCAGAATCAAGTGATCCTTGGATTATTCCCTTACCACCTTGGTCAAGATAACCAATTACAGCAACAGCATCTCCACCAGCAGAAGCTAATGTTGATACTTCAGAACTGTAGTCAGCTTTACCGTCTTCGTGAGCGTTAACAGTTGTTACTTTAATACCGTGAGCTTTAACGGCTGCTGAATAAACATCAGCAAGTCCTTTACCGTAGTCATTGTTTGTATAAGTAATTGCAACGCTTTTAATTTTTCTGTCTTTTGTAATGTCAGCTAATATTTGACCGCCACGTGCATCAGATGGAGCTGTTCGGAAAAACAAACCTTTATCATCTAAAGTTGTTAAACCAGGCGAAGTCGCTGATGGTGATATCATTACTATACCATTAGAAACTGCCACATTACTTGCTATAGCTCCAGTTACACCAGAGCAGTCCGCTCCCATAATCGCAGCAACACCTTGAGAAACTAATCCCTCAGCAGCCGTTGTAGCTGCAGCTGAATCAACACAAGTTGAGTCTGCTCTTATCGGTTTAATTTTTTCTCCACCAAGTAACGAACCTGAATCAGAAGCTTCTTTAAAAGCTAATTCTGCTGAAGCTGCCATAGCTGGTGTTAAAGATTCAATTGGACCAGTGAATCCTAAAATTATACCCATTTTAACTTCTGCAAAAGTGTTTGTAGTCAAGACCGACAAATACATAATTGCAGCAATAAATACTTTTTTCATATTTCCCCTCTATTAGTATTATTAATTTTGAATATTATTTACTTTTGTAACAGACTTTTCAATGCCAAAATTTCATTTATTTACCTTGTAGATTAAGGTGATACCTCATTATATATTGATAAAATAAAAATTATGAAGAATGAAATTACATTTGAAGATTACCAAAAGGTTCAAATTTCAGTTGGAACTGTATTAAAAGTATCAAAAAATATTAAAGCAAGAAAACCTTCGTTAGTTTTAGAAGTTGATTTTGGTCCGAAAATAGGAATAAAAAAATCCTCAGCACAAATAACACACTACTATAATTCTGAAAATTTAGTTGGAAAACAAGTAATTGGTGTTTGTAACTTCCCTAAGAAAAATATTGCCGGCGTTGTATCTGAGGTTTTAATTTTAGGAGCTATAGAAAAAGATGGCAAAGTAGTTTTGGTCCATCCCTCACAAAAAACAGAAAATGGTTTGGATATTGCTTAAAAAATGTATCCTCAATTTTTAACTTTAATTTTATTTGGAATAGCAACATCTTTTACTCCAGGCCCAAATAATATAATGGCGTCTCACTCTGGTTTTAATTTTGGATTTAAAAAAACCATACCCTTAATGTTGGGTGTCATTTTTGGTTGGACATCAATGTTAATTTGCATGGAGGCTGGTTTAATAGTTATCTTTCAAAAATTTGAGATATTACAATTAATTATAAAAATTTTAGGGAGTTTTTTTCTAGTCTATCTAGCTTATAAAATTGCATTTTCAAGCGATACAAATAAGACAATAGTCAAACAACCAATAGGTTTTTTTGAAACATTTTTTTTTCAATTTATTAATCCTAAGGGCGTTGTAGTAGCCATGATAACTGTCTCAACGTTTGTAGATGTTCAATTCAATTATTTAAGAGACTCGATAATAGTCACCACGGTTTATTTCTTTATGGCAATTGGAAGTATTACTACATGGTCTTTAATTGGAAAATATTTGAGAAAATTTGCCACAAGTAAAAAATTTATAACGAATTTTAACTATACAATGTCTTTTTTACTTATCGTTTGCGTAATTTTGTTCTATGTATAGGGCATGGAATTTAAAAGTAAAAATTCATTTCAATCATTAGATTCGCTTACAGTTTCAGGCAAGAAATATAATTTTTTTAATCTTATAAAAGCTGAAAAGAATGGTTTGAAAAATATAAAAAAACTTCCAAAATCAATTAAAGTGCTTCTCGAAAACTTATTAAGATTCGAGGATGACCTAACTGTAAATAAAAAACAAATTAAAGCTATTGCAGAATGGTTAAACACTAAAAGCTCAAAACAAGAAATAGCCTATCGGCCGGCAAGAATTTTATTACAAGATTACACTGGAATACCAGCTGTTGCAGACCTAGCTGCAATGCGGGATGCTGTAAAATCAAAAAATAAAGATCCAAACAAAATAAACCCTTTATCAACTGTAGACCTAGTTATTGATCATTCAGTGATGGTCGATAATTATGCAAAAAAAGATTCTTTCTTAAAAAATGTACAAAGGGAATTTGATAGAAATGGTGAAAGATATTCTTTCTTAAAATGGGGGCAAAGTGCGTTTAACAATTTTAGAGTTGTGCCACCCGGAACAGGTATTTGTCATCAAGTTAATTTGGAATATTTATCTAAAGTTGTTTGGTCCTCAGAGGTCAACGGCCAGTTATTTGCTTATCCCGATACTTTAGTTGGAACAGACAGTCATACTACGATGATAAATGGTTTATCAGTTCTTGGTTGGGGAGTTGGGGGCATTGAAGCAGAGGCAGCTATGTTAGGACAACCTATTTCAATGTTAATACCCGAAGTAATTGGCTTTGAAATTAATGGAAAACTTACTGAAGGAACAACAGCAAGTGATTTAGTTTTAACAATAGTACAAATGTTAAGAAAAAAAGGCGTTGTTGGAAAATTTGTAGAATTTTTTGGTGATGGGTTAAAAAACCTATCATTAGCTGATAGAGCTACAATTGCAAATATGGCGCCTGAGTACGGAGCTACTTGTGGATTTTTTCCTATTGATGATGAAACTATTAAGTATTTAAAATTCTCTGGAAGAGACCAAAATACAATTTCTCTTGTTGAAAAATATTCTAAAGAGCAAGGACTATGGTCAAACCAAAATGATCAAATAGAATTTACTGATACAATCTCATTAGATTTAAATTCTGTGGTTCCAAGTATTTCAGGACCAAAGAGACCACAAGATAAAGTTTTATTAACAAATGCTGCAAAAGATTTCGATAAAGCGTTTAAAGAAAATACAAAAAGAAAGGTTCCTTTAGAAGCTAAAGTTAATAATAAAGAATTTAAAATTAAAGATGGTGATATTGTTATTGGCGCGATTACTTCTTGCACAAATACATCAAACCCAAGTGTTATGATTGGTGCTGGACTAGTTGCAAAAAAGGCTGTTGAAAAAGGTTTAAAGGTAAAACCTTGGGTAAAAACATCATTGGCACCAGGGTCTCAAGTCGTAACAGACTATTTACAAAAAGCTGGATTAAATAAGTATTTAGATCAATTAGGTTTCAACTTAGTTGGCTACGGTTGTACTACTTGTATTGGAAACTCTGGGCCCTTAGATAAAGAAATTTCTGAGACAATACATAAAGAAAATCTTTATGCAGTTTCAGTATTGTCAGGTAACAGAAACTTTGAAGGTAGAATTAATCCAGATGTTAAAGCAAATTATTTAGCATCACCACCTCTAGTAGTTGCTTATGCTTTAGCAGGTAATATGCATCACGATCTTTATAAAAATTCATTAGGTAAAGATCAAAACGGAAAAGATGTATTTTTAAAAGATATTTGGCCTTCAAATAAAGAGATCGAAGAGTTAATGTTAAAATCTATTAATGCCGATATGTTTGTTAAGAGATACTCGAATGTTTCTGAAGGACCTAAAGAATGGAGTTCTATTAAAACAGACCAAAGTAGTATTTATAATTGGGAGGAAAGCTCTACCTATGTAAAAAGACCGCCTTTTTTTGATAATTTACCAGACAAGCCAGAAGGATTTAAGAAAATTAATGATGCAAGACCACTTTTAATATTAGGTGATACTGTAACAACCGATCATATTTCCCCAGCTGGATCTATTAAAAAAGATAGCCCAACTGGCGATTACTTTATGAAACACCAGGTTCAGCAAAAAGATTTTAATTCTTACGGGGCTAGAAGAGGCAATCATGAAGTTATGTTGAGAGGAACATTTGGAAATATTAGGATTAGAAATGAAATGGCTGCAGGTACCGAAGGTGGTTTTACAATATTACAACCAGATGGAAAACAAATGAGCGTATATGAAGCTGCAATGGAATATAAAAAAAGAGGGACAAATTTAGTTGTAGTGGCTGGTAAAGAATACGGAACAGGCTCTTCAAGGGATTGGGCTGCAAAAGGAACAAAATTATTAGGAATAAAAGCTGTAATCGCTGAGAGTTTCGAGAGGATACATAGATCAAATCTAGTAGGAATGGGAATTTTACCACTTCAATTTAAAGAAGGTTTCGATAGAAAAAAACTCAACATTAAAGGCACTGAGTTATTTACTATTATTGATATTGAAAAAGGAATAAATCCTGGAGCAGAAGTAAATTGTGAAATTAAATATGCAGATGGTTCAAGCAAAACTATTAAACTCCTATCAAGAATAGATACAGAAAATGAAATTGAGTATTATAAAAACGGTGGAATTCTCCAATACGTTTTAAGAAATATGCTTAATTAAAAAATGAATAATACAAAGGCTATTGTTTTTGATGCTTATGGCACATTATTCGATGTGAACTCAGCAGCTGAAAAGTGTAAAGATAAAATTGGAGACAAATGGGAAACCTTTGCCAATTATTGGAGAACTACCCAACTTGAGTATACTTGGCTAAGAAGTTTGATGAAAAGACATAAAGATTTCTGGCAGATTACAGAAGACTCTTTAGATAAGTCCATGCTCACTTTTAAAATAGATAAATCAATGAGGAATGAGTTATTAAATCTTTATAAAGAACTCTCTACTTTTCCAGAAGTAAAAACTGTTCTTGAAGAATTAAAAAAAAAATCAATAAAATTGGCTATTTTATCAAATGGCACACCAAGTCTTTTAAGCAATTTAGTTAAAAATAGTAATCTAGAAAATTTATTTGATGATGTTTTCTCAATCGAAGAAGTAAAGATATACAAGCCTGATCCAAAAGTTTACGATATTCCAGTTAATAAATATAAGGTGAAAAAAGAAGAAATTACTTTTTTGAGTGCAAATACTTGGGATGTTTCTGGTGGTGGAAATTATGGTTATAATTCAATTTGGGTTAATCGAAGCAATAATGTATTTGACAAACTTGATTACACACCAAAATATGAGGTAAAAAACTTAAAAGAATTATTGGTTTTAAAATGAGAAATATAAAAGTAAGAGTATACCCTTCAGCATCAAAACTAAAAAAAAAACAACAGTTAGCATGGAAAATTGCTGAGATTGCATCAGATAAAGCCAAATTGAATGAGGATGCTATTGATATGGTCATCAATAGAATAATTGATAACGCATCAGTTGCTATTGCCTCCTTCAATAGAAAACCAGTTATATCTGCAAGAGAAATGGCTTTAGCTCATCCAAGAAAAAATGGAGCCACATTATTTGGTGTAAGTCCAAAGAAAAAATTTGATTGTGAATGGGCAGCCTGGGCAAATGGTACTGCAGTGAGAGAATTAGATTTTCACGATACATTCTTAGCAGCTGATTACAGTCATCCAGGTGATAATATTCCGCCAATACTAGCAGTAGCCCAACAAAAAAAATTATCAGGCAGAGATTTGATTAGAGGAATTTTAACAGGCTATGAAGTTCAAGTTAATCTCGTTAAAGGAATATGCTTACATGAACATAAAATAGATCACATCGCACATTTAGGTCCAAGTGTAGCTGCAGGCTTAGGCTCTTTATTAAAATTAAATACTGAAACAATTTATCAATCTGTACAACAGGCGCTTCACACAACAGTATCAACTAGACAATCAAGAAAAGGCGAGATTTCCAGTTGGAAAGCTTTTGCACCTGCTCATGCTGGAAAATTAGCAATAGAAGCAGTCGACAGATGCATGAGAGGAGAGGGAGCACCTAGTCCTATTTATGAGGGAGAAGATAGTGTAATTGCCTATGTACTTTCAGGACCTAAAGCTAAATATATAGTTCCTCTTCCAAATATTAATGAAGAAAAGAAAGCAATATTAGAAACTTATACAAAAGAACATTCAGCTGAATATCAATCTCAAGCACTTATCGATTTAGCAAGAAGAATGAACGAAAGTATAGATAACGTTTCAAAAATTAAATCTGTAGAAATTCACACAAGTCATCACACTCACTATGTGATCGGAACTGGAGCAAAGGATCCACAAAAAATGGACCCAAATGCGAGTAGAGAAACTTTAGATCACTCTATTATGTATATTTTTGCTGTAGCGCTAGAAGATGGCAAGTGGCACCATGTGAATTCTTATACACCTAAAAGAGCTAATAAAAAAAGCACAGTGCAATTATGGAGAAAAGTAAAAACTTTTGAGGATAAAAAATGGACAAAGAAATACCACGATCCAGATCCAAATAAAAAATGTTTTGGGGGTAAGGTTGTAATTAAAATGAAAGATGGCTCAAAGATAGAGGATGAAATATCTGTAGCAGATGCGCATCCTGCTGGTAACAGGCCTTTTGAAAGAGAAAATTACATAGAAAAGTTTCAGACACTTACAAATGGAATTATTTTACCAAAAGAGTCAAATAGATTTATTAAAGTTGTTCAAAATCTTAGAAAACTCAAATCAGGCGAACTTCATAAACTTAACGTTGAAGTTAGGGCAAAATCGTTGAGAACTAGAAGCAATAAAGTAATTTTCTAATTGACTCTTTAATTAATTCAAAATTTAATAAGGTATTAAATAAAAAGGGGGAAAAAATGATAAATATAAGAAAACTTATTAGTTTATTATTTGCGTCTGTTCTTTTCCTATCTTTTTCAACACAATCATTTGCAATCGACAAACTTCACTTCTTAATCGGTGGTGGAGCTGGCGGTGGTTGGGATGGAACTGCTAGAGGAACAGGTGAAGCATTAACGAAATCTGGTATGCTCAAAAGTGCATCTTTTGAAAACATGTCAGGTGGTGGTGGAGGTAAAGCTCTATCATTTTTAATTAATACAAAACCTGCGGGAACTGTATTAGTTCAATCAACTCCATTAGTTTTAAGATCTATCACAAGACACAAAGGTTATGTGAAAGGTAGTGGTGTTCTTTCGTACAAAGATGTTGTACCAATAGCTGGAGTTATCGGTGACTACGGCGCAATCGCTGTAGCAAAGAACTCACCATATAAAAATTTCAAAGATGTTGTAGCAGCTTACAAAGCTAATCCAAAATCTGTGAAAATGGCTGGTGGATCTGTAAGAGGAAGCATGGACCATTTAATTGGCGCACTTGCATTTCAAGAAGCAGGAGCTGATCCAAATAAAGTAGTTTATATCCCTTACGATGCTGGAGGAAAAGCTTTAGCAGGATTGTTATCAGGAGAAACTCAAATTCTTTCAACTGGTTTGGGAGAAGTTATGGGAGCAAGAGACCAAGTTAGAATAATTGGAATTACAGCACCTAAAAGAGTAAAAGATGCACCTGATGTTCCAACATTGAAAGAACAAGGTTTTGATGTTCAGTTTGTAAACTGGAGAGGATTTTTTGGCCCTCCTGGTATGAGCAGTGGTGATAAAAATAAAATCGCTAAAATGCTAGGCGATGTTCAAAAGACTGATGAGTGGGAAGCTGTTAGAAAAAGAAATGCTTGGGTTAATATTTATAATCCAGACAAAAAGTTTGTGAAATTTCTTCAAACACAAACAAAAGAAATGACAGCTCTTATGAAAAAACTTGGAGTAATTTAATCCGTTAGGATTTAAAGGAGGAGCAGTGAAGATAAGTTCAGTCAAAATTATCTCGCTGCTCTTCTTTGTTTTATCAGCTTTCTATCTTTATACGGCTTACCAAATACAAGTTTTTTCATTTGATGAAAACGCACCATTTAATGCAAAAACATTTCCTATCTATCTTGGTTATACAGGAATGTTACTTTCAGCATTAAGAATGATTTTACCTGAAAAAACTGTAGAAGAGGTTAATCATAAAGTTTTAGATTATAAAAAAGTTATTTTGTTGGTTGTTACAATGATTTTTTACGGCTTTACCATCTTAAGAGTTGGCTTCTTTTTATCTACATCGATTTTTTTACTTTTTGCTTATTATTTTCTAGGTGAAAGAAGGTGGAAATGGATGTTGCTTTTTTCATTTCCATTTGTGGCTTTATTTATGCTTTTACTACATGGGGTATTAGATATTTATCTTAGAGATCCTTTATTAAAATACTTAGGAATAATTGGATGATCGAAGGAATTTTAATAGGATTAAATACTGCGTTATCATTAAAAAACATTTTAATGGTAATGATGGGATGTTTTTTTGGGACAATCATAGGAATGTTACCAGGGTTAGGTCCAATGACAGCTATCGCTTTGATGATCCCAATTACTTATGGTTTTGATCCTGCTACTGGTTTAATTTTAATGGCTGGAGTTTACTATGGAGCTGTTTTTGGTGGATCTACTTCATCAATTTTAATTAATGCCCCAGGTGTTCCTGGCACCGTCGCAACTTCATTTGATGGTTATCCAATGGCACAACAAGGTAAAGCTGGTAAAGCCCTTGCGATAGCAGCCTATAGTTCTTTTGCAGGAGGTACGATCGCAGCAATATTTTTATTATTCGCTGCTCCAAGTTTATCAAAAGTGAGTTTAGCTTTCCGATCGCCAGATTATTTTGCATTAATGGTTCTTGGTTTAACAGCTGTTTCTGCTTTTTCAGCTAAGGGACAATTTTTAAAAGCCATGATGATGGCAGTATTAGGTTTGATGCTAGCTACAGTTGGACAAGATACTTTATCTGATATTCCACGATTTGTTTTTAATAATATGAATTTATCTGACGGGATAAGTTTTGTATTAGTCGTAATGGCTACTTTTGCAATGAGTGAGGCCCTAACAATAATTTTAAAGGGTACTGATCCAAGTAGTGCAGCTAAGGCTATTTCTCTTAAAGAATTAGGATCAATAAAATTAGATAAGGAAGAAACAAAAAAAACTTTAAAAACTATTCCAAGATCTTCAATAATTGGTTTTATTGTTGGTGTTTTACCTGGAGCTGGCTCAACTATTGCATCCTTTTTAGCTTACGGAATGGAGAGAAATTTCGTAAATAAAGAGGAAAAAGAAAAATTTGGTAAAGGAAGTGTTCACGGATTATCTGCACCAGAAACAGCTAATAATGCTGCGTGCTCTGGTTCATTTGTGCCATTATTAACACTTGGTATTCCCGGAAGCGGAACAACCGCTGTTATGTTAGGTGCTCTTTTAGGTTTTGGTATTCAGCCTGGACCTAGACTTTACATGACAAACCCAGAAATTTTTTGGTCAGTTATAATGTCTATGTATATTGGAATGGTTGTACTTTTAATACTAAACTTACCATTAATACCTTACATAGCCAGAATACTTGCAGTCCCAAGAACATTTTTAATACCTATGATTTTATTCTTTTCAGTGACGGGAATTTATTTAATGTCTTTTAATACTTTTGATATTTTCCTAATGATTGGAATTGCAGTAGTTGCTACAGGACTAAGGCTTTATAAATTTCCCATGCCACCACTAATATTAGCTTTCGTTTTAGGCGGCTTGATGGAGGAAAATTTAAGAAGATCTCTTTTAATAAGCGATGGATCTTTTAATTTTTTATGGGACCGGCCTTTAACAGCAATTATTCTTGTTTTTACAATATTAATTTTTTCTTGGCAAAGCTATTTAAGTTTAAAGACTAAATAACTTTTAAAATGAAATCTGGAATTGTTCCTGGGTAGATTTCATTTGTACCACCCAAAATTAATTGGAGTGCAACAAACAATATTACTACTAAACCAAGGACACCAACCCATTTGTGATTTTTTATATAATTTGCAAAAAAAGTTGCAACTGTTCCAACAAGTAACACTGACAACAATAGTCCAAATATTAATAATCCAGTTTCATTTTTTGCAGCAGCGGCCACACCTAAAACGTTGTCAAAACTTAAAGTAACATCTGCAACTACTATTGCATAAACCGCAGATGCAAATGATGGTGGCTTTTTAGGTTTTGTTGGACTTTGTTGTTTTGATGTTTTTAGAGCGTCAAAAATTTCTAAATCTTTTATTAATTTAACCACAATCCAAATTAATAAAGCACCACCAATTACTTTAAGAATTGGATATTGTAAAAGCTGTACTGTAATTGCAGCAAAAATTACTCTGAAAAGAAAAGCTCCAAAAACTCCAAGAAGAATAATTCTTTTTCTATCTTTAGCCGCAAATGAAGATGCAATTAAACCTATTATGATCGCATTATCAGCAGCCATAACAATATCAATAAAAACTATTTGAAAAAAAATTATAACTTTGGGAAGTAGGATATTTTCCATTTGAAAGGCTATTTATATTCGTTTATTGGGCTTCTTTAAAGAAATATTTACTAAAATTTACCTTGCAATTTACTCTATGGGAATGTGAAATAGCTCAAATTAATTATAGGGGGAAACATGAATATAATTAAAAAAATTAGTATAATATTAACCTCTTTACTTATTAGTATAGGTTCTGCTCAAGCTGAGACATGGAATATGGCTCTAGCTTATGGAGCAGGTAACTTCCATTCGCAAAATGCGGCGGAATTTGCAAAAGCAGTCACTGATAAGTCAGGTGGTAAACTTACTATTAAAACTCACCCAGGTGGATCGTTGTTCAAAGGTGGAGCTATTTTAAGAGCTGTACAAACTGGACAAACACAAATAGGTGAAAGATTTATGTCAGCACATGGAAGTTTTGATCCTTTACTAGAAGTGGATTCAATACCTTTCGTTGCTCAAACATATTCTGATGCTGAAAAACTTTACAAAGCATCAAAACCAGCGTTGGTTAAGGGATTAGATGAAAAGGGATTAGTTTTCCTTTACGCAGTTCCGTGGCCAGCTCAAGGATTGTACAGTAAAAAAGCAATAAACTCTGTTAGTGATCTTAAAGGTCTAAAATTCAGAGCTTATAACTCTGCAACAATAAGAATTGCAGAACTTACTGGTATGAAACCAACTAAACTTGAAGCTGTTGCGATTAGTCAGGCGTTTTCAACTGGAATGGTAGAAAGCATGATTACATCACCAACAACAGGTAAGAATAGTAAAATTTGGGAAAATGGCGTGAAATATTTTTATGATATTGCAGCTTGGTTTCCAAAAAATATGGTTGTTGCAAACAAAAAAGCTTGGAACAAGCTAGATGATGCAACAAAGAAAATGGTAATGAGCCAAGCGGCTTTAGCTGAAAGAAAAGGCTGGAACTTATCCAAACAAGGTAACGTTGCAGACAAAAAAGCTTTAGCAGATGCAGGTATGGTAGTAGGCAAAGTAAACGCTTCTCTACAGAGTCATTTTGAAAAAGTAGGAGCTACTATGGCTAAAGAGTGGTCAGGTAAAGCAGGTTCAAGAGGACAGGCTGTATTATCAGCATATAAATAAATTTTATTTAGGTAAAAAGGCCGTATAATAGGGTACGGCCTTTATGCTTCAAAAATTAGATAAATTTCTAAATTCTTTTTACAGAGCTTCTGGATATCTTGCGGCAATATTTTTAATACTAATTTTATGTACTATAGTTTTAGGGATCACATCTAGAATTTTTGGATTCTATATTCGTGGTTTGACCGAATACTCCGGATATAGTTTAGCATCTGCATCTTTTTTAGCACTTGCCTATACGTTCAACGAGAACGCCCACATTCGAATTACTTTATTTTTAGAAAAAGCAAAAGGGAAATTATTAAAATTTTTAACGATTTGGTGTTTAGCTGTATCAACTTTTTTTTCAGGTTTTTTAGCTTTTTATTTTATCAAAATGTGGTTTGTTTCAATTCAATTAGCTGAAAGAAGTCAGGGAGCAGACGAAATTTTACTTTGGATACCACAAACTGGAGTAGCAATAGGTTCCATCATTTTTTTTATTTGCATAACACATAATTTTATAAAAATATTTACAGCTAAATCATATGACTGAGGTTTATTTAACAATATTTTTTATTGGCGTACTTCTATTCTTTCTGGGTTCAGGAATTTGGGTAGGAATAAGCATGATCGGAGTTTCGACTATTGGAATGATTATGTTTACTTCTCGACCAGTAGGAGATGCAATGGCAACAACCATGTGGAGCATGGCCTCATCTTGGTCGTTAACAGCTCTACCACTTTTTGTTTGGATGGGTGAAATTTTATTTAGAACTAAACTTTCAGAAAATTTGTTTAAAGGTTTATCCCCTTGGTTATCAAAATTACCTGGAGGATTGATACATGTAAATATTTTAGGTTGTGCAATATTTGCAGCTATTTCTGGATCATCAGCAGCAACCGTTGCAACAGTTGGGAAAATGTCTATCCCAGAATTAAGAAAAAGAAATTATCCTGAAAGATTTCTGCTTGGAACCTTAGCAGGTTCAGGAACTTTAGGACTTTTGATCCCACCTTCAATAATATTAATTATTTATGGTGTTACGGTTGAAGAATCTATAGCTAAACTTTTTATAGCTGGAATAATCCCGGGTATTGGGCTTGCTCTATTGTTCATGATTTATGTAGTTGGCTGGTCCCTTAAAAATAAAAAAATAATGCCAGTGATAAGTGAAGATTTCTCATTTATTGATAAAGTAAAACAATCTGGGCAATTATTACCTGTTATACTTTTAATTTTTGCAGTAATTGGCTCAATCTATGCCGGTATAGCAACAGCCACAGAAGCAGCATCGCTCGGTGTATTGGGTGCATTAGTATTATCCTTTTTTCAGAAAAGTTTAACAAAGGAATCTTTTAGTAAATCATTATTAGGCGCAACCAAGACTTCTTGTATGATAGCTTTTATTTTAGCTGGCTCATCTTTTTTGACGTTAGCAATGGCATTTACGGGATTACCAAAAAATTTAGCTGTATTTATAGATACACTTCAGTTGTCTCCTTACATGTTGCTTTTAGTTTTAACAATTTTTTATATAATTCTTGGAATGTTTTTGGATGGAATATCTGCTGTAGTTCTTACCATGGCAATTATTGAACCCATGATACGACAAGCGGGATTTGATATGATTTGGTTTGGAATTTATTTAGTTATAGTTGTTGAGATGGCGCAAATTACTCCACCAGTTGGTTTTAATTTATTTGTCCTTCAAGGAATGGCAAAAAGAGATATGGGCTTTATAGCAAGAAGTGCTTTTCCGTTATTTCTTTTAATGATTTTAGCAGTAGTTATTATTATTTCTTTTCCGCAGTTAGCCTTGTGGCTTCCCGAGCAAATGATACAACCACTCAAATGAATGGGTCATAAGCCCATTGAAGTATTGCTTGTCTTTGTCTTCTTCTACAAGATAAATCATTCTTATCACAATTTTTTGCTATTGCCTTTACGTGTCTAGTAAAATTTAACCATCTTTGAATTTGAACTTCATCCATACCTTTAATTCTTCTGCCATTTGAATACCTGCAATACCACTGAAACCATCCAAGCGGATCTTCTTTAAAAATCCATCCCTTTTTAATCCATTCCTCTCTTGGTAATCCCGATTTTATTTTGAATCTATTTAATTCAACATCAAAACTTTTACTTAGTTTAGCTTTCGTAAACCATGATTTAGGAAATTCTTTCATCTCTTTATCTTTAAAGTATGATCCACCAAAGACGCCAAGCTCTAGCATTTCTTTAGGAGTAAGTTGTGGTTTAAATAATTTATAAATATCTTTTTCTTTTGGCAAAATTAATTACCTTTTTTTTGATTCTAAATAATAATCAATACTACACATTTGTGGTTTGTTTGAAATGATTATTAATAGTCCTCCCATAATAGCGGTATTTTTCAAAAAAGATATTAACTGCATACTATTACTGAAATCGGTGTGAAAAATAAGTGTAACTGTTAAAACAAATAAAAATAAAATGGAAGCCACAATTCTAGTTTTAAAACCTGCTATTAAAACTAATGGAACTATAAATTCAAAGACTAACGATGGATAAAAAAGAACTTCGGGAACACCGTATTGAGACATATACATCATGCCTTCATCAGGAGAAAAAAATTTTCTTACAGCTTCAATAATGAACAATGAAGATATAAATATTCTTCCAAAGACTTCAACTACATGCATTTAATTTTTTTCTATTACTTCTTTAAGTTCAGCGTATTCTTCACAGTTACAATTTTTTAATACTGCTAATCTTTCTTTAGCGAGCTCAATTCTCCCTGTTTGAACGTATAATTCGCCCAAGTATTCGTTGATACCATTATGATTTGGTTTTATTTTGAGACCAGCCAAGTAGTATTTCTCAGCTTCTTCAAATTTTCCGGTTTTTCTTAATGTAAAACCTAAGTAATTTAAAATATCTGGATTGTTTCTATCCTGTTTGTGAGCTTCCTGTAATTTGTCTAAAGCTTTAACGTATAACTTAGTTGCTCTATCAATTTTATCTTTTTTCTCAAGTTTTTCAGCTCTAGAAATAAACTGTTTGGCAGATTTGTACTGATCCATATAATTATCTGAACCACTATCACTGCTGCTATCGCTGCTTGCCCCATGAGAAACACCTAAATACTGAGCGAATATAAATGTTGCGATTAAAATTATAAATATTTTTTTAAACATGTTTATAAGTAATATTAAATTTTATTTAATTTCTTAATTATATCCAATGTTATTTAAGTCGCAGCAATAATCTGATTGGATTCGTGAATATTTTATATATAGTTAAATATGGGAAGTATAAAAGATTCGCTCACATTTGACGACGTAAGCCTTGTTCCTCAAGAGTCTTCGGTCGTACCCAACGAAACAATCACAAAAATCACTTTGCATAAAAGATTGAATTTACAGATTCCACTAATTTCATCTGCAATGGATACTGTAACCGAGTCTAAAATGGCAATAGCTATTGCTAAGATGGGAGGAATTGGAGTTATTCATAGAAACTTATCAGTAGATGCGCAAGTTAGTGAAATTAAGAAAGTTAAAAAGGCAAACTTTGTAGTAGGTGCTGCTATAGGCGTAAATAATAATGACTTAGATAGAGTAAAAAAACTTATAGAAGCAAACGTTGATATGATTGTAATAGACACTGCTCATGGGCATACACAAAAAGTTTCAAAAATGATTTATAAGGTTAAAAAAATTGCAAAAAAAATACCACTTTGCGCAGGTAACATTGCTACTGGGAAGGCTGCTAAATTTTTGGCGAGTTGCGGGGTTGATATAGTAAAAGTTGGAATTGGACCAGGATCAATTTGTACTACAAGACTGGTTGCTGGAGTCGGTGTACCACAGTTGAGTGCAATATTAGATGTAAAAAAAGCTTTAGGAAAAAGTAAAACTAAAATTATTTCAGATGGAGGAATTAAATTTTCAGGTGATTTAGCAAAAGCTATAGCTGCTGGAGCTGACGCTGTAATGATTGGATCACTCTTTTCAGGAACAACAGAAAGTCCAGGAAAAATTTTAAAACGTAAAGGTAAATTATATAAAACTTTTAGAGGCATGGGATCTGCTGGCGCTATGTCGGTTGGCTCAGCAGACAGGTATTATCAAAAAAAATTCAAAGATATTTCGAAATTTGTCCCAGAAGGTGTAGAGGGAATAGTAAAATTTAAAGGCCCAGTAAATAAAATTATTTATAATTTAACTGGTGGATTGAGATCTTCAATGGGATATTTAGGAGCTAAGACGATCAATGACTTACAAAAAAGAGGCGAGTTCGTGAAAATTAGTAAAGCTGGTTTTTATGAAAGCATGGTTCACAATGTGGATCAAGTCATAAAATAAAAATGAATCAAGACAACTTAGAAAAAATAATTATTGTAGATTATGGCTCACAAGTTACACAGTTAATTGCAAGAAAAGTCAGAGAGATTGGTGTTTACTCTGAAATAATAAATTTTAATAAATCAAAAAAAATCAAACAAAATCAATTTATTAAAGGCATAATTCTATCCGGTGGGCCTTTAACTATAACTAAATCAAATTCTTTAAATCTTCCTGATAACATTTTAAATTTAAAAAAACCTATTCTTGGAATTTGCTACGGACATCAAATATTAGCAAAGAAATTTGGAGGCAGGGTAAAAATATCAAAAACAAGAGAATTTGGATTTGCACAAATTAAAAGTGACAAAAAATGTCCTTTAACTCAAAATTTTTTCAAAAATAAAAATAATTCTGTCTGGATGAGCCACCAAGATATTGTAGCTAAAATACCAAGTGGATTTAAAAAAATAGCTTCAACGCAGAACTCAAAATTTGCAATTATATCAAATGAAAAAAAAAAGCTTTACGGAGTACAGTTTCATCCTGAAGTTACTCATACCGAAAATGGAAAAATAATTTTAAAGAATTTTGTATTGAATATATGCCGCACAAAAAAAATGTGGAGTCTTAGAAAACAAAAAGATTTAATAATTAATGATATCAAAAACAAAGTGAAAAATGAAAAAGTTATATGCGCTTTATCTGGAGGCGTTGATAGTAGTGTGGTTGCATTCTTATTAAACAAAGCAATCGGTAAAAAATTAAAATGTGTTTTTATAAACACTGGTCTTCTAAGAAAAAACGAGGAAAAAGAAGTTGTAAAAACTTTTAAAAAAAAATTAAAATCTAATTTAATTTATGTTGATGCTTCTAAACTTTTTTTAAATAAATTAAAAAATGTTACTGATCCTGAATTGAAAAGAAAAATTATTGGTAAACTTTTTATAAAGCTTTTTGAAAGAAAGGCAAAAAAAATTAAGTTTTTAGCCCAAGGTACTTTATATCCAGATTTGATAGAAAGCAGGTCCGTCACTGGAAGTCCTACCTCAAAAATTAAGTCACACCACAATGTAGGAGGATTACCAAAAAATTTGAAATTTTCATTAGTAGAACCTTTGCAAACACTATTTAAAGATGAAGTAAGAAAATTAGGAAAAGAATTATCAGTTCCAAAAGCCATACTTCAAAGACATCCTTTTCCAGGACCCGGTCTTGCTATAAGAATACCAGGAAAAATTTCAAAATATAAAATTAAAGTGTTACAGGAAGCAGATTTCATATTTATTGATGAATTAAAAAAATCAAATCTTTATCATAAGATCTGGCAGGCTTATGCAGCTCTTCTTCCTTTAAAAACCGTTGGTGTCATGGGAGACAGCAGAACCTATGAATATACATGTATGTTAAGAGCAGTTACCTCACTCGATGGAATGACCGCAGACTTTTATAATTTCGACAAAACTTTTATACAGAAGGTATCTAATAGAATTATCAACTCTGTAAATGGAATAAACAGAGTTCTTTACGACGTGACCTCTAAACCTCCAAGCACTATTGAATTGGAATAAAATTATATAAATTTCTTTAATTGATCCAAAGACTTTAATGAAACTTTAGATTTTATTAATCCATACTTAATCTCTTGAGCAGTTTTTACAGCACTCTTTCCATCACCATGAACACAAATAGAATCAATTTCGCATGGGATTTGTTTACCTGAAAAACAATTTAAAGCTTGATTTTGAACCATTTTAATAACATGTTTTTTTGCTTCTTCCGGATCTGTTATAAGTGCATTTTTCTTAGACCTTGAAACTAAATTACCATCATCTTCATAATTTCTATCAGCAAAAATTTCTGCTGCAACTTTCATTTTAAGTTTTTTCCCTGCCTTCTCCATTTGTGATCCTGTAGGAACTAAAAAAATTAAATCTTTATTTGCATTAATAATAGATTTTGAAATTACGCTTGCTAATTCAAAATCTTCACAAGCCATGTTATTTAATGCACCATGAGGTTTAACGTGTGTAACTTTCATTGAATTTTTCTCAGCAATTTCAGATAAAATATTAATTTGGTCTATTATTAATTTATTTATTTCTTTAGAAGTTAGATTTAACCTTTTTCTACCAAAATTTTCTGGGTCATTAAATGATGGATGGGCGCCTATGCTAACACCATTTTTTTTTGAAATTTCTACTGTTTTTTTCATGGTAGGTACGTCTCCAGCATGGTACCCACAAGCAACATTAGCTGAATTAACTATACCCAATAATAAAGGGTCGTTTTTTGTAGAACAGAACTTTGAAGTTTCTCCAAGATCACAATTAATATTAATTTCCATATTTTAAACCTTTATATAATATCTATTATATCAATTTATGTTGAAAAAAATAAGTAATATCGGAGACTGTGGCATCACTTGTGATTTCGGTGATGAAGTCAATAAAAATACAAATAAAGAAGTAATAAAACTTTTTAATTTTATTCAAGACTCAGTAAATAGAAGAAAAATTAAAGGAATATTAAATTACACACCATCATATAATAAATTAATAATTAATTTTGAGTTAGGACAAATTAAATCAAACCAAATAATAGAATTTATTAAAAGTAATGATTATTCAAAAATAAATTTACCTGAAAACACAAAAACTGTTGAAATCCCAATATGTTATGATGAAGAATTTGCTTTAGATATAAAAAGATTAGAAGAAAAAACTAAATTGAATTTTAAAGAAATAGTATCTAAACATCTTGAAACAAATTTTTTTGTTTATATGATAGGTTTTGTACCAGGACAACCCTTCCTTGGTGATCTCAATAAAAATCTTTATCACGATAGGTTAGATACACCACGTATAAGAATTAACAAAGGTTCTGTGGGTATAGTCGAAAAGTTCTGCACAATATACACGTTCGAAAGTCCAGGTGGATGGAATATAATTGGAAGAACCCCATTCGAGCTTTTTAATATAAATAAAACAAACACAAGTATTTTATCACCTGGGGATACCGTAAAATTTAAGTCTATATCAAAAAAAGAATTTACTTTATTTAAAAATGAATAATTATTTTAAAGTATTAAGACCAGGTATTAATTCAACTTTTCAAGATTTAGGTAGATTTGGATTACAGCATCTTGGCATTGTTGCTAGTGGCAGTATGGATCAACTATCATTTTGTAATTCAAATAAATTAGTTGGTAATAAAATATCAGAAGGAGCTTTAGAATTTGCATATCAGGGACCTTTACTTGAGATGAATGGAGAAAATGCATTGGTGGCTGTTTCAGGAAAAGTTAATTTTAATTTAATCAAAAAAAATAGTGAAATAATAAAAGGAAAGTCCAATGAAAGTTTTCAAATTTCTAATGGAGATAAGATTGATATTTTATCAACAATTAATTCTGTCTATGGTTATTTTTCAATATTTGGTGGCTTCAAAATTGAAGAGGTCAAAGGAAGTGTATCCACATTAGTTAAAGCAAAAATTGGTCCGAATAATGGAAATAAACTAAAGATTGATGATAAAATTTTTTTTAAAAAATCCCATCAAACAAATAAATCAAAGAAAATTGAATTTGATTTTGATAAAGATAATACCATCAGAGTTATGCAGGGACTACAAGTACATTACTTTTCAAAAAAAAGCCAAGATGATTTTTTTTCAAAAGAGTATAAAGTTACAAAACTAACTGATCGAATGGGAATGAGATTAGAAGGTGTTAAACTTGAAAACATTGTTAATAAAAATATAAAATCTGAAGGGATCACAAAAGGATCAATCCAAGTACCTGGTGATGGCCAACCTATAATTCTTCTTTCAGATCACCCAACGATTGGCGGATATCCAAAAATAGCCAATGTGATAACCGCTGACTATGATAAATTAGTTCAAAAAACTCCAGGTACAACTATTAAATTTAAATTGGTCAATTTGGCAGTTGCGGAAAATGCTTTTCAAGACTATGTAAGAAAATTCTAAATGAATTTTGTTTATAAAATACCTGGTCCACTTCTTATTCTTACAGGTGGATTTTGTCTAAGCTGGGGTGGCCTCATTTTAAGAACTTTTGAAAGCGCTAGTATTTGGCAAATTCTTTTTTATAGATCAATATTTTTTCTTTGGGTGTTAATAGCTTTTATTTTGTTAACTTATGGAAAAAAAACATTTAAAAAAATTAAAGAAGCAGGAGTGCCTGGGCTTATAGGCGGATTGTTTCTATCAACTAACTTTGTTGCTTACATGTATTCTATGATGGAAACAACTGTTGCTAATGTAGTTTTTATTATTAGCACTCAAACAGTTTTTTTACCGATAGTGGCCTACATTTTTTTAAAAGAAAAAATTTCACCGCGGGGATATGTTGCAATTATGTTAGCAATGATTGGCGTAACTTTGATGATTGGGGATTCACTTGGGACCGGATCTTTAAAAGGAAATTTAGCTGCTTTGACTATTCCAATAAACTTTTCAGTGTTAGTTTTAATAATAAGAAAATATCCAAAAGTGGATATGATACCTGCAATATTTTACGCAGGTATATTGAGCTGCCTGTATGGTTTACTTTTACTCGAAAATTTTGCTATATCCACAAAAGATATTTGGTTAGCATTTTTACTTGGTGTACCTCAATTAGCTTTTGGTTTTATTTTTATAACGATAGGTTCCAGAACAACACCTGCAGTAATGGTGGGTTTATTAATGTTAATGGAATCTATATTTGCCCCAATATGGGTTTGGCTATTTTATAATGAAATACCACCAATAAGTGTACTAGTTGGAGGAATGATTATTCTTTCCGCTGTAGTTATGAAAAGCTTAGATTATAAAAAAGTATAATTAATCCAAATTTTGTGTTATAAAAAATCATAACGGGAGAGACTATTTAAATATAGCGCCGAAGGAGCAACCTCCCTGGAAACTCTCAGGCAAAAGGACCGTTATTGTAATAACTCTGGAAAGCAGGCTTAGGCCTCACCGAAGGAGCAAATCTCTCAGGTTCTTAGACAGATGGGGAAAATGAAGGGTTATTACAAATATGGAAAAAACAGCTTTATACAATTTTCATAAAAACTTAGGAGCAAAGTTTGTTCCCTTTGCTGGATATGAAATGCCTATTCAATATAAAGACGGCATTGTTAAGGAACATATTAGCACAAGACAGACAGCAGGTTTTTTCGATGTCTCACATATGGGGCAGCTTTTTATTTCAGGAAGCAAGTCATTAGAGCAAAGTTTAGAAAAAATCATTCCATTGGATTTTAAAGAAATTAAAATAAATCAATCTAAATATTCTTTTTTGATAAATGATAAAGGTGGAGTGATTGACGACCTAATTATCACAAGAGTTGAGGGAGGTTTTAATATTATATTGAATGCAGCCTGTAAGGATAACGACACTAAAGAAATAGCAAAATGCTTAGACTCAGATAGTAAATATGAATTAAAAAAAGATCTTTCTCTTGTAGCTTTACAAGGTCCAAAATCAGAAACTATTTTAGAATCTATAATCCCAGGTGTAAAACAACTTAAGTTTATGAATGGAGATTACTTTAAATTTCAAGGAAAAAAAATTTATGTCACAAGATCAGGTTATACAGGCGAAGATGGTTTTGAAATCTCTTTATCAAACACAAATGCAGAAAATTTTACAAAACTTCTTTCTAACAAAGGAGCTAAACCAATAGGTCTTGGAGCGAGAGATACACTTAGATTGGAAGCAGGTTTGTGTTTATATGGCCATGAACTAAACCAAGATATTAGTCCTATTCAGGCAAATTTAAAATGGGCGATTTCAAAAAGAAGAAGAGAAGAGGGTGGTTTTAAAGGTTGGGAAAATATACAAAACGATTTAAAAAATGGTGTTTCAAAAATAAGAGTTGGTATTAAACCATCTGGAAGAATTATAGCAAGAGAGGGCACTAAAATATTCTCATCTTCTGGTGATGAGATTGGTGTTGTAA
Organism: uncultured Pelagibacteraceae bacterium; assembly: GCA_902578115.1. Taxonomy (GTDB): domain Bacteria; phylum Pseudomonadota; class Alphaproteobacteria; order Pelagibacterales; family Pelagibacteraceae; genus Anoxypelagibacter. The sequence goes on along the minus strand of CACHBR010000007.1, from coordinate 23,836 downwards.
CTAGCGGAACATTTGGTCCGAGCGTTAACGCACCTGTTGCGATGGGCTATATTCAAAGTAAATTTTCTGAGATTAATAATAAAATTTTGTTAGAAGTAAGAGGAAAAAAACATGATGCTGTGGTTTCTAAGTTACCATTTTATAAAAAAAGCTATGTTAAATAGGAGGAAAAAATGAGTGAAAAAAAATATTCAAAAAAACATGAATGGATAATGTTAGACGGGGAAACAGCAACGGTTGGTATAAGCAAACACGCTACTGAAATGTTAGGAGATATTGTTTTCGTTGAGCTTCCTGAAAAAGGAAAAGGTTTGGAAAAAGAGGAAAAAGCAGCAGTTGTTGAGTCAACAAAAGCCGCAAGTGATGTTTATACTCCTGTATCTGGAGAGATATTAGAAACTAACCAACCAATTGTCGATGACCCATCAAATGTTAATAAAGATCCTGAAAATAATGGTTGGTTTTTTAAAATAAAAATCAAAAATAAATCTGAATTAGATACTTTAATGAATCAAACTGATTATGAAAAATTTGTAAAGGACAACCCTAATTAATATGATTGAAGATACTTCTAAAGAATTTATTCGAAGACATATTGGACCAACAAGTCATGAAGAAAATACCATGGTCAAAAAAGTTGGTGCTCAATCTCTTGAGGACTTAATAGAAAAAACTGTTCCTCAAAAAATACTTATAAAAGATAATTTAAAAATTGACCAACCAATGTCAGAAAATGATGCTTTAAAGAAATTAAAGCTACTTTCTAAGAGAAACGAAATTTATCGAAATTTTATTGGAATGGGTTATTACAATACAATTACTCCTAACGTAATACTAAGAAATATATTGGAAAATCCTGGTTGGTATACTTCTTACACGCCCTATCAGCCAGAGGTAGCACAAGGTCGATTAGAAATGTTATTAAATTTCCAACAAGTCATTATGGATTTGACCGGAATGGATATCGCAAATGCTTCATTATTGGACGAAGGGACTGCTGCTGCAGAAGCAGTAGGTCTTTGTCAAAGATTAGACAAAGGTGATTCAAAAAAAATATTTGTATCAAGTTCTTGTAACCCACAAACAATAGATATTATCAAAACAAGAGTTGAGCCATTCGGGATAGAAATTATCGTTGGTAGTGAAGATAAAGAACTAAATAAAATCGAAGATAAAATAATTTGTGGGGTTTTAGCTTACCCAGGAACTTTAGGAGACATAAAAGACCCAAGCGAGGCCATTAGTTTAATTCATAAAAGAGAAGGCAAGGCAATAATGGTTTGTGATCTTTTATCACTAGCAAGACTTAAAACTCCTGCGGAACTTGGCGCAGACATTGCTGTTGGTAGTGCTCAAAGATTTGGTATTCCCATGGGATATGGTGGCCCGCATGCAGCTTTTTTTGCAACAAAAGAGGAATTTAAAAGATCCATGCCAGGTAGAATAATTGGTGTTTCAGTTGATAGACATGGAAAAAAGGCTTTTAGATTATCTCTTCAAACAAGGGAACAACACATAAGAAGAGATAAAGCGACAAGTAATATTTGTACTGCCCAAGCACTTTTGGCAATAATTTCAGCTGCTTATGCAATCTATCATGGACCTGAAGGTATTTTAAAAATTGCAAATAGAACATCGAAACTTGCAAAAATATTTGCTGACAGCTTAGAGGAGAATGGTTTTAAAATATTTTCTAAAAGCTTTTTTGATACAGTCACAATTGAAACAAATGAAAAAACTGAAACCATTTTTAATAAAGCTTTAGCAGAAAAAATAAACTTAAGGAGGGTAAACAAAAAAACTTTATCGGTTGCTTTTGATGAAGTAAAGAAGATAAAGCATGTAAATATTCTTCTGAAAGTATTTGGAGTTAAAAAAGAATATGATAACTCGGTGAACGTAGAGCTGAATAATTTGCCAAAAAATCTATTAAGAACCTCAAAATATTTGACCCATCCAATTTTTAATAAATACCACTCAGAAACAGAGATGCTTAGATATCTTAAGAGACTAGAAGATTGTGATATTGCCCTAAATAGATCGATGATTGCCCTAGGTTCTTGTACAATGAAGCTAAATGCAACAGCTGAGCTAATACCAGTTACATGGAAAGAATTTTCTTTACCTCATCCATTTGTACCCGAGGATCAGATGAAAGGTTATAAGGTTTTGTTTAATGACTTAATAAATGATTTAAAAGAAATTACTGGTTTTGATGCTGTCTCGCTTCAACCAAATTCTGGAGCACAAGGGGAATACTCTGGATTAATGACAATTAGAAAATATCATATCAACAATAAACAAAAAAATAGAAATATATGTCTAATTCCAGAATCTGCACATGGAACTAATCCAGCTAGTGCACAAATGTGTGGTATGAAAGTTGTTGTTGTGAATTGCGATGAAGACGGAAATGTAGACTTAAAAGATTTAAAAAGTAAAGTTGACAAATACTCTAATGATCTCGCGGCACTAATGGTTACATATCCTTCGACACATGGAGTTTTTGAAGAAAAGATTACAGAAATATGCGACTACGTTCACAAAGCTGGCGGCCAAGTATATATGGATGGTGCAAATTTAAATGCTTTAGTTGGAATTGCTAAACCTGGTAAATTTGGTCCAGACGTCTGCCACATAAACCTTCATAAAACATTTTGTATACCTCACGGTGGTGGTGGACCAGGTATGGGTCCGATAGCATGTGCAAAACATTTAGAAGATTTTTTACCAAATCATTCAGTTATAAAAAGTATTGGCACTGATAAAAGCCTTGGTTCAGTATCCGCTGCCCCTTGGGGAAGCTCAAGTATTTTAGTTATATCATGGATGTATATTAAAATGATGGGAGCTGAAGGTTTAAAAAAGGCATCTCAAGTAGCAATTTTAAATGCAAACTATATTTCAAAAAGATTATCAAAATTTTATAAAGTTTTATACACTGGAAAAAATGGAAACGTTGCTCACGAGTGTATAATTGATTTAAGACCTATTAAAGCTAAATCAGGAATTTCAGAAGAAGATATAGCAAAAAGACTGATCGACTACGGTTACCACGCTCCAACAATGTCTTGGCCTGTTGCAGGAACATTGATGATAGAGCCAACTGAAAGTGAAGGATTAGACGAAATGAATCGTTTTTGTAACGCATTAATATCAATCAAAGAGGAAATTGACAAAGTTGATAAAGGAAATTTTGACAAAAAAGATAATCCTCTAAAAAATGCTCCTCATACTTATTTAGAGTTAAGTTCTAATGAATGGAAACATTCTTACACTCGAGAAGAAGCTGCGTTTCCAAAAGAATATTTAAAAGATAATAAATTCTGGCCACCAGTAGCAAGAGTAGACAATGTGTATGGAGACAGAAATTTAGTTTGTACTTGTCCAAGTCTCGATGAATACAAGGATGAGGCTGCATAAATTTAATGAAAATTGCCGTCATTGGATCTGGAATTTCGGGATTATCATCTGCTTACTATCTATCCAAAAAAAATGAAGTTGATCTTTTTGAAAAAGATGATCATTTTGGCGGACACTCATATACTTTCGATATAAAGGAAAAAAATAAAAAAGTACCAGTAGACCTTGGTTTTATTGTTTTTAATAAAACTACTTATCCAAATTTAATTAATTTTTTTGAAGAATTAAAAGTACCCTATGAGAAAAGTGATATGTCTTTTTCGGTTTCTGTAAAGGATTCGAATATAGAATACGGAGGAACCGGATTTAATTCATTATTTGCAAGAAAAAATAATCTTTTTAATTTTAATTTTATTAAAATGATTTATGAAATTATATCTTTTTATAAATCTGCACCAGTATTGTTAAAAAAAGATTTGAAGAATTTAACCCTGGGTAATTATTTAGACAATTCAAAGATTTCAAAATATTTTGTCAATTATCATATAATACCAATGGTAGCTGCAATTTGGTCTATGCCATTCTCTAAGGCTAGAGATATACCATTTGAATTATTTTTAAATTTTTTTAATAACCATGGTCTTTTCAAATTAAAAGATAGACCCCAGTGGTACACAGTTACAAATAGAAGTAGAAATTATGTTTCTAAAGTTTTAGATAAAATTAATGGAGAATATTTTAAAAATTATGAAATTAAAAAAATCATAAGAAGTGATGACAATGTAAGAATTTTTATTAATACCCCTGGTGAATATAGAGACTATGATCATGTAGTGTTAGCATGTCACGCTGACCAGAGTTTAAAACTCATCGATAATCCTTCAAATGATGAAAAAGAAATTCTTAATGAATTTACATATATATCTAATGAGGCGTATTTACATACAGATGTGGATTTGATGCCTAATAAAACAAACGCTTGGTCAAGTTGGAATTCTATATCAAAAAAAGATTTAACAAAAACATGTGTTACATACTGGTTAAATAAACTACAAAATTTAGATACAAATATAAATTACTTTCTTACTTTAAATCCAATTACAAAAATCAAAGACAGTAAAATTATTAAAAAAATAAATTTTACTCACCCATACTTAAATAATAAAAGTTTTGAGATGCAAAATCGTTTAAAAGACTTGCAGGGAAATAAAAGGGTATGGTTTTCAGGAAGTTATTTTGGTTATGGTTTTCACGAGGATGGATTAAAATCCTCTCTTGAAATGCTCAAACAATTCGAGGGGAATGATGGAGACGTGTATATACAAAGGTATAGTAACGCATCGAAGATTTAAACCGAAAAGACATTTTTTTTCATATAAAACCTTTTCTATTTTCTTTGATTTAGATGAACTTGGGGATTTACAAAAAAAAATATCAATTTTTTCATTCAATAAATTTAATATATTTAGTTTTTATAATAAAGATCATGGTGACAGGGATGGCGGCAATCTTAGAGACTGGGTTATGAAAAGTTTAAAAAAATATAATATAAATTTTAAAGTTACAAAGATTAAACTTTTATGTTTCCCAAGAATTTTTGGTTATGTTTTCAATCCATTAAGCATTTTTTATTGCTACAATGAAAATAACGAATTAAGAGCAATTCTTTATGAAGTAAAGAATACTTTTAATGAGCAACATACTTATATTTTTCCGGTTCAAAAAAATGAAAAAATAATTACACAAACTTGTAATAAAAAGCTTTATGTATCGCCATTCATGGAGATGGAAACTGCTTATAATTTTAGATTAGCCGAACCAAAGGAAACTTTAAGTATATTTATTAAACAAACTGACAATGAGGGGATGCTACTTTCAGCATGCCAGATTGGAAAGAAAGAACAAATATCCACAAAAAAATTAGTTCAAAATTTCATTAAACACCCAATGATGACTATAAAAATTATAATGGCGATACACTTTGAAGCATTAAGGTTGTGGAAGAAAGGAGTTAAACTTGTTAAGAAAAATTCGAAAGTTAAAAATAATTTATCTGTAGAAAAATGAATTTTAGTCCTTATAAAATCTCTGAAAATTTCGTTCTAAAAAAATTGAACTATATTAAGGATGGAAAGCTTTCACTAGAAAACTACGATGGAAAAATACATCAATTTGGAAATCAAGAAAGTTCTTTATCAGCAAAAATTAAAATCCATAATCCAAAGTTTTATTTTAATATTATAAGGGGAGGTAGTAGTGCTTTAGGAGAGAGTTATATTAAAAACGAATTTGAGACTTTAAATTTACCTTCTTTGATTGAGTTAACTGCAAAAAATATAAACATAACCCACGAATTTTCAGGAATATTAAATATTTCAGGTATAAGCAGTATTTTCAAAAAACTTTTTATATCAAACACAAAGAAAAAAAGTGTTGAAGATATTTCAAAACATTATGACTTAGGCAATGAATTTTTCTCTACTTGGCTAGATAAAACATTAACTTATTCATGTGGTATTTTTGATAAACCTGGTCAAGAATTAGAAAAAGCTCAAATTAATAAATACAATAAACTTATAAATTTAATAAAACCAAAACCGGGAGATAAAATTTTAGAAATAGGATGTGGATGGGGTGGTTTTGCTGAACATCTTGCAAAAAATTATGATGTTCAACTTGATTGTATCACGATCTCACAAAAACAATTTGAGTTTACAAAAAAAAGAATAAACCTTTTAGGTTTACAAAATAAAGTTAAAGTAAAATTTTTAGATTACAGAGATTTGAAAGATAAATATGATGCAATAGCCTCTATAGAAATGATCGAAGCAGTCGGAGAGAAGAATTTAAATAGATATTTTAAAACAATTAAGAATAATCTTAAACCGAATGGGGTTGGGGCTATTCAAGCAATTATTATTAAAGATGAACTTTTTGATAGATACAAAAAAAACCAGGATTTTATACAAAAATATATTTTTCCAGGAGGTTTTTTACCTTCCTTACAATCAATAAAAGATTACACAAAGAAAACTGGACTAACTTTGAGTGGATATAATTCATACGGTATACATTACTCACATACGTTGAGTAAATGGAGAGAAAACTTTATAGGTTCTTGGAATAATATTTCACAACAAGGTTTTGATAATTCATTTAAAAAAATCTGGGATTTTTATTTTTCTTATTGTGAGGCTGGTTTTAGAGCTAAAAATATTGATTTAATACAATTTTCATTTAGGAATGAATAAAAAATGAGATATATTTTAACCTTATTTTTAACATTGTTTTTAACGAATTGTGTAGCAGGAATGAAACCAGAAGACTTTAAAGATCAAAAACCAAGACTAATTATTGAGGAATTTTTAAATGGAAATGTCAAAGCGTATGGTGTGCTTCAAAATAGAGGTGGTAAAGTTACAAGACAATTTTCAGCGGACCTAGATGGAAAGTGGGACGGTAAACAATTAATTCTTGACGAAAAATTTAATTGGTCAGATGGCGAAGTTCAAACAAGACAATGGAAAATTATAAAAAAAGATGAACATAATTATGAGGGTACAGCTGCAGATGTTGTTGGAACAGCAAAAGGTTTCTCTTATGGATCAGCTTTCAAATTAGAGTATGTTTTACTTGTCCCTGTAAAAGGAAAAGAAATAAAAATCACATTTGATGATTGGATATTTAAACAAAGTGACACCATTGCAATCAACAGAGCTAAAATGACAAAGTTTGGTTTTAGAGTAGCTGATTTGACTGTGGTTTTTGTTAAAAATTAAAAAAATATTGAAAGATTTTATTCTCTATTAATAAACATAGATTTCTAATGTTTATCGTACCCTTGTTGATGTTGAAGAATTATATTCCCACTTATGGTTACAAAGTAGGCACTTAGCTTTATTATGATAAGTATCAACTTGTTCAACACCAGTTTCGTCTCTTTCTATTGTATAGTTGTGCCTTTGGCCAATACCTCGGTGATCTCTATATTTTAACGTTCTATTATCTTGAACTCTGTATTTTTTTGCTCTTTGCTGTGATCCAATATGGGCAGATGAATATATTTCACCAGCATGTATTCTTTTGCACTTAGGGCAATGATAATGAATTATTCCTGCCCAAAGCTTAAATATATGATAAACGGGAACCAGGAATAATATAACCGTAATAGAAATTACGTTATCATTATTTTCAAGTTCTGTAATTTTTAAGATCTGGGAAACTACGATCACACCTACTATATAACTAAAAGTGACAATTAGTGTTGCAGATAATGGTTTTTCATAACTATTAGCCCAATCAGCCCACCAGATGCCCAGTTGTTTTTTTTGTTTACCTTTCTTTTTTCCATAATCCTTAGGTAAGTAACTTTTCACTTTCTTCTTTTTAAATTTACTAAATATTTGCTTTAAAAATTTTTGTAAATTATCTAAAAAATTAGTGAAAAATATAAAAGCAATTAATCCACCAATTAAGAGAATTATCAGACCATATTGCAAATATTTTTGTCTTTTTTCTTCAGCTTCTGCCGCCTCATATTCGGCTAACATTCTTTGATTTTCTTCTTCAGCTTTTTGATCTAAAATTTTTTGACGTTCTTCTTGCGCTTTTCTTTCTTCTATTTGAGCAGCTTTTAATTCTTCCGCTTTAATCCTATCCTGCTCTGCTTTGAGTTCAGCTTGTTTTTTTTGTATTGCACTTTGTAGCTCACTTTCTTTTTGTTTAGCAAAATTAACATTGTCAGCGTAAAATGTTTCAACATTGCTTACTAAATTCATAATGTCATCTAAATTGTAATTTAATGGATAATTTGAATTTATTTCTCGTCCTTTATCTAATATTTTTTTGAATTCGGTAGGTAAAAAATTTAATAATGTTGGATTTAGAAAACTAGACGGATTTTGTAAATCAGCATTTTCGTTATAATCTCCGTGATATTTTACTTTTTTAAGATTTTCGTCTGTATAAATCACCTTATTACTTTTTTCATCTGAAATAATAAACAAACCCATTTTTGGTATTTTAAAAAGAGTAACACTTGAAGCTACATCTGAGATTTGGGTATAATTAGGTCTAAGCTCTATCAATAAAGCAAAATCACTTAAAGGTATATCGCGCCAATTAACTTTATCCAATGATGGAATAGTATTTTTGAATTTTAATTGAGAATTAAAAAGCAGTGAGTAAGTTTTTTTTTCAGGGGTTATTTGCAAAATATTATATTTATTATCCTTAATATAAACTGATTTTGTTAATTTGCCCTTATCAAATACTAAATAATTTTTTACTTCAATTTGCTTATCTAAGCCATGAACCTCTCTAGGACTTAAGGTTTTAAATTTTTCTTTTGCTCCATTTATTGTGCCCTTATAGAATCCGTTGAGATCACTTTTAGATCTACAGCAAAATTGATAAATTGTATTTTCCTCATCAGATAAAAAATTAATATTTAAATAAAAATCTTTTATATTAGCTAAGTTTTCAGTGTCTTCTGGGTCTATATAATTTGCTTCTTCTCCAGTGATATATATTGTTCTTAGTTCTTGTAATTCAGAAAAACTGTTATGATTTAAACCATATTCATTCAATTCGACAGAATGAGAATAAAATGGGTAAATTAAAAAAAAGAGAAGAACTTTAAAAGTTTTCCATAATTTTTTCATATTGCTGTCCTGTTTTTTCAACTAATTTATTCCAATTTTTTTTTTTAAAAATTAATACTTCAGAACTGAAAAGGATAACTAAAATTATGATAATAATTAAATTTTTCATAAAAATATCTTATGAAATATAAAAAATAAATTCAATTATCTTATTACTTCGTAACCATAAGGTGTTTTGCATTTAATTCCCTCATTTTCTGCTTCTACACCATTTATTACAGTCAAATATTCAAATTTTTCACAATCTCTATTTTTAGAATTAATCGATTTTACTTTTCTTAACATCCTCTCATCACACACAAGAACCTCTTTACCTTTTATGGTTTTAAAATTACACGCTTTATGGAATTTTATATTTTGCTTAGCACATGAAAAAAGAATTAAACTGATGAATAATGGAAAAAACTTAATCAATATTGATTTTATCTAATGACTTGAATAGCTCTTTCTTTTTAAAGGCTACTTCAACAAATACTTTATAATTATCATCATTTCTGAAAACTTCTTTGTTTGATACTCTATATTTTGAAATTTGATAATTATCTAATGCAATAGTTATTTTTTCTTCAAAATTATTTTTTTGAGTGGATGATACTTTTCCGTCTATCTTCTTGTATCTATCTGCTAAATAAACTTTTTTTGTCGCGTCAATTTCACTTTTAATTTTAAAAATAATATTACTTACAGCAAGTGCCTCTGCTTTTCGTGAAGCCATCTCTAAAGATTCGGACTCGCCAAGAGCTTTGCCATAAACTGTTCTCCATTCATCTTTATCAACAATATACCAATCCGGAGTTTTGTCTTTATATGGTTTAACTTTATAAGTTGAAGAACATGCGAAAGTTAACAGTAATAAGCTTATAATAACAAAAGCTTTTTTCATAACTTCTTATACTTATTTTTAATTAATTTTTAAAGTGATAATTTTCATCAACCATCACCCACTTTCCTTCATCAAGATCAAAACATGCTTTATTTGAACGAATTTTACTAGTTACTCTCTGATATGAATTTTTACCGTAATTATCAACTATAGAAAATTTACCGATTTCCTCTTGCCATATTCTACAAATTTTTTCTTTTTCTTTTTTGGATGAAATCATTCTTATTAATCCATAAAATTTTCCACTTTCCCAACTATATATTTTTCCGTGAGCAGGGTCACTAATAGATAAAAATAAAGTTGAGTTATGTTTTTTAACTCCGTCCCTAGGAATTTTATAATAATGATAAACCATTTGATCTAGTATAAGATCAAACAACATGCCTTCATATTCACTTTCTGGATTAACTATAACTGGTGTTTGAGTAAAAACATTTAGACTTTCACTTTTAGTTTGTGAAGGAAATAAAACGAATAATATTGAAAGAGTTAAAATATTTATTTTTTTAATATATAGTAATAATGTTTTCATTTTCAAAATCTTTACATTTCAAGCTTTCTTTAATTGTATAAGAACCAGCTAAATTTATTCTGTATCTTTCTATTTTACATGATTTACTATCAATTTCTTCATTTGGCATTTGGAAACTGTAACCACTATTACATTTCACTATTTTCTTATTCTGATTTGATGAAAAAAAAGAAATAATATCACATTTATCTTTTTGAACGTTTTTTATGCTTGGAGAATCTTTTATAGATGAGCCTGTATTTACACAGCTAAACAAGAATATAAATAAAAGAATAATTTTTTTCATTCAAAAAATCTATAATCATAAAAATACCAACCCGCAAAATATAAATGTCCAGGTATCGGAAAACCTGCACTATCAACTAGTTCAAAAGCACCTAATTCTTTAGGGCAGGCTCTAAATTTAAAAGTCTCTAATTTATCATCAATTTTTATATAAGATAAATAATCTCTACAGCCTCCGTATCCCCAGATTCCAGTTTGAACAATCGTATTTAAAATTTTAATTTTACCAGATGTATTATTTTGTGGATTTTCCCAGGTAGCACTTTCACCGTCTCTTAGTCCGTACAAAGCTTTAATTAAAATCTGCGTTTGTCTACATTTATCACTTAAGCTCAATTCTTTTGAGGAAGCTTGTTTAGCAAATTTCTTAGCCCATAAAATTGCATGAATTTTTGTGGAATGAATAGCATCCAAAGCTTTGAAATTCGCACTTGGTGCCATACAAGCATTTTTTTGAGCAACAGATAACGATCTAGGTGTACATGACACTGCTACAAAAAAAATAAAAAAAAATGTGATTAATTTTGAAGAGTTCATCTTAAATTAGGGTTTCTATATGAATTGTAAGGATTACATGTTCCAAAAGAACCATCGAGATACTGAACTTTACAATTATGCATTTTTTTTATCATTTTATATTCCTCTGAATTAAACCAATCAAAATCAATTTTCCCTTGTTTACTATTTTCTGCATATAAAGCAGATATAGAATTCAAATAGAAAACTAATAATATAATTACGTATTTTTTCATTTTGAATATAATCTTAAAAACTATTTTATCTATTTACAAATTTATTTATCAAAAAATTATAAACTTTATTTGGTAGAATCTGAAAGATTTTATAAATCAAAGCTATTTGAGGTGGGAATATAATTTCGAATGATTTTTTGTTAATTAAACCATCATAAATCTTATCAGCAGCATATTTAGTGTCTTTTAAAAATGGCATCTTAAATTCATTTTTATCTGTTAAAGCAGTCTTGATAAATCCTGGGGAAATCAAAGTAACTCTCACATTAAACTTTTTAAAATCGAAATATATTCCCTGTGTAAAATTGTTCAGCGAAGCTTTTGATGCAGTATAACCAGATGATTTTGGTAAACCTCTGTAACCAACAGGTGATGAAACAATTGAAATATGACCACTTTTTTTATTTATAAAGTATTCTTGAACCGCTTTTACACAACCAACTACACCTAGAAAATTTATCTCCATTACTGTTTTTACATTATCTACACTCAATCCTTTTTCTGACTTTCTCTCATAGGTACCTGAGCTAAAAATACAAAGGTCTAAATCACCAAACTCTTTTATAATTTTATTAAAAGTTTCCTCTGTTTTATTCTGGTCAGTTACATCCATTGGGAAAGCAAAAATATTTTGATCTTTTGCCATTTCATTTAAAATTTCTTCTCTTCTAGCAGAAATTGCAACTTTCCAATTTTCTTTTGCAAATTTTTCAGCAGTGGCTTTGCCTATTCCACTACTAGCTCCTGTAATCCAAACTTTTCTCTGGTTTTCACTCATAATAAATTATATCTCATACTTATGTTCAATAATAAATATCTATCTTTATTAATTATTGTTTTAATTACATTTTCAGCATCTGCAATAGGTGGAGTTGTTACATCAATTTACAAAGAACCATGGTATTCGCAAATAATAAGACCATCATTTAGTCCTCCGGCGTCTGTTTTTGGTCCAGTTTGGACAAGCTTATATATTTTAATGTCGCTAGCTGTATGGATAAATTGGATCAATTTTAAAGATAAGAAAACAATCAAAATCTATTTATTTCATATTTTTTTTAATTCAATTTGGAGCATTATTTTTTTTGGTTTTCATCAAATCTTTCTAGCTTTATTAAATTTATTGATAATACTATTTTTTATAATTTGGCTGATGAAGATATACTATAAAACAACTAAATTAAGTTTTTTACTAATGGTCCCATATTTGTTATGGTCTTCTTTTGCATTATTACTTAATACAAGTATTTTATATCTAAATTAATTTAAAAGTATTTTGAATGAAAAAAAGTTTTGTAAATAGAATATATCGGGCAATTAAAATTGATCCAGATTTATATGAGGAGGTTGAACACGATAAATCAGCAACTTTTCAAGCTGCATTAGTTGTAGTACTTTCAAGTTTAGCCGCAGGGATTGGTGCCATCCATTTAGGTGCTTCAAATTTTCTTTTAGGTCCTTTACTCTCTCTAGCTAGTTGGTATTTTTGGGCTTTTTTGATTTATATTGTTGGAACAAAATTATTTCCTGACAAACAAACAAAAAGTAATCACGGTGAATTATTGAGAACAATTGGTTTTTCAAGTGCACCAGGCATAATAAGAGTTTTTGGTTTTACACCAGAGTTAATGACCGTAACATTTATTGGATCATCTCTATGGATGCTTGCTTGTATGGTAGTTGGTGTGAGACAAGCACTTGACTATAAAAGTCTATGGAAAGCTTTAGGCGTTGTAGTTGTTTGTTGGTTCTTACAAGCGATACTATTATTCTTACTAGTTGTCTTATTTAAATAATATTATTTAAATTTTAGTTGGATTTGGTTTATCTTTATAAACTATATTAGGATCAAATTTTTTCTTCTTTTCTTTAAATTCCATTTTTATTTTTTCACTATCTTCAATTTTTCCAAGGGGTACTGATCTATAAAAACAAGACTTATATCCAACATGGCAACTAGCGCCATCACCAATATTTACGGTCATCCATATTGAGTCTTGATCATCATCAATTCTTAGTTCAATGACTTTTTGTACGAAGCCGCTTGTTTCTCCTTTGTGCCAAACTTCTTTTCTAGATCTACTCCAATAGTGAGCTTCTTTTGTTTCGATTGTTTTTCTCAGAGCTTCTTCATTCATAAATCCTTGCATCAACACTTCATTTGTTTTGTGATCAGTTGTTATGACTGGTATAAGACCGTCGTTATCAAATTTTGGTGATAAGAGGTTTCCCTCTTCTATTTCCGCGACATTTTCTCTTTTTTTAAACATTTTTACGGTTAAGTTTAATTAATTCACAATTTGAAATTTGCATTAATAATATTTATTATATATTAATTTTAAAAATTATGAAAATAGTTAAAAATTTTAACACCACAATTTTAAAGGAAAAACCTGAAGTTTCTGATAAAGAAGCCCAAGAAGCTTTCAGAACTATTTTAAGATGGATTGGTGAAAATCCTGACAGAGAAGGATTACGTGAAACTCCAAGAAGAGTTACAAAGGCTTTTAAAGAATATTTTAAAGGGTATAAACAAGAAATTACTTCAGAATTATTAAAAACTTTTGGTGACGTAAATGGTTATGATGATATGGTCCTTCAAAAAAACATATCAGTGCAAAGTCATTGTGAGCATCATATGGCCCCAATTATCGGCGTAGCTCATGTTGCATATCTTCCTAATAAAAGAGTTGTTGGTTTAAGTAAGCTTGCTAGAGTTGTAGAAGTATTTTCAAAAAGATTACAAACCCAAGAGAGACTAACAATGCAAATCGCAGAAACTTTAATGAAAGGTTTAGATGCACACGGTGTTGCTGTCACAATAGACTCTACGCATCAGTGTATGACTATGAGAGGAATTAAAAAAGAAAAGGCGACCACAATTACAAATTATTTTTTAGGTAAGTTCAAAAATGATTTAAGTTTTCAAAATAGATTTTTAAATTATATTTCACAAAAGCGTTAATCTTCATCCTCATCTCTCCAATTATCTAAATAAAATTTATAACACGCAAAAGATACTGCAAAGATTCCATAACAAAATGCAAATAATAGGCCGTCTTTTTTTCCTAAAAAATACCATCCGATCTGAAAAGCAGGTATTGGTGATATTAGTATGATAATAATTATACTTAATCTTATATAATACGGTAATTTCTTCATTAAAAATAATACGCTTAAAAGAAAATATTTGTCATATTAATTTGTCACATGTAAGATCATGTAATTTTCTATGAAATTCAAAGCAATTGTTATTGATAATCAAAATGAAAAATTTACTCGCGAAGTAAAAGAGATAGATAAAGAGTCTCTTAAAGACGGAAATGTTTTAGTGAAGGTAGACTACTCCAGCCTTAACTACAAAGATGCTATGATCCTAAAGGATGGGGGAAGAATAGTAAGGAAATTTCCCTTTGTTCCTGGCATAGATTTTTCGGGAGTTGTTGTGGAAAGTGCTGATGATAAATTCAAAAAAAGACGACAACGTAATCTTAACTGGATTTAGAGTAGGCGAAAGTTATTTTGGTGGATTTTCACAATACGCAAAAGTTGATTCTAATTTTTTAGTTAAAATGCCAAAAGATTTAGACAACAAAAAATCTATGATGTTAGGCACAGCCGGTTTCACAGCTTTACTATGTTCTTTTGCAGTAAAAGCAAAAGAGGAATTATTGCTTGGCACAAAAGTTAAAGATGTCCTGGTAACAGGAGCAACAGGTGGTGTCGGCAGTGTTGCTATAATGGTACTATCTAAGATGGGTTATGACGTACATGCTGTTACAGGAAAAAAAGATAAAACAGATTATTTAAAAGATTTAGGTGCAAAAAATATTATAGATAGAAAAGAATTTGAGGGCGAAAGTAAATTATTAGAGAAAGGTATTTGGGACGGTGTTGTTGATACTGTTGGAGGACCAGCATTGACAAAAATTTTTGCTCAAACAAAACCCGGTGGAATAGTTGCAGCATGCGGAAATGCAGGTGGTAATAAAATAAATACTACTGTAATGCCATTTATTATAAGAGGAGTTAAACTTTGGGGTATTGACTCGTCAGGGTCATCCTTAAAGAGAAGAGAATTTGTGTGGGGACAGGCAGCAAAATTGGTCGATTTTACAAAGGTTCACGGATTTACAAAAGAATTATCATTTAATGAGCTTTTAGAAACTTACCCAAAATTAATTAAAGGTGAGTTTTCAGGTCGTGCAATATTAAACACAAACAAATAAAAAAAAATAATCTATGGATTGGGATAAGTTAAAAATTTTTCATACAGTTGCTGAAGCTGGGAGTTTTACGAATGCCTCAACTGTACTTAACTTAAGCCAATCAGCAATTAGTAGACAAATTCAATCATTAGAAAAAGATCTTAAAATTCACTTATTTGAAAGACATGCTAGAGGTTTAGTTTTAACAAGTAGTGGTGAATATTTATATAAAACAGCCAATGACGTTATTTCAAAACTTAAAGATGTTGAGTCAACTTTAAGTGAAGACAAAGATAAGATTAACGGAAAACTTACTGTAACAACGGTTGTAAGTTTTGGCACAACTTGGCTTACACCTAGGATACAAGAATTTATGAGTCTCCATCCAGATCTTGAAGTAGAACTAATTTTCGATGATAAAGAATTAGATTTAAGCACTAGACAATCGGATATAGGAATTTTTATGAGACGTCCAAAACAATTAAATTATATTCAAAAAAAATTAATTGATTTACATTATCATATTTATGGCTCAACTAAATATCTAGAAAAAAATGGCCACCCAAAAAAAATCTCTGATTTAAATAAACACAACTTCATTACTTATGGGAGAGGAGCACCATCCCCAGTTTTTAATCCTGATTGGGCCTTAAAACTTGGATCAAAAGATAACAAAAAAAGAAAGCCAGTCATGAAGGTAAATAGTGTTTATGGTTTATTATTGGCAGTTCAGAGTGGAGTGGGTTTAGCTGCCTTACCAGATTATATTACTATTAATGTACCAAATATAACTAAAGTTTTGCCAGAGGTTGAGGGACCATTAACAGAAACGCATTTTGTTTATCCGCAATCATTAAAAAATGTTGGAAAAGTTCAGGCTTTTAGAAATTTTTTGTTTAGTAAGGTAAATGAATGGAAATTTTAAATTAGTAAGTTTCAGCCTTTATTTTTAGTTTTGCCCCATCTTCAATAGATAAGTTTTTTTGGTTCAAAACACCATCTACGTCAGCAGTTGATTTAATTCTTATTTTGTCTGATTTAATATTACCTCTTAAAGTTCCACCTAAACTAACATCAGACGAATTTATATTACCTTTTATTTCTGAACCCTCGAAGGTTTGAAGTTTATCTGCCGATACATCGCCGTCTATTTTTGCATCAGTCATTAGTTTTTCTTTCTCAACAACGTTGCCTCTTATAGTCACGTCTGATAGTAGAACTGAAGTTTTTTCGCTCATTGCGTTAATCCTACAATTAAGGGTTGATAAAATCAAATGTTTAAAATATCCATAAAATAGCTAAAAAGAGTAGAAAAAATTATGATTCCTTTAAAAGATGATAATCCAACTAGCTCAAGACCAATTGTGAGCTATGGTATAATTGGTTTTTGTGTTCTTATTTTTTTAGCCCAAATTGGACTGAGTGAGAATGAATTAAGAGACTTCACATATTCATATGGATTAATTCCATCCGTTCTTATGGGCATAGACCAATTACCTAGTGATCTAAACAGAATATCGCCAATAGGTACAATTTTTACCTCAATGTTTATGCACGGAGGCTGGATGCATCTGATAGGCAATATGTTGTATTTGTGGATTTTTGCGGACAATATAGAAGATGATTTAGGAACATTAAATTTCGTAATTTTTTATTTAGTCTGTGGAATTGGAGCAGCGATGTCCCAGGTTTTAATAGATGTAAATTCTCAAATTCCGATGATAGGCGCTAGTGGAGCTATTGGCGGAGTTCTAGGAGCTTATTTAATAAATTATCCTAATGCCAGAGTTTTAGTTTTAATACCATTTGGTTTTTTCAGCCAGCTTCTTAAAATAAGAGCTTTGTATGTTCTCGGATTTTGGTTCATATTACAGTTTGTAAATTCTTTTCTTTCATCTTCATCAGTTGGAGGGGTTGCCTATGCCGCACATATTGGAGGTTTTATCTCTGGTGTTATTTTGATATTATTTTTTAATAAAAAATCCGTAAAAAGTAATCTTAAAAAGACAAATAAAAATATAAAGAAAAAAGGACCTTGGGAACAATGAATTTTATAATACCTTTCATTATTTTAATTACAGTAGTTGTTTTTATTCATGAATATGGACACTATTATTTTGCTAGAAAATATAAAGTTGGTGTTACTGATTTTTCAATCGGTTTTGGTAAAGAGTTATTTGGGTTTAATGATAAAAGTGGAACAAGATGGAAATTCTGTCTTATCCCTTTAGGAGGCTATGTAAAATTTTTTGGTGACAGAAATGTTTTTAGCCAAGCAGAACAAGCTGAAATTTTAAAAAAATACAGTAAAGAAGATCAAGAAAAGTTATTTATTACAAAACCCCTTTATCAAAGAGCATTAATAGTTTTTGGAGGTCCATTGGCAAATTTTTTATTAGCTATAGTTATCTTTACATCAATTTACATGTTCGTAGGAAAAGATTTTACACAGCCTAAAATTGATAAAATTACTATCGATGGTCCAGCAGATAAAGCTGGCTTAATGAAAGATGACATTATTTTATCAATAAATAATAATAAAATTTTAAGTATTAGAGAGGTTTCTACATTTATAAATACAAGCTCATCAGATACTATTGACATTACTGTATTAAGAAACGATAGAGAAATTACTTTTAAAACTGAAACTAAATCTATAGATGCAGAAGATGCTTTCGGGAATTCAATCAAAAAAAAAATAATAGGTATTTCAATTACACCAGTTACAAATGAACTAAATCAAAAAAAGCTAGGACCAGTTTCTGCAATCTATTATTCAGTCCAGGAAATATGGTTTGTAACTAAAACGACTTTAAGTTACGTGGGCTCAATGATAACTGGTAAGGCCGACACCTCTCAATTAGGAGGACCAATTAAAATCGCGAAAATATCAGGTCAAGTTGCTGAGTTTGGTTTATTAGCTTTTATCACTACAATTGCTTATATATCCATAAGCTTAGGATTAATTAATTTGTTTCCTATACCTTTATTAGATGGAGGACACTTGATGTTTTTCCTATTTGAAAAAATACTTGGGAGACCTTTATCACAAAAAACTCAAGAGGGATTTTTTCGAATCGGGCTATTTTTATTAGTTTCATTGATGCTTTTCACAACTTTTAACGATATAAATACTTGGTAGATTTAGCTAATATTTTTCAGTACCTCAAAAAAGCTAATAAAATCAACAGTTTTTAACATCCACAATATATAGTGTTAATATGTCAAAAAAACACTAAATAATTGTTGATTTTACTTAGTTTTTAGACAAATTCAAAATATCAATAAAAAGGGGCATAAATGAACAAAAAACAACTAGTTAATAAAATTGCTTCTACTTTAAGTCAAAGCAAAGCAGACGCGGAGAGAACTTTTGATACAATTACCCAGATAATACTGGATTGTTTAAAAAGTGACGAACCGGTTAAAATCGCTGGTTTTGGTACATATAAAGTAGCCAAAAGAAAAGCCAGAATTGGTAGAAACCCTAGAACTGGTGAACAAATTCAAATTAGCGCATCACAGAAGGTTAAATTCCTTCCAGCGAAAAGTTTGAAAGATATGTTCAATAAGTAACCTAATTCAACAATCCCTGAAATCTATGATTTTGGGGATTGTTTGAAAACGCCGCACCCCTTGCAAAAACTGCATAACTCACAACGTCACTTAACGTAACTCTTTTTCAATCAATCATTTAAGAATTTATTATGAACAAAGGAGGAAGTATGAAAAAAATACTTGGTTACTTTTTTGCAGGTACAGCACTTTATTTCAGCTTTGCTGGTTTAGGGTACGCAAATACGACTGTATCGGCGGAAGTACAATACATATTTAATACAATATTATTTTTAATGTCAGGTTTTCTGGTCATGTGGATGGCGGCAGGTTTCGCCATGCTTGAATCAGGGTTGGTAACATCTAAAAGTGTATCAGCGATCTGCGCAAAAAATATAGGTTTATATTCAATTGCTGGAGTAATGTTCTGGTTAGTTGGATACAATTTAGCATACGGTATACCAGAAGGTGGATGGATAGGTTCATTCTCTTCTTGGAGTGACGCATCATCTTTAGAAACAGGTTATTCTGATGGTTCAGATTGGTTTTTCCAAATGGTATTCTGTGCAACAACAATGTCAATCGTATCAGGAACATTGGCTGAAAGAATTAAAATTTGGCCATTCTTCTTATTTGCAGCTATTTTAACTGGATTTATTTATCCAATTGAAATGGGATGGCAGTGGGGCGGTGGTTGGTTATCAGCTGCTGGTTTTTCTGATTTTGCAGGTTCAACATTAGTACATGCTGCTGGAGGAGCTGCTGCTCTTGCCGGTGCAATAGTACTTGGTGCGAGATCTGGAAGATTTACTTCAGGAGGTGGCGTAAAAGCTATGGCACCTTTTGCGGCTTCTTCAATTCCATTAGCAACGCTTGGGGTATTTATACTTTGGTTAGGTTGGTTTGGATTTAACGGTGGTTCACAATTAGCTGCTGGAACATTAGAAGACGTTAGCTCTGTTGCAACAATATATATTAATACTAACTTAGCTGCAGGTGGTGGTGTATTAGCCGCTGCTACAGTATCAAGACTTGCCGGTGGTAAAACTGACGTAGTCATGATGCTTAATGGTGCGATAGCTGGTTTAGTTGGTATAACAGCGGAACCTTTAGCACCAAGCCCACTTGCTGCAATCGTGATTGGAGCAATAGCTGGTGTATTAATGTACTACTCAACAAAACTATTATATAAAATGAAAATAGATGATGTTGTTGGTGCTATTCCTGCACACTTAGTTGCTGGAGTGTGGGGTACATTAGCAGTTCCATTTACAAATACAGAAGTAGGTTTTGGTTCACAATTCTTAGGAACTATTTCAGTAGTAGTTTTCGTTTTCGTAGTGTCATACATCGTATGGTCAATTATGAAAATGACTATTGGAATAAGAATCAGTAAAGAAGCTGAAAGGCTTGGAACTGATAAGTCCGAGGTTGGTGTAATCGCTTACGGTATAAGAGATTAAATAACTCTCCCTCCCTTCGTTTAGGAGATAATTTAAGGCCCGGTTTTTAGTCCGGGCCTTACTTTTTAGCAGATTACCTTCCCTAAAGTTTAGGTAATATAAGGCCCGAGAGATCGGGCCTTTTTATTTTGATGATTTTATAAAATTAAGAACTTCTTTTGCATGATCTTTAACTCTAACATTTGACCATACTTTTATAATTTTGCCTTTATCAATAACAATTGTTGATCTAATTGTTCCCATAAACTTTTTACCCATAAAAGACTTAGGTCCCCAGATACCATATTTTTTTTGTACTTGTATCTTTTCGTCAGAGAGGAGTTGGAAAGGAACTTTGAATTTTTTTTTGAATTTTATATGACTTTCCATATTATCTTTAGATATACCTACAACCTCGTACTTAAGTGATTTAAATTTCTTATAAAGCAATGAAAAATCTTTAGTTTCTAGAGTGCATCCTGGAGTATTATCTTTTGGATAAAAGTATACAACCAACCCGTTTTTTACATCTGATAAATTAAAAATTTTACCTGATGTAGACTGTAACTTAAAATTTATTGCTTTTTTATTAACTTGAATTTTCATTCCACAACCTTTTCCAATCTACATTTGGAGACAATCCGTAAATCGAGTTTATGTTTGTAAAATGAACTGCTAGTGAAGGTATTGGTGATATACATAATTCTTTTTTATAAATATTATGTAATGGTTTTTCAAAAGGGTAGTGCTCAAATTTACACATGCTTATAATTTGATCCCAATATCTATCGATAATTTCTTTACTAGTTAAAAATGTACATAATGTCTGGTCTATTTGACGCCAGTGCTTTTTATCACCTAAAAAAATTTTGGTACTTTCATTTTGATTATAAAGAAATGGATAATCTGTAGGGCAAATAATTAATTCTTTTTTTGTAAGTGATGCTATCTTTTCATAAGCAAAAAGCATTTCTGCAAGACTATTTTTTTCATGAATATAATCGTCTTCAACAAAATAAGTAAGATCTTCACATGCCTCTTTAGAAAGGATTAATGATTGATGAATATTCGACATATTTGATTTTTGATTATTTGTTACCTCTTTTTCTTCTTCGTTGATTTTTTCTATAAGATTTGAATATTCTTCAAATTTTAAATTTAAAATTTCAAAATTTAAATTTGATTTATCTAAAATTATTTTAATATCATTAATTTGATTTTTTGAGGAGTTGTGATCAATTATATGTACTTTAAATTTTACATTTTTAAAAAAATCTTTAGCATAATGAACACTATTAATTAACGAAATAAGTGTTCTTTTGGTATACTCCTCCTTATCCTTTTCAAAAATTCTTTTTTTTGATTGAGTAAGCATATTAACCGACATGCAGGTTCTTAAAATAATATTTAATGATTTCACAGGTCTTGTAATGTTTATTTTACCCATCGGTAGAGTAATTGATTTTTCTCCAGGCACACTTAAAGTATCATTAATAGATTTGTTGGAGGTTGGTATTGAAAAATTGCTTTGGTCTATTAACTCTAACCCAAAAAATCTACAAATCTTTATAAAAAACTTTTTAAAAGGATTGTTTTTTTTAGATTTAACTTCTCTCATTATTTTTTAATCTCATCAATTGCATAGATCAATCTATCTTGACCAAAAAAGATTTTTCTATTAACGTAATAAGTGGGAGCACCAAATATTCCTTTTTTTAACGCATCATTTGTTAATTTTTTCAATTTATCTTTAATTTTTATGTCTGAAACTTTTCCAAAAAAGATACTAGGATTTAAATCTAAATTTTTTAGCACCTTATTAATTATAATATTATCGTTCATATTTAACCCATCTCTCCAAATGGAGTCGAAAATTTTCTCAACATAAATTTTTTCATAGTTATCATCCTTTGCAATTATAGCACCTCTCATAAAATTTACCGTTTTTATCGGAAAATAAGAATTGAAACTAAATTTGATATTTTTTTTGTTCGCGACTAATTTTGTGTCCTGAACCATATACTTAGATTTTATCTTGTTAAATGCTGCTGGCGTTATGCCCGCAGAATTATGAAGTCCACCTAAAAATATTGGCATATATTTAATTTGAAAAGGATATTTTTTTTCATATTTTTTAATTTCCTTAAAACCAAGATAAGCATACGGACTACTAAAGTCGAAATAAAACTCAATAGATTTAGTCATAATAATTAATTTTTTTGGAATAAAAAATTCTTATTAACCAATACAATACAAGACCCAAAGGACCAGTAAAATAAGTTGTTATTAAGGAAATAATTACAAAAGGTTTTGATACAGAATAGGTCATGGCGTCGTTTACAATCCAGTTTCCTGCAAAAAGATTAACTGTTAAAAAATGAAGCCAAAAAATTAATAAAAAACCTTCATTAGAATACAAAGAATAAAGTTCGTTTAAACCAAAATAAAGATTAAAAATTTCAAAAATATTCTCTGTTATATAAATTTGATAGGCAATGAAAATATATGCCGTGGATAATAAAGCAGGAATTACAACAGATTTAACCAAAATATTTGTAAATATTGCTCTAGGAAAAAAAATTAATAAAAACCAGCAAGGAATTACACCAATATTTGCAATAAGATAAATATTTTCGTAGTTTAAAAATTGTAGAAGATCATTAATCATAAAATCTTGTACAATATAAAAGCTATGGATCCAATATCAAACAAAAAAGATTTCGAAGATTTAACTATCAAACTAAGGGATTTAGCATATTCTTATATTGAAAAATATAACCCATCGAGACAACAAACAAAAACTTTTCTTTTAAAGAAATATTTAACAAAATTTCAAGGTTCAAAAAGCAGAAAGGAGGTTTCTGAAATAATTGATAAAATAGTAATTGGCTTAGAAAAACATAATTACCTAAATGATGCACTTTATTCTGACGCTAAAGCAAGAAATCTTTATAGAAGAGGTTATTCGTTAAATAAAATTTCATATTCATTAAAAAGTAAAGGACTTGAGGAAAAATTTATAAAAAATAGTATAGATAAAATAAAAAATGAAAAATCTGATCCTGATTTTGTTTCTGCTATTAAAATTTGTAAGAAAAAAAGAATTGGCCCAATGCGACCTGGAGCTAACAGAGAGCTTTTTTATAAAAAGGA
>CACHBR010000006.1 GCA_902578115.1 uncultured Pelagibacteraceae bacterium | reverse complement strand
ATTCTTATAATTACATAAAAAATTCCAATTTTTGAATTTATTTTCTAATGATTTTTCTTTAACTATTGGCAAACTATATTCTTTTAAAAAACCTAGATCATTATTTTTGGTTAGGCCAATTTGTTTTTTTTTATTTAAATAACAAAAAATATTATAGCTTTTTTTATTTTTTTTATCTTTATCAGTCAATTTTTTATTTTTCCCTGAGTGATAAAATTTACAAATTTTACTAATTGGGCAAATATTACAACAAGGTTCTTTTGGTTTACAAATTAAAGCACCGAATTCTATCATTGCTTCAACTAAATCTGAATTCCTCTTAAAAAATAGTTTTTTCCTGTTTGTTGCAATAATTTTTTCATAATCTAATTTTTTTTCATGTTTATTAAATATTCTAGAGAAAACCCTCTTTACATTTCCGTCTAAAGCTAAGCGAGGCTGATTATAAATGAGTGCAAGTAACACATTTCCAGTATAATCACCTATCCCAGGAAGTTTTTTTATATCTACTAAAGTTTTAGGTAATTTTGATCTTTCTTTTTTTACAATAATTTTTGCTGTAGCAATTAAATTTTTACATCTTCTGTAATACCCCAACCCTTCCCACAACTTCAAAACTTTTCTTTCACTGGTTAAAGAAAGTTTTCTTAAACTTTTAATTTCTCTTGTAAATTTATTAAAATAGGGAATCACAGTCTTTACTTGTGTTTGTTGCAACATAAATTCACTTAACAATCTATAATAAAGCTTTCTTGGTGAATTATAAGGTACCCTCCATGGTAAAACGCGCTTATTATTATCATACCAAGTAATTATTTTTTTTGATAAATTTGTTTTAATATGCATGATAAAAAAGTTTATACTAGTAAATCAATGTACTCTATTCAAGGTCTAAGGACTGTATCAAATTCTTTACCGAAAGGATTAAAAAAAATTCTAAAAAAGGGTGGTCACAACTACAACACGATAATAGAAAACTGGTCAAATTTAGTTGGAAAAAAAATTTCAGATGCTTGTTATCCTAAGTCTGTAAAAACAAATAAAGAACTTAAAGATGGAGTTTTAATTTTAAATGTTTTTCATGGTGATCAAGTACTTGTTGAATATAGCAAAAAAGAGATAATTGATAAAATCAATGTTTTCTTCGGTTATCAGTTTATTAAAGAGATAAGACTTGTTTTGATCAAAGAAAAGATGAAAAAAGTAAGTAAATATAACTTTAGTAAAGTAGAAAAAAATAAGTTTCAAAATAAAATTGATAAAATTAACGATTCCAATTTAAAACAGAATTTAACAAATCTTATAAATGTTTTTAATAAGAAAAAATAATCTTCGTTATATGAAATTAAATCCAATATTCTTTTTAGCTACATTTTTTTTATTATTTAATTTTAATTCAAATAGTAGCGAAAACAGAGCGGTTTTAACCGTTGGGAGTGAAAATGCAAAAGTGACTGTAAAGGTTTTTTCATCTTTAACATGTCCCCACTGTGCAAATTTTCATATAAAAATTTTTCAAAAGTTAAAGATAGATTTTGTAGATAAAAATAAAGTTAAATATGAGCATCATGCCTTTCCTCTAGATTTAGCGGCATTAAATGCAGAAAAGGTTCTAGGCTGCGTTGAAAATGATGAAAAGAAATTAAAATTATTAAATGAGCTTTACAAAAATCAAGATAGTTGGGCGCGTGGTTCAGATATTAACAGCATTAATCAGAAAATCTTTAAAATTACTAATAATTACGGACTGAATAATGATAAAAACAAAAGATGTTTAAATGATCAGGATTTAGAAGATGAGATTTTAAATGAAAGAATAAATGCAAGTAAAAAATATTCAATCGAGGCAACACCTACAATTTTTATTAATGAAAAAAAATATAGTGGGCAACATAATTATGAGGATTTTAAGAAAGCAATTTTAAAATATCTTTAAACTATGCAATTTAAAAAGCTGGAGCTATCAGGATTTAAATCATTTTTTGATAAAACTAATTTCTATATTGAAGATGGTCTAACTGGAATAGTTGGACCTAACGGTTGTGGTAAATCTAATATTGTAGAAGCTCTTAGGTGGTGTATGGGTGAAACTTCGGCAAAAAGTATGCGTGGCTCAGGTATGGAGGATGTAATTTTCTCTGGTACTTCAAACCGTCCTCAAAAAAACATTTCAGAAGTTTCTATTACAATTGATAATTCACGAAAAGAAGGACAAGGACGGTTCGTTGATCTAGATGAAATACAAATAAAAAGAAAAATCGAGCGAGATAAAGGTTCAAAATATTTTATGAATGGTAAAGAAGTTAGGGCAAAAGATGCACAAACTTTTTTTGCTGACCTTTCAACTGGTGCACATTCACCATCTATAATTAGCCAAGGAAGAATTGGTATGATTGTGACAGCCAAACCTTCTGAAAGAAAATCCGTTTTAGAAGAAGCTGCAGGTATTTCAGGAATACATATGAGAAGACACGAAGCAGAAACCAGACTTAATGCAGCAGAAAATAATTTAAAAAGAGCAGACGAGCTAAAAAGACAACAAGAAAAATTATTAGATAATTTAAAAAAACAAGCCGAAGAGGCAACAAAATATCGGGAAATTTCTGAAAAAATAAAGTCTTCTGAGGCAGCTTTATATTATTTAAAAATTCAAAATATTGAAAAAGAGAAAAGTCAGTTAAAAGATCAGTCTACAGGTATAAATACTCAAATAAATACTTTAAAAAATAGTATTGATAGTTCAAATACTTTACTTCAAGAGGAAAATAAGAGACTGCAACCCTTAAAAGATAAAAAAATAGAAAATCTTTCTAAACTACAAAAAATTAATTTAGAAATAGCCAACTTACAAAAAGAGGAAGAAAGAATAAAAGATCTTAATAAAAAAATTCAAAATAATTTAAAAACTATCGACTCTGACTTAGAAAGAGAAAAAAGTATTTCGTTAGATGCTTCTTTGAACGAGAAACGTATGTTAGAGGAAAAAAATGAACTTTTGAAGACGGAAAAAGAGCTTTTTGAAATTGAAAATAAATCGAAATTAGATCTAGATTTATCAAGTGGAAAACTTAATGATTTAAAAAATAAATTGGATAATCTAATAAGTGAGATTGGGACATACATTGAAACTGATAGAAAACTTTCCAAAGAAATCTTTGAGGAACTCAAAAAACTTATCAATATGATTACTTCTAGTCAGGAAGAGTATGCAATATATTTTGGGAAAAATGAAACTATTAAAAGTGACTCTATAAAAAGGAAAGAAAGAATAAGTAATATAGACCAAGAACTTGAGAATTGGAAAGATCTAAAACTCAATTCAGAGAAAATGATTTTAGAATTAACTGACAGAAGAAAAAAGTTAAACATTGAATTAGAAGAAAGTCAAAAAAATCCAGAAAGAATAGCTATTAATAAAGGGCAAAATTTACAAAATTTAGAAAATACAAAAAAACAAAGCGAGGAACTTGAGGTTGAAATAAGTTCAGCTGAAAATAAATACAATTCAATTAATGAGGAATTAAAATCTCTACAAGAAAAATTTGCGGTATTAAGGGAAAATAAAGCAAGATTTGAAGCTACTGTAGAAGGTATTGACCAAAGAAAAATGGACTTAATTTATATTGTCAAAAAAGAACTTAAAATTGAAAATATTAATAATTTATTTTCAATAACAGGTTTCTCTGATCCAGAAAAATTACCTTCGATTGATGAACAGGAAAACAATCTTGTAGAATTAAAAAAAAGTCGAGAAGCATTAGGCTCTGTAAATTTGAGAGCAGACTTAGAAACTGAGAAATTTAAAGTTACTATAAAAAAAATGGAGGATGATAGAGCTGACTTAGTATCTGCAATTATAAAACTCAAATCAAGTATAAACGAACTTAATCAAAAGGGGCGTGAAAGACTTTTAGATGCATTTTCAAAAATTAATAAAAAATTTAATGAGGTATATGTAAAACTGTTTAATGGAGGAAGTGCTAAACTTGAACTAGTCGACTCCGAAGACCCTCTTGAAGCTGGATTAGAAATGTTAGTTTCACCTCCAGGCAAAAGATTGCAATCAATCACTTTATTATCTGGTGGGGAACAGGCGTTAACAGCTTTGTCATTGGTATTTGCAATTTTTTTAACTAATCCCTCTCCTATTTGTGTCCTAGATGAGGTAGATGCACCATTGGATGATGCTAATGTAACCCGTTTTTGTTCTCTTTTAGAAGAACTGTCAACAATCACAAAAACAAAGTTTATTATAATTACTCACCATGCTTTGACTATGTCTAAAATGAACAGACTTTATGGTGTAACCATGCCAGAAAAAGGTATTAGTAAGTTGGTGGCTGTTAACTTAGAGAGAGCCGAAGAATTAGTTGCATAGGAATTAATGAAAAAGTCTGATGATTTAGATACTCGCCTTAAAATTGCAAAATCTAAATTAGAAAATAGTGAAATAAAAACTGATAGAAAAAAAGGTGTTTTTCTAGGAAATGCATTTAAACTTGGTACAGAACTTGTTGCCGCAGTTGCAGTGGGATCAATTATTGGGTTTATTTTAGATAATTGGTTTGGTACTAAACCTTTACTAATAATATTGTTTTTTCTTTTTGGTTCTGCAGCTGGAATTTACAATGTTATAAAAGCAGCAAAAAAGATGCAGGAAAACAAGGAATAAAATATGGCAACAAACCCGATGCATCAGTTCAATGTTTACAAAATTGGACCTGAAATAAAAATTAATGGTATAGACCTTTCTTTCACTAATGCTAGCCTATTTATGCTTATAAGTGGGATTTTTATATCTCTTTTTTTATTATTGGGGACGAAAGATAGAAAAATTGTTCCAGGAAAATTCCAGCTGATATCAGAAATGTTATACAATTTTATTTCCAAAATGATTAGTGATACTGCTGGAAAGAAAGCTAAACCTTATTTTTCATTTATATTTAGTCTTTTTATTTTTGTCTTGTTTTGTAACATGGTGGGGATGCTACCCTACTCTTTTACAGTAACTAGCCACATTATTGTTACACTAGCTTTTGCAATGTTTATTTTCATTGGAGTTACTATTTTGGGTTTTGTAATACATGGTTTTAAGTATCTTAAAATTTTCGTACCAAGTGGTGTTCCTATGGTTCTGTTGCCAATAATAATGATAATTGAAATTATATCTTATTTAAGTAGACCGGTAAGTCTATCTGTAAGATTATTTGCAAATATGATGGCTGGTCATACAATGTTAAAGGTTTTTGGGGGATTTGTAATTAGTCTTGGTTTGGTTGCTGGATGGCTTCCACTTACTTTTTCTGTTGCTTTAACCGGTTTAGAAATTTTAGTAGCGTTTTTACAAGCTTACGTATTTGCGATTTTAACATGCATTTATTTAAATGACGCGTTAAATTTACATCACTAACAATAAAAAAAAGGAGGAAACCATGGAACTAGAAGCAGCAAAAATGATCGGCGCAGGATTAGCTGCAATTGCTTTAGCTGGTGCTGGTGTTGGTATTGGATTGATATTCGGAAATTATCTATCTGGTGCTATGAGAAACCCATCAGCCGCTCAAAAACAATTTCCTAACTTACTTTTAGGATTTGCTTTAGCAGAAGCGACTGGACTTTTCGGGCTGGTTGTTGCTTTAATAATACTTTTTGCCTTTTAGCAAAAAGACAAAAGCATGATTAAAATTATAAGTTTAACAACTTTATCGTTGTTTATTCTAAGAAATGCATATGCAGCTGAGGCTGGCATGCCTCAGCTTGACCCAACATATTGGGCATCTCAAGTATTTTGGTTAACTTTAATTTTTTCCGCAATTTACTTTTTAATAGCCAAAATTTTTGTACCTAAAATAAAAGGAAATATTGATGCTAGAGAGAGTCAAATAAGGAAAGATATCAACGAGGCAAATTCTCTTAAGGAAGAAGCAGATAAAAAATTAAAGGAGTATAATAAAATTATCGATGAAGCTAAGCTAGAAGCAAAAAAGCTAATATCTGAGGGAAGAAAAAAAATTAACGAGGATATTCAATTAAAAAAAGAGCAGATTGAAAAGGATATTCAAAAAGAGACTTTAAGTGCTACAAAAGAAATAGAAAAATTTAAAATTAATTCTTTGAAAAAGATAAATATTATTTCAGAAGAAATTGTGTCAGATATTATAAAAGATATTTTTAAAGAAGATTTGAACAAAAGCAGTATTAAAGCTACCGTTTCAGAGGTTATGAAGGAGAGAAGAAATTAAGTATGAACTTTGATGCTACGTTTTGGGTTGCCATTTCTTTTTTTATATTTTTGGGAGTTTTATTTTATTTTAAAGTTCCTCAAAAAGTATTTGGGGCATTAAATGAAAGTATTAATAAGATTAAGAAAGATATTGATGAGGCAGAAAAGTTAAAAGAGGAAGCTAAAAATATTCTTAGTGAATATGAAGCTAAATTAAGTAAGTCTAAAGTTGAAGTTGACCTTATGATTAAAAATGCACAAAAGGAATCTGAAACAAATATAATTAAAATTAATGATCAATTCCATAGCATTTTTGAAAATAGAAAAAAAATGGCAGAAGATAAAATTAAACAGATGAAACTTCAGGCCACGAAAGATATTAAAAATTATTCTGTTGAAGTAGCAATAATTGCACTCGAAAAAATCATTAAAAATTCTGTAGATAAGAAAAAGCTTGATAAAATTTATATTTCAAGCGTCGATGAGGCAAAAAAAATTTTAAAAAACAAATCAATCTAGCGTAAGATCCAAATCTATGACAAAAAAAGTAATTGTTGTCGGGTCAGGATTTGGTGGTTTGGCCTCAGCTTTGAGATTAAGAGCAAAAGGTTACGAGGTAACTTTAGTAGAAAAACACCCTGATTTAGGTGGAAGAGCTAGAGTTTTTAGAAAGGGCAATTTTATTTATGATGGTGGTCCAACTGTTATAACCGCTCCTTATTTAATAGAGGAGTTATTTTCATTATATAATAAAAAAATATCTGACTACGTAAAAATAGTGCCTTTAGATTTATGGTACCGTTTTGTTTTTAGTGATGGTGATACCTTTGATTATTCAGGTAATGAAAAATCAATGGAGAAAGAAATTAAAAAATTTTCAGAGAAAGACTATGAAGGATATAATAAACTAGTTAAGTTTACGGAGAAAATTTTCGATAAAGGTTTTACTGACTTATCTGATAAACCTTTTAATAATTTATCTTTCATGCTTAAACAAATTCCCTCTTTACTAAATTTAAAAAGTTATCAGTCTGTTTATGGATTAGTTTCAAGTTATGTATCAAATGAAAAATTAAGAAGAGTTTTTAGTATGCACCCTCTTCTGGTGGGTGGAAATCCTTTTACTACTACATCAATATATACGCTTATACTCTTTTTAGAAAAAAAGTGGGGCATTCATTATTCAATGGGTGGTACAGGAAGTGTCGTAAAAGCTCTTGAAAAATTAATGAAAGAAGAAGGTATAAAAATTATTAAAGATGCAGAAGTAACTGAAATAATTTCTGATAATAAAGATGTCAAGGCCGTAAAAATAAATAAATCTAATATTATTAATTGTGATTACGTTGTGTGTAATTCAGATCCACCAAATGTATACAAAAATTTAATTAAATCTAAAAAAAATTATAATTTTTTATTTAAACAGAAAATTAAAAGAATGGACTATTCTATGGGACTTTTTGTTTATTATTTTGGATCAAAAAAACAATATAATGATGTAGCACATCATACGATTTATTTTGGAAAATCTTATGAAAAACACTTAGAGAAAATTTTTGAAAAGAAAGTTTTATCCGAAGATATAAGCTATTATTTGCATCGACCATCTGCAACTGACCCGAATATGGCACCAAACAACCAGGATGCTTTTTATGTATTAGTTCCGGTTCCAAACAATTTATCAAATATTAATTGGTTAAATGAGGGTGAAAAATTTAAGAATTTAGTTTTAGATAAAATGGATAAAACAGTTTTACCTGGTATAAAAGAAAATGTAGTGAGCGATTTTTATCTTACACCAGATTACTTCGAGAAAGATTTGGCAACTCTGCATGGTTCAGGATTTTCCATACAGCCAAAATTTTCTCAATCAGCTTATTTCAGATTTCACAATCAATCAGAAGTTTTTGATAATTTATATTTTGTTGGAGCAGGAACACATCCGGGTGCTGGGATGCCAGGAGTTATCTCTTCGGCTAAAGTTTTGGATAAAATTTTATAATGACTACAAAAAATTATTTATCTATTTATGCAAAATCATTTAATTGGTCTGGTTTCTTTTTGCCAAAAAAAATCTATTATAAGTGTTCTGTCTTATATGATTTTTGTAGGACAATAGATAATATTGCTGATCAAAACAAAGGCTTGGAAATTAAAAAAAAAGAGCTTGAAGAATTTCGAAAAAAGTTTGAGCAAAAGGATAAAAATGACAGTGTGATAAAAAATATGTGGAATTTAATGAGTGAAAGAAATATTTCAAAAAAAATAGTAGATGATTTATTTGATGGGGTGAATTCTGATCTAAAAAAAGAAGTAAGGATAGAAACAGAAAAAGAGTTGTTAATTTATTCTTATAGAGTGGCTGGAACAGTTGGTTTAATGATGGCAAAAATATTTGGTGTAAAAAAAAAAGAGTCATTACAAAGAGCTATTGATTTAGGAATTGCAATGCAATTAACAAATATTGCGAGGGATGTTGTTGAAGATGAAAAAAAAAATAGAGTATATTTGATAAAAAGTTCAAATGATATTTTTAAAAGTATTAAAAATATAATTTTAAAAGCCGATTCTTTTTATGACAGCTCTTTCGAAGGCATTAGAGATATACCTCTGAATAGTCGTTTTTCGATAATAGTTGCTAGAAGAGTTTATAGACAAATAGGAAAAAAAATTTTAGATAAAAAAGATATTCAAAATTACCGACGATCTGGAAAAATTTATGTATCTAACTTTGGAAAAGTAATTCAAACACTTTTTTCATTGAAAGATTTGATAATACTTTTTTTTTTAAAGAAAAAAAAATACGAAAAGGAATTGGAGTACAATTTAATTAGTGAAGATATAGGTTTAAATGAAAGAATATGATTTTGTAATAATAGGCGGTGGTTGTGCGGGCTTATCTTTGGCTTATGAGCTTGATATACATAATAAACTTAATGATAAAACACTTGCGATTGTTGAAACTAGAGAAGAGTACAAGAGAGATAAAACTTGGTCATTTTGGAAAGTAAATGAACATAATTTTAATGATTGCATTAAAAAAACTTGGAAGCAGTTTTCAATAAAAACTAATTCAGAAACAAAAGTTATTAAATGTGATCAATTTCCATATGAGAGTATAGATAGTGGACTTTTTTATGACAAAATAAATACAAGGTTAAAAAAAAATAAAAACATTAAATTTTTTAAAAATATAAATGACCTAAATACCACAAAGTCATTTATATTTAACAGCTTACCAACTATAAAAGAAGATAATGATTCTAATCTTTGGCAACTTTTTCATGGTGTAGAAATTGAAACAGTAGAAGATTGTTTTAATGAGAGTACTGTAAATTTAATGGATTTTAACTGTGAACAGAGAGATGGGGTTCATTTCTTTTATGTTTTGCCTTTTAGTAAAAATAGAGCAATGATTGAAAGTACATGGTTATCAAAAAAAAATGATTCTTTAAAAGATTATGAATCTCAAATAAAAGTTTATTTAAATGATTTGGGTATCAAAGACTATAAAATTAATTATAGGGAGGAAGGCGCTATCCCACTTTTTTATCCGATCAACAGAAAAGAAAACAATAAAATTAATATTGGAACTGCTGGTGGGATGACAAGACTCAGTACAGGTTATACCTTTTTAAATATTCAAGAACATTCAAAATATATCCGTAAAAATATTGAAAATATAGAAATGACAAAAGTTTTTGAAATTGGTAAAAAATATAGATTTTTAGACAAAATTTTTCTTAGAGTTTTAAAGAAACATCCTGAAAAAATGCCAAATATATTCTCAAAAATATTCAATAGCTCGTACAGAACAGCTATTAAGTTTTTATCGAATAAAAGTAATATTATTGAGGATATATCTATAATTTTAAAAATGCCAAAATGGATATTTATTAAATCTATTTTCAATTAAAATGATTAAAAAAATATACGGCAAACATACATTTCTATTTACATTGCTAACTGTTGGATTGTCGATTTTTGCTTTATTAGGTAAAGATTTTTTTTCATCTTTAAATGAGTTAGTTATTTTATTTGTTTGTTTATTTCTGATTTTATCAATTGGAATTTCACATGGAGCTTTGGATAATTATAAAGCAAACAAATTACTCAAAATCTATAGGGTAAACAATAAGGCTATTTTTTTTTTAATTTACGTTTTTATATCCGCATTAGTAATTTTTATTTGGAGTTTATATAGTACCTACACTTTATTAGCTTTTTTAATTGTTGCTTCTTATCATTTTGGACTTGAAGATACTTCATTTTTACACGGGGGAAATTCATTCCTTGATCAATTTTTTTATTTAATTAAAGGATCATTGATAGTTTTTGCGCCACTTTTTTTTCATTTTGATGAAACATTAAAGATTTTTGAAACTTTAATGGTAAGTAAAGTATTTTTGGATTTCCTTGAGTTAGAACATTGGATTATAAATTTTTGTCTTTTTTTAAGCTTTATTGGTTATTTATACTTTGCAAATAAAAATAAATTTGAAGATTTTGAGATTTTGTTTTTAGATATGTTGTCAATTGTAATTTTAAATTATATTTTTTCACCAGTAATTGCTTTTACAGTTTACTTTTGTTTTCTTCACTCAATAAGACATATTATATCTTTGTCTATCGAACTTGATAAAAATGACTTTTCAAATGGTGTAAAGATTTTTATTAAAAAAGCTTTACCTTTAACGGTTGTAACAGCAATTTTATATTTAGTAGCAAGTATTTTTTTATCAAAATCCTACGGTTTAAACGATGTGATTGTTAAAGTAATATTTATTGGTTTGGCGTCACTAACTTTTCCGCATATATTGTTAGAATATTTGTTAGAAATTAATGAAAAACGAAATTAAAATTTATTTAGCCGCTCCAAGAGGTTTTTGTGCTGGTGTGGATAGAGCTATAGAGATAGTAAAAAAAGCTTTAGATAAATATGGTTCTCCAGTCTATGTAAGACACGAGATAGTTCATAATAAAAATGTAGTCGAATCCTTAAAAAAATTAGGTGCCGTTTTTGTGGAGGAGTTATCTGAAATAAAGGATGCATCTAGGCCGGTTATTTTTTCAGCACATGGCGTGCCAAAAGAAGTACCGGAGGAGGCAAAATCAAAAAAAATATTTTATGTTGATGCTACTTGCCCTCTTGTTTCGAAAGTACACCGAGAAACAGAACAGCTATTTAAGAAGGGATTTGATATTGTTTTAGTTGGTCATAAAAATCATCCAGAGGTCATTGGCACAATGGGACAACTACCGAAAGGTTCTATTAAGCTTGTCGAGACTATTGGAGATGTTAAAAATTTAAGTTTTTCAAAACCAGTTGCCTATGTTACTCAAACAACGCTATCGGTTGACGATACAAAAGAAATTATTGGTGTTTTGAAACAAAAATTTCCAGGTATAAAAGGACCAATTAAAGAAGATATTTGTTATGCAACAACGAATAGACAATCAGCGGTTAAAAAAATTGCTCCAAATTGTGAAATGTTTTTTGTTTTAGGAAGTAGAAATTCATCAAATTCAGCAAGATTAGTTGAGGTAGCAAAAAAATCTGGATGTGAAAATTCGGAATTAATTTTTTATGGCAAAAAAGCTCCAATAGATAAAATTAAAAATTGCAAGACTATTGGTCTTTCATCTGGTGCGTCAGCACCTGAAGAATTAGTACAAAACTTTATTTCTGAAATTAAAAAGAGCATGAAGGTTTCAATTGAAGAAATTGTTACCGCAAACGAAAAAGTAGTTTTTAAATTGCCAAAAGAAGTGAATTAAATGGCTGTATACACAAAATTAGAAAAAGAAGAAATTAATAATATTTTACTAAATTATAAACTTGGTAAGCTCAAAAAATTTGAAGGGATTAAAGAAGGTATTGAAAATACAAATTACTCTATTGAAACTGAAAAGGGTAAATATATTTTAACAATTTACGAGAGAAGGGTTAGGGAAACTGATCTACCTTTTTTTTCAAATTTAATGGTTGAACTTAGTAAAAGTGGATTTATTTGTCCAAAACCTATACCTAACAAAGATAATGATTATATTTCAAATCTAAATAATAAAAAGTTCATGATTGTAAGTTTTTTAGATGGTAAATCTAAAAGTAATCTGTCACCTCTTGAGTGTAAAACAGTTGGTGGCCAAATTGCTAGGTTACATCAAATTACAAAAAATTTTACATTTACGAGAAAAAATGATTTATCTGTAAGATCGTGGAGAAATATTTTTTCGCAAGTTAAAGATACGTGTAATAAAATTCATCCTGACCTTCCAAATTTAATTGAGGCGAACCTAATAAGTATAGAAAAAGAGTGGCCAAAAAACTTACCTTCTGGAATTATCCATGCAGATTTATTTAGTGATAATATTTTTTTCAAGAATAATAAGTTTTCCGGATTTATTGATTTTTATTTTTCATGTAATGACTTTTATGCTTTTGAAATAGCAATATGCTTCAATGCACTATGCTTTGATGGCATGAAACAAAATTTAAGTTTTAATGTAACAAAAGCAAAAAAATTAATGGAGGGATATAATGAAGTTAGAAAAATATCGAAAGATGAAAAAGTTGCTATTAAGGTTCTATCCCAAGGCGCTGCTTTAAGATTTCTTCTAACGAGGGTTTTTGATTACATAAATACAGTTGATAACGCAGCTGTGAAAATAAAAGATCCCGAAGAATATCTAAAAAGACTAGAATTTCATAAAAA
The DNA here is from genome assembly GCA_902578115.1 of uncultured Pelagibacteraceae bacterium. Lineage (GTDB taxonomy): Bacteria > Pseudomonadota > Alphaproteobacteria > Pelagibacterales > Pelagibacteraceae > Anoxypelagibacter. Next base: position 38,622 of record CACHBR010000006.1, on the reverse strand, counting down.
TGCGAAAAGTTTTGAGGATTATTTAATTTAATATGAGATATAAAATATACACTGACGGTGCATGCTCTGGTAATCCAGGTCCTGGTGGATGGGCTGCGATAATACTAGTAGATGATAAAATCAAAGACGAGATCTCGGGTAGTGAAAAAAACACAACAAATAACAAAATGGAGTTGTTAGCACCAATTAGAGCGATACAAAAATTTAAAAAAAAATCTGAAATTTTAATTTACACAGACTCTACTTACGTAAAAGATGGTATTACAACTTGGATAAAAAAATGGGAAAAAAACGGGTGGAAAACTGCTTCAAAAAAACCAGTTAAAAATATCGAATTATGGAAAAAATTAAAAAATTTATCGTCAAAACATTCTATAAAATGGATATGGATAAAGGGTCACGCTCAAAATAAGTACAATAATCTTGTTGATGAAATTGCACAAGGAGCTATAAAAAGATAAATGATTAAACAAATTCCAAGCGATAAAATCAAAGACTTCATAAAAGAAAATCCAAAAAGTGTTTTGCTTGATGTGAGAACAAAAGAAGAGTGGGACCAAATAGGAAAACCAGATGGTGATAAAATAGGAATTAAAACATATTTTTTATCGTCCCAGTTTCAAGGAAGAATTATTAATGAAAATTTTATAAAAGAATTTGAAGATTTAAAAATTGATAAAAATTCTGAAATTCTAGTAATGTGTGGATCAGGTAATAGATCCCAAAGAGCGGCGGAACTTTTAACTGAAAAAGGTTTTAAATGCTTAAATGTTTCAGATGGTTTTAGAGGAGACGGTGGAGAGAAAATTGGTTGGAAAAATAATCAACTTCCAACTAAATAATTAAATTTTGTCTAAAAAATTTTCAGCTGCAGACAATTCACAAGTTGCTGTTTCTTTTTCTTCTTCGATTTTTTTAACAATTCCGTCTTCCAATAACATTGTATATCTGTTTGACCTTATTCCCAAACCTTTTGCTGATTTATCTACTTCAGCCCCAATAGCTTTAGTAAATTTACAAAAAGGATCTCCCACCATTAATATTTTATTTCCTACGTTTTGATTTTGTCCCCAAGCTTTCATCACGTTTGGATCATTCACCGCTAAACAAACTATTTTTGTAACCCCCTTTTTTTTTGCTAGATCATAGTTTTTTATGTAACCCGGTAAATGAATTGCTGAACAAGTTTTTGTGAAAGCTCCAGGCATCCCTAAAATTATTGATTTCCCAGATTTAAATAAATCATTAGTTGAAATTTTTTTTACTTCATTTGAATCGTCCAAATAAAAAAAATCATTTTCAGGTAATTTATCACCAGGTTTTGTTTTCATAATATTTTTCCTAATATATAGCTTTTCACATCGTTTATTTTGTTATCCAAAATATCATAATTTTCTTTTTTATCCATTAAATGAGCTATCTGTTTTGGAGTTTCAACTTCCAGTGAAGTTGCCATTTTAATTGTTTCCAAAAATTTATAAGGGTGAGCTGTGCTCAAAATTAAAATTTCTGAACCGTCTTTTATATCTTTGGAGGCACCGACTGCAGTTGCTGTATGTGGGTCAATAACAAAATTATATTCTTTTGAAAAATTTTTTATTATTTCAATAGTTTCTTTGTCATTTATTTTTTTAGCATTGAAATCTTTTTTTATGATGGCAATCTGTTCTTTATTGAGTAAAAATGAACCTTTAGATTTTAAATCATTCATAAAGATTGTTACTTTTTTATCATCTTCATTAAGCACATCAAAAAGTAGTCTTTCAAAATTACTTGATATTTGAACATCCATACTTGGGGATAGGGATGGTTTTACTTTAGTCGGTTTATATTCGCCTGTATTTATAACTCTTTCTAAAATATCATTTTCATTAGTGGCTACTATTAATTTTTCAATCGGTAACCCCATTTTTTTAGCTACATATCCTGCAAAAACATCCCCGAAATTTCCAGTTGGAACTGCGAAACTAACTTTTTTATTTTGAAATTTAAAATAAGAATAAAAATAATAAACAATCTGACAAATTATTCTTGCCCAATTTATAGAATTTACACCCGACATGTTAATTTTTTGTCTAAATTCATTTTCAGAAAACATTTCTTTTACAAGTTTTTGGCAATCATCAAATGTTCCTTTGATAGCAATGTTGTAAACATTATTGGATCCAATTGTTGTCATTATTTTTCTTTGTATATTTGAAATTTTTTTATGTGGGTGTAAAACAAATACATTAATATTTTTTCTATCATTTAATGCTGCGATAGCTGCTGAACCAGTATCACCTGATGTAGCAACTATAATATTTACTTTGTTGTCTGAGGAAATATTAAATTCATCATACATGTTTCCTAGAACTTGCATTGCTATATCTTTGAAGGCCAAAGTAGGACCATGATAAAGCTCTATTAAATTTAAATTTCCAAACTTCTTGAGTTCTATAACTTCTTCGGAAGAAAAGTTTTTGTATGATTTTTTAATTATATTTTTTAATTTATTTTTTTCTAGACTAGATGAGCAAAAATTGAATATAATTTCTGTTGCTAGATCAACATAATTTAAGGTACTTAATTTTTTAATCTCTGCTTCATTATACTTTTTGATTTGATTTGGAATAAAAAGTCCTCCATCGGGAGCTAGACCTCTAAAAAAAATATCCTTAAAATTGTATTTAAGATTTTTATTCCTTGTGCTGATGTATTCCACTAGTTAGATAGCTTTACTTCTTTTTTAAAGTTTTTCTTCCACGATCTGTTCAGTAATCCTAAAAGAGAAAGTGAAACTACAATAATTAATAAAGCCATTTGACCACCTGATGTCTCTTAGATACATACGGCGCACATTTTAAGTGTTTCAGGGTTTGAAATATCAATAATCATTTTTTAAAATATACAAATTGAATTATAGCTTCTTTTATATTCTTTGTCACATTTGGGTCAACCAATAAAACTAACGCGTATTTTTCTTTTTCTCCTGCTTTTAAAGTTTGTTTCTCATAGCAAAAACAGTTCATTTTAGTCATAAAATCTTTGAGTTCAGGGGGGTAAACCTGAAAGGTTGCCATTGCTGAAACACTTTTGCTACCCAAATTTTCTACTGAATAATTTATTGTTTGTACCTCACCTGGCTGCAAAATGATATTTGTCTGATCAGACTCAAACTTTAATGGCAAATCTTTATGAACACTTGTTATTAGTTTAGTTGGAATTTGTTGGACAATATTTTTTCCTTTTTCAAAAAATAAAAAAGGAAGAATTATTATTAAAGTAATAACACTTATTAATATGAAAATTAATTTTTTATTTTTATGCAAATTTGTCCACTAAAATTGATATAAAAATTGCGAATAAATACAGAATTGAAAAAGCAAATATTTGTTTAGAAATGCTTCTTTCAGATTTTTTATCTTTTGTTCTTAAAAGTCTAAAACAAATAAAAATATAATATGCACTTAAAGGAAATGAAAATAGTAAATAGATAAGACCTAAGAAATCAAGATAGTACGGAGATATTTCTACTGGAAATAATAATATTGAATATACAAAAATATTTTTTTTAGTAGTTTCTACTCCTGATGTGACAGGCAACATAGGTATATTGGCTTTTTTGTAATCTTCAGATTTAAATAGACTTAAGGCCCAAAAATGAGATGGCGTCCAAACAAAAATTATTAAAAATAAAATTATAGGTTCTATTGAAACACTCCCTGTAGCTATTGCCCATCCAATTACTGGTGGTAGTGCACCTGCTGCACCTCCAATTACAATATTTTGTGGGGTTTTTCTTTTAAGCCAAATTGTATAAACGAAAACATAAAATAAAATCGTCAACGCGAGTAAAGATGCAGCCATTAGGTTTGAAAAAAAATATAAGCCTCCAACGGAAACAAAAGACGATATTACTCCAAAAGTTAATGCTTCTTTTCTTGTTAATCTTCCAGTTGGAATGGGTCTTAAACAGGTTCTAGACATTAATTTATCAACATCGGATTCGTACCAACAGTTAAGTGAGCCAGCGGCACCAGATCCGAGAGCAACAGCGGTAATGGATAGAATTGCATATAAATAATCTACACTTTTATATGGTGCAATTAAAAAGCCAACTACACATGTAAAAATAGCAAGAGACATTACTCTAGGCTTCATTAATTCAAACAAAGCCTTGATATAGTGAATGCTGTCCAATTTAAATTCTCTAGTTTTTGTGTTGGTATTTAACAATTGAGATCCTGTTATTAATTATCCGCCCAAGACAAAATAAATAAGTCTTGAAAAAAACGTGTATTTAGCTTCAGCAACCATTAGACCAACAAAACACGCAATTGCTGTCATTGGCCACAGTAATACATTCACAAGAGTATATCGTTCCCAAAACAGATGCATAAAGAAGGCCATAATTAGACCTGCTTTCAGGAACATAAAAAATAATATTAGAGACCATCTTAAAATTCCTTGAAATTGGTACCAGTCAACCATGTAAGAAAAAAAACTCAAAACAAATAGAAGGCCCCATATCCAAAGATATATTCCAATCTTATGTGTTTGTGCTGGTTTCTCTTTATTTTTATCTATTTCTGTATTTTCATTCATTGTAAAACCTTACCAAAGATAGAAGAATGCGAAAATAAAAACCCAAACTAAATCCACAAAGTGCCAATAAAGACCCAATATTTCAATTGAAACATAGTCTGATTTCATTGTTGTAAAAAATCCACGTCTACCTTTATCAAAATCTCCTCTGTAAACTTTTCTAGCAAAAATAAAAAGAAATATTACACCTATCGAAACATGGGTGCCATGAAAACCGGTTATCATGAAAAAATAAGATCCAAATTGACCAGCGCCAAAAGGATTTGACCATGGTCTTACACCTTCGTGTATTAGTTTTGACCACTCAAAAGCTTGCATCCCGACAAAAATTAATCCACCAATCGCTGTAGCAAGAATAAGATGACCACACATTTTTCTGTTTTTTTCATAACCATACTTTACTGCTAAAGCCATAGTTCCGCTGCTAGTGATAAGAACAAAGGTCATGATAGCAATAAGAAGCAATGGTACTGGCACTCCCATAAAATCTAACGAAAATACGTGACTAGTATTAGGCCAATCAACGACGGTTGAAGCCCTTCCCTTCATATAAGAAATTAAAAAACAGCTGAATATAAAAGTATCACTCAATAGGAAAATCCACATCATTGCTTTACCCCATTGAACTCCTTTGAAAGCAGTTTGGTCTGAACCTAAGTCGTTAGGAACGCTTTTCCAACCTTTAGGTAGATTATCTAATGATGAGTCTGACATAATTAGTTTTCCTTAACTTGATAACATTAATCCAAAAAGCACTAACCAAACTACTAATAAAAAATGCCAGTAAACTGCGCAAATATCAATTAAATTATTAATATCTTCTTTCTTAAGACTTCTTTTTATGAATTTTGAAGTTGTTTTTCCCCAAAAATATATACCTCCAATAATGTGAAGGCCGTGGATTGTTGTAAATAAATAGAAGAAAGCATTTGCTACATTACTTGTTGCATAATACCCAGTGTTGATTAATTGATACCAAACTATTAGCTGTCCGATTAAAAATGAATATGCAAGGAAACCAATGAAATACAAACAGTTCTTAGTTTTATCAAAGATTTCTTTTTTAGCATATTTTGTTGCCTGGTGAAAAACTATACTGCTTATTACTAAAATTCCTGTATTAAACCAAAGAAGCCAAGGTTCTGGCATATTTCTCCAATCGTTTACAAGCATTCGATCAGAATAAGCAACTACAAATAATGAAAATAGAACGGTACTTGCCGCCATTATTGTTCTCAGCCCCAGCTTTTGTTTTGATATATTTACTGTTCTTCCTTCGTGGTCGTTATCAGCCTCTATTTGATCCGTTTCCCAAGGTTTTTCAGTTAGTAATTGAAAAATAGATTTTTTCCTGTTCACGTCTTCTCAACTTTCGCTCCTATAATCTCACTTGGAGGTTGGTTTTGTGGAATATAATCCTCTTTTGCACCAGGAACACTGAAGTCGTATGGCCATCTATAAACTTTTGGAAGTTCTTTGCCCCAGTTACCATGTTCTGGAGGCATTTGTGGAGTTTGCCATTCTAAAGAATTAGCTTTCCAAGGATTTTTTTCAGATTTTTTTCCAAGTCTGGCGCTTGCAAATAAGTTATATAAAAACAATAACTGAGCAGCTCCTACTATTAGTACTGCGATAGTAATAAATTTATTTAAAAGTAAAGTTGATGTGTCGATGTACGGGCTATCGTAAATTTCAAAATATCTTCTAGGAACTCCAACGAAGCCTTGATAATGCATTGGGAAATAAATTGCATACGATCCTAAAAATGTAATCCAAAAATGAATTTTACCCAGAGTTTCGTTCATCATACGACCAGTAATTAATGGGTACCAGTGATAAATAGCTCCGAAGATAACAAGTATAGGAGCAATACCCATAACCATGTGGAAATGAGCAACAACAAAGTAAGTATCTGATAAAGGAACATCGACTGTTACGTTTCCTAAAAATAGACCAGTCAACCCACCATTTAAAAAAGTTACTATAAAGCCAAGTGAAAATAACATAGGAAGAGATAACTGTATATTTCCTCTCCACAAAGTTAAAATCCAGTTATAAACTTTTATCGCTGTTGGAACTGCAATTATTAATGTTGTTGTTGCAAAGAAGAAACCAAACCATGGGTTCATTCCGCTTACATACATGTGGTGGGCCCATACAAAAAAGCTTAATGCACCAATTCCAACAATTGCCCAAACCATCATTCTATAACCAAAAATAGTTTTTCTTGAGTGGACGGATAGTAAATCTGAAACTATACCAAAAGCGGGTAATGCAACAATGTAAACTTCTGGATGACCAAAAAACCAAAATAGGTGCTGGAAAAGTATTGGGCTTCCGCCTTCATGAGTTAAAGTTTCTCCTAATGAAACCATTGCTGGCATGAAGAAACTTGTTCCTAGCAAACTATCAAGTGTCATCATCAAACAACCAACTAAAAGTGCTGGAAAAGCAAACATTGCTAGTACAGTTGCGGTAAAAATTCCCCAAATCGTTAAAGGCATTCTCATAAGTGTCATACCTCTAGCTCTTAACTGTAAAACTGTAATGATATAATTTAGTCCACCCATTGTAAAACCAGCTACAAATAATATTAGTGAAATTAACATTAAAATTATCCCCCCGTTGTAGCCAGGTGTTCCGGCTGTAATTGCTTGTGGAGGATAAAGAGTCCACCCTGCTCCGGTGGGACCTCCAGGTACAAAAAAGCTTGCTAGCAAAACTAAAACGGCAACAACAAATGCCCAGTAGCTGAGCATGTTTACGTATGGGAATGCCATATCTCTGGCTCCACACATTAGAGGTATTAATAAATTTCCAAAACCTCCAAGAAACAGTGCTGTCAAAAGATATACGACCATGATCATTCCATGCATCGTAACGAACTGATAATAAGAGGATGGTTCAAGCCAACCGAGTCCTGGGAAAGCCAACTGAATTCTCATTAACCATGATAAAACTAATCCAAGAAGTCCTGTTCCAATAGCTGTTAAGGCGTACTGAATTCCAATGTACTTAGCGTCCTGCGAAAACACATAAGTAGTCCACCAACTATGCGAGTGATAAAGTTCTTGATCCGGCAATTCAGCTTCTGGAACTGCATCAATATCGGGCGTTGATACAGATGAGGCATCAGCTACGTAGTCTGATTTAGCTTCTAGTTTATGATCTTGTTCGTCTGACATAATAATTTACCGTTTTATAGATTATTTTTCCTTTTTTACTAGTTGCAAATTGTCATTTTTTTTACTTTTTGCTAACATTTTCTCAAAAGTTATCTGTTTGGCTTCCCATTTCTTATAGTCTTTCTCTTCATCCACGATAACTCTTCCCCTCATAGCATAATGACCAGTCCCACAATACTCAGCACACAAAACTTCAAAATCCCCTACTCTAGTTGGAGTCAACCAATAATAAGTTATAATTCCAGGAACCATATCCATTTTTCCTCTAAATTGAGGAACGTAAAAATTGTGCAAGACATCAATAGTTCTTAGTTCAAACTTTACAGGTCTATCCTTCAGCACGTGAAGCTCGTCTGCATCTACCAATAAATCATCTTTGCCATTAGGATCTTCTATTATTAATCCAAAAGGATTGTCATCATTAATATATTTAATGTCGGTCTTTCCAAGTTTACCGTCTTCTCCAGGAAGTCTGTATTTCCATCCCCATTGGTAGGCGAATACTTCTACTTTGTATGCATTTTCTGGAACTGTAACATATTGATTCCACACAACTAGTCCAGGAGCCAAAAGAGCAGCAACTCCAATTGCGGTAGCCCATGTTAGCCTGCTTTCTAACTTTTTGTCTTCTGGTTTATATTCCGCTCTTCTCTCTTTTTTGTAGCTGAATTTCCAAACACAATAAGCAACGAAAAAACAAATAGCTACAAACACTGCACCAGTTATCCAGAAGGTTAAGAGGATTGTATCATCCATGTTACCCCAATTTGATGCAACTTCAGTCCACCACCAAGGAGACCAAAAGTGAAATGCTATTGAGCCGATGGTTATTAAAAATATACTTAGAGCTACTATCATTTTATGCGTTCGAAATAATAAAAATTCCTAAAAGTACAACACCTGCAATTAAAATATGGTTTCCCAAATCTATTAAACCAATTTTCTTATTTTTTGGATCAATTAAATCCTTCCATCTAAATGGTACTGGTTTTCTTTTAACAGCAATTTCAGCTTCATTTTCATTTTTCTCTAGTCTTAAAGAGACTGTGAAAAAAACAAAATAAATAAAAAGTCCTAAAAAAATAACCAGACCTAGTAATAGTGCGTAAGCTGTACTCATAATTTAATATCTATTTACTATATATATAAACTATATGCATGTTTAATAAGGTTTTGCGACATTTTTGCAAGGTTAAAATTGCTTTAAATTTGGTGGTATTTAGTTGTTTTCCAAGTTGTAATTTAAAATTGTTGTTGATGCAATTGCAGCTGTCTCTGCACGTAAAATATTCTTAGCTAAAGTGATTGATATTACATTTTTATTATTAATTATAAATTGCCTTTCCTCTTCAGTAAAATCACCCTCTGGTCCAATTAAAATGCAAATTGGATTTTTTTTGGATAATTTATTTTTAAAATCTTTTAAATTTGAATTAATATCACAAAATATAATTTTTCCTTCATCGGGGAAAGTTTTAATAAAATCAATAAGTCTCTGCATATCTAAAATTTCAGGTACTGTAATTCGATTAGATTGCTCACAAGCTTCGGTTATAATCTTCTCAGCTCTTTTTGTGTTAATTTCTCTGACTACACTTCTTTCACATAATAATGGAATAAATTTTTGAATTCCAAGTTCTGTAGTTTTTTGAATCATTAAGTCTTGAGGAATTTTTTTAATTGGTGAAAAAGCTAACCAAATATTTTTTTCTTTAGATATAGGTCTTGATAATTTTTCAACTTTAAATTCGGTAAAAATTTTTCCTTGATCTATAATTCTTATATCCCACTCCCCATCTTGAGAATTAAAAAGTGAAATTTTATCTCCTGCTTTTAGTCTCATTACATTCTTAGTATAATGAGATTGTTTTTCAGAAAGTCTAGAAATAGTACCTGTTTTTAATTTGTCAGGATAAAAAAGTCTTGCTTTTGATGCCATGAAGAATTTATATAAGTTAAGATGGTAAAATCAATTATTATTAGCAAACATGGTGGTCCAGAAGTTTTGGCATTAAAGGAGGTAAAGGTTGGTTCGCCTGGTCCTGAAGAAATTAAAATCAAAAATTTAGCTATTGGTTTAAATTTTATTGATACATACCACAGATCTGGACTTTATAAATTAAAGCTGCCATCAGGTATTGGAATGGAGGGAGCTGGTATTGTTCAAGAAATTGGCTCTGAAGTAAAATATTTTAATAAAGGAGATAGAATAACTTACTCACAAATGCCTTTAGGATCTTACTCTGAAGAAAGGATAATTCCTGAAAAAATTGCTGTAAAAATACCAGAAGGGGTAAACGAGAAAGTTGCGGCAAGTATAATGACAAAAGGTTTAACTTCACATTATCTATTATTTAAAACTTATAAAGCAAAAGCAGGTGAATTAATTTTATTTCATGCCGCTGCTGGTGGAGTTGGACAAGTTTTTTGTCAGTGGGCAAAAAGTATTGGGTGTAGAATTATTGGAACTGTAGGATCTGACAGCAAAATTGATATTGCAAAAGAAAATGGATGCGAGTTTGTTATTAATTATAATAAAGAGGATTTTGATAAAAAGGTTCTTGAGATTACCAATAATAAAGGTATCGGAGTAGTTTATGATGGCGTTGGAAAAAAAACTTTTGAAAAATCTATTAATTGTTTAAAACCAATGGGCACGATGATTTCTTTCGGAAATGCATCTGGAGCTCTTGATCCAATAGATGTAAAAAAATATATAGCACATAAAAGTTTATTTTTTACAAGACCAGGATTAGCTGATTATGGAGCAGGAAGAGCAGCACTTGAAGAGGGAACAACTGCTCTTTTTGAACAAATAAAATTTGGTAAAGTTAAAATAAAAATTTTTAAAGAATACAAGTTATCTGATGCAAAAAAAGCTCATGAGGATCTTGAGGGAAGAAAAATTTTAGGTCCAGCTGTTTTAATACCAAATTAAAATATGAAAATTATAAGTCCATGTATTAGTATATGTAAAAGCGATCCTAAAACTGGTTTTTGTTATGGATGTGCAAGAACAGACCAGGAAAAGAAGATTTGGAAAAATTTAGAAACAACCAATGAATGGAAGAATAAAAATTTGAAAGTGCTAACTTCAAGAATGAGTGAAACACAATTAAAAACTTTTAATCAATCGTATGATGAGAAGATTAAATTTGGAAAATTAGTCTATTCTAAAAATTTAGAGAAAAAACCAAAGTCCTAAACCAACTATAGCAAGAAGAATTATCAGAATCCGTATTCCGAATAAGTACCTTGTTAAGTTTTTTGACTCTTCGATATCTTTCTTTTTACCTGCACCAAATCTAATAACTAAGTAAAAAACTAGTAGAAGGACTAATAAAATGACAAGTATAATTGGTTTTGAAAACATAATTAACTTGATACCATTATAATCGGTAAAAACAATCCTAATGCATACAAAAGGATAATTATTATTGCTGCGATTATAAAAGCCCGAATAGCATTAATTTTCATATTATTTACTTGCCATCAAATTTCATGTCTGACAAATGTAATTTTAACGCATTTGTAGACAGGAAAATTTCAAATAAGAATAAAACTATTGATATAATCATTGATATACAACAAGTAGCAAATATCAATCTAGCTACAAATATTTTACCAAGGTACAGTCCTAGAACAGTCATCATATTAAATAAAAAACCTAAACCAGCAGCTCCAATTGAAAATTTTAGATAATTAATTCTTCGACTTAAGTTTTTAAGTTGTTTTTCCCATTCAGGTGGAATGTGTTTTTCAAATACATATTCGTCGTGAAGTTTTCTGATTAGAGCACTCAAAGTATGAAATCTATTACTGTAAACTGCCATTATAAGTGGAATAGCCGGAAACATTAATGCTGTTACTGTATAATCTATATTCATTTCGAATCGGATTGATTATGTATTTAGTGTTTGATATTTACAAGAACTATTAATGTCAAAACATATTCAAAATTTCATTTATGTAACTAGGCTCAATAAGCCAATTGGTTTTCTACTATTATTTTGGCCCTGTTCTTGGGGATTATCATTAGCTTTTTACTTTGATAAAAATTTTAATGTTTTCTTTTACTATTTAATTTTATTTTTTTTAGGATCAGTTTTGATGAGAAGCGCCGGTTGTATTGTAAATGATATCATAGATGAAAAGATAGATAGGAAGGTCGAAAGAACAAAAAGTAGACCAATCGCTTCTGGAAAATTGAATAAATCTTTAGCATGGATATATGTTTTAATTTTATGTGCACTAGCACTTTTGGTTTTGATACAATTTAATTTTTTAACTATATCACTTGGTGCGTTTTCAATGTTATTTGCATTTAGTTATCCTTTTATGAAAAGATTCACTTATTGGCCTCAATTATTTTTGGGATTTACTTTTAATTGGGGGATTATTATGGCTTGGGCCTCTATTATGAATGACATTACATATTTGCCCATACTTCTTTATTTAGGGGCCATATTTTGGACACTAGGATATGACACGATTTATGGAGTGCAAGATATTTCGGATGACGAAGTGATTGGAGTAAAATCTACAGCAATAAAATTTAAAAATAATCTAAACTTTTTTGTAATAAGTTGTTATTCATTAAGTTTGGTGGCGATTATGTTGGTTATGTATAATTTAAATTTCAATTATTCATTAATTTTTTTAGGATTTTTTGTATTGACATTAATATATCAAATCAAAATTTTTAAAGTAAAAAAACCTTCAAATTGTTTAAAAGCGTTTAAAATTAACAATTGGTCAGGGTTAATGATTTTTCTAAGTTTTTTCTTTTTAAATTTTAATATCTAATGAAATTAAACGAAGTTATAATTATTGTTAAGAGACTTTATAGAGAGTATATAAAAAAATACATAAGTAGATTAATTGTAGCTATAATACTTTCAATAATTGTTGCCGGGTCAACTTCAGCTATTGCGTGGTTACTAGATCCTGCAGTAAAAAAAATCTTTATCGAACAAAATAAAACCTATGCAATTTTTATTCCAATTATTATAGTTTTTGCCTTTGCAGGCAAAGGTATTTCCTTATATTTTGCAAGGTCTATTGTTATAGTTCTTGGAAATAGAATAAAACAGCGTTTACAAAATAAAATGACTGACAATATACTTTTGTCAGATTCTCAAACAATAGAAGCAAAACATTCTGGAAAGTATATATCGACATTTTTATATGATGTCGCAATGGTTCAAGAATTGGTAAGCACTGGTGTTTTAAACATAATGAAGGATAGCTTAACTCTTATAACCTTGATTTGTTTGATGTTTTACCAAAATTGGAAATTAGCAATTTTTTCCTTAGTCATGATGCCATTGGCAGCGATAGTTGCTAAATCTTTAGGAAAAAGAATGGGTAAAGCCACAACTAAAAGTGTTATTTCTTCTGGAAATTTTACTACATTAATTTCAGAAATATTAAAAAGTTCAAAAATAATAAAAATTTACCAAAGAGAAGAATTTGAAAAAAAAAGAAGCTCTGATGCAATTCAAGATTTGACGGATACACAAATTAAAATTGGAAAAGTTCAAATTAGAGCAGCTCCAATTATGGAAACTTTAACAGGTTTTATGATTGCAGGTTTTATTTATTACGCAGGATTATTGATTGCCCAAGGTGAGATTGGCATAAATAATTTTTTTTCATTTTTAGCTGCAATGATGCTTGCATACCAGCCGGTTAGGTCTTTAGCTACAGTAAACATGCTTGTGTATCAAGGTGCTGCGGCTGCAGATAGGGTTTTTCAAATTATAGATAGAGAAATACAAATTAAAGACGATGAAAATTTACCTAAAATTAAAATTAGTAAATCATATATAAAATTTGATGATGTAAGCTTTAAGTATAGTACCGGTAAAGATAAAGCGATAAGAAATATTAGTATTGATATTGAAGGAGAAAAAATCACTGCTTTAGTTGGTCACAGCGGCGCTGGTAAAAGTACAATATTAAATTTAATACCAAGATTTTATGAACCTCAGGGAGGTAAAATATTATTAGATGGTCAGCAAATTAATAAAGTATCTCTTAGATCTTTAAGAGATAAAATTTCATTGGTAAGTCAAGATGTTATACTTTTTGATGATAGTGTTGAAAATAATATTAAATACGCAAAATTAAATGCTACTGATAATGAGATTAAAGAAGCTTGTAAACTTGCAGCTGCGGATGAGTTTATAGATAAGCTTCCAAATAAATACAAAACTTTAATAGGGGAAAATGCAGTTAGACTCTCAGGTGGTCAAAAACAAAGAATATCAATTGCAAGAGCAATTTTAAAAAATTCGCCAATAATCTTACTTGATGAAGCAACTTCATCCTTAGACGCTGAGTCTGAAGAAAAAGTACAAAATGCTATTTTCAATCTTACAAAAAATAGAACAACATTAGTTATTGCTCATAGATTATCTACTATAAACAAAGCAAACAAAATAATTCTTATGAAAGAGGGAAAGGTTTTAAAATCTGGAACTCACAGCGAACTTTTAAAAAACTCACCTGAATATGAAAGTCTTTATAGGAAACAAATATTGCATTAAACATGCTTATAATTTTATATAAATTTTTAATATTTATTTTCTATTTGCCTTATATTATTTTAATTTTTTTAAGAAAATTAATTAAAAAGGAACATCCACACAAATATAAAGAAAAGATATTTTTAAACAAAATAATAAGACCAAAAGGTTTTCTTATTTGGTTTCATGCTGCTAGTATTGGAGAACTTAAAAGTATTTTGCCTTTAGTTGAATATTATTTAAAACAAAATCCTAATAGTTGCTTTCTTATTACAACCGTTACCTTAAGTTCTTATAATGAATTTAAAAGAAGATTTAATTCTAATAAAAGAGTTTTTCATCAATTTATGCCTTATGATTTCAATTTCTTAATAGAAAATTTTTTTAAAAACTGGCGCCCAGACATTGCATCATTTGTGGACTCTGAGATTTGGCCTAATTTTATACTAAAAATTAATAAAGAAAAAATACCATTGATATTACTTAATGCTCGATTAACAAAAAAAAGTTTCCAAAGATGGAAAGTTTTGGGTAAATCTACCAAAAAAATTTTCGGTTGCTTCTCATCTTGTATCTCATCAAGCACAATTACTTCGCAGTACTTAAATACTCTTGGTGCGCAAAATATTAAATTTTATGGAAATATAAAATTTTGTTCATCCATAGAGAAAGATTCAAATAATAAAAATCAATTTAATAATATCACTAAGCGAAAAGTTTGGTGTGCCTTAAGCACACATTTTGATGAGGAAAACTTATGTGCTAAAACCCATTTAATAGCAAAAAAAAAAGTGGAAAATATTCTCACAGTAATTATTCCAAGACATATTCATAGAATAAATAAAATTTATGCAAATTTGAGAAATTTAGGCCTTGAAGTTCAGATTAAAGAGGAGATAGATGATATTAATAATTTTGCAGATGTAATTTTAGTTAATTATTATGGATCTGTTAATAAATATTTAAAAAACATAAATCAAATTTTTATAGGAAAATCTACAATTGAGAAATTTAAAAATAGTGGGGGCCAAAATCCTTTGGATGCAGCAAAAATAGGATGTCATATTTATCATGGTCCGTACGTATCTAACTTTGAAGATATTTATAAATTTTTAGACGACACTGGAATATCTGAAGAAATAACTAACGCAGACGATCTTGCAAATAAATTAGAAAAAAATTTCAAAAAAAACATAGAGATAAATAGTGAAAAAATAGAAAAAATAAATACTTTTAGTAATGAAATTTTTAAAAATTTAATTAATGAGTATAACAAATACATCAAATGAAAATCTTAAAACCTAAATTTTGGGATCAGAATTATTTTACCTTTTTGTCCATACTTCTATTACCTATTACTTTCTTGTATGGTTTAATAATCTTTTTAAGAAAAAAATTAGTCTCACAAAAGAAGTTTCCTATTTCTGTGATCTGCGTTGGAAATTTATATATTGGAGGAACTGGTAAAACACCAGTTTCAATAGAAATTTGTAAATTTTTAAAAGAGTTCGATCAAAATCCAGTTGTTATAAAAAAAAAATATCCAGATCAGGATGATGAAATTCATCTCTTAAAAAAATATAGCAAAGTTTTAGTTGCAAAAAAAAGATCAGAAGCAATAAATAAAGCAATTGAGAAAAAATATAATTTTGCTGTGTTAGATGATGGATATCAAGATCAAAGTATTAAAAAAGATTTAAGTATTATATGTTTTCATGAAAATCAAAAAGTGGGTAATGGATTAACAATTCCATCAGGTCCATTAAGAGAAAGTTTAAAAGAATTAAAAAATTGTCAAATTATTTTAGTTAATGGTAAGAAAGATTTAGAATTCGAACTTAAATTAAAACGATACAATTCAGATATTGAATTTTTTTACTATAATTATTATCCAAAAAATATCGAAAGTTATAAAAATAAAAAGCTAATAGCATTTGGAGGGATTGGTAACCCCGAAAATTTTTTTTTCTTACTTAAACAGAATCATTTAAACATCGTAAAAGAGGTATCTTATCCAGATCATTACTCTTTCGATGAGAAAGAATTAGATAAATTAAATAAATTTGAGAAAATATATAATGCAAAATTAATAACCACAGAAAAAGATTTTATGAGGATCAACCCATTTATAAGAAAAAAATATGATTTTATAAAAGTTGGGATTAAATTTGAAAATGAAGATAAATTTAAAAAAAAATTAAAAGAATTAATAAAATGAAGACTATTAAATATATTTTTGAGGCTGTATTTATTTATTTTATATTTTTAGTAATCAAACTAGTTGGTATAAAAATAGGAAGGAAGATCTCTTCAATTATAATATTAAATTTTGGATCTATTTTTAGATCAAAAAAAATTATAAATGAAAATATCACTAAAGCTCTAGGTAATATTTCTGAAATTGAAAAAAAAAATATAACAAATTCAATGTGGAAAAATTATGGATATACTTTTGCAGAGTATTTGTTTATGAAAAAATTTCGCTTAGATAAATTTTCAAAACCACACATTTCAATTAAAGGAAAAGATAAGCTAGATGAAATAATTCAATCTGGAAAACAAGCTATTTTCGTTTCAGGGCATTTTGCAAATTTTGAACTTATGGCAATGGAATTAGAAAAAAATAAAATAAATCTTGCGGCAATTTACCGACCTCTCAACAATTATTTTATAAACCCATTTATGGTCTCAATTAGAAAAAAATATATTTGTAAAAATCAAATTAAGAAAGGCATCGCTGGGGCTAAAGAAGTGATTGGATTTATGAAAAAAAAACACAGTATTGCATTAATGGTAGACCAAAGACTTGGTGAGTCAGACAGATATCCTTTTTTTAATATACCTGCACACACAACCACATTGCCAGCACAATTAGCTTTAAAATTTAATTGTAATATTATTCCTATTTATTTGAAGAGAGTTAATGAAGATTTTTTCGAAATGGAAATTTTAAATCCAATAAATATTAAAAAAACTGGTGTACCCGAGAATGATAAAAAATTTATAACAATTCAAATTAATCAAATTATTGAAGATATGGTAAGAAGAAATCCTGGCCAATGGATTTGGACACATGGCAGATGGAAATAATTATTTTTTAGATTTTAGTATTTCAAATCTTATTTTTACCTCTTTGGGAGAGAAGTAAGCCTCTTGTAACTCTACATTCCAATATTCTAAATCCTTTAAAGGTATATTTTTTCCTGAAACTGCACATTCTACGTAATCTCCATTCTCTAATACTTCAAAAGTATTGGGTCCAAATTTTAGTTTTGCTTTATTCTTGTTCATGCTAGTTATACAATTAATAATCTTAGGTTAATATTATATGAATTTGGCTGTTATAGGAAGTGGTGGTAGAGAACACTCAATTTGTTATAAATTAAAACAATCCAATAAAATCGATAAGTTAATTTGTATTCCTGGAAATGCTGGTACACAAACTTTAGCAGAAAATATCAATATTGATATTAAAAACTTTAAGGAAATTCTTAAAATAATTAAAATTAAAAATATAGATATTGTCGTAATTGGACCAGAAGAGCCTTTGGTAAATGGTATTGTAGACTTTTTAAATAAAGAAGGAGTGAAAGTGTTAGGTCCAGATAAATTTGCTTCTAAACTTGAGGGCTCCAAAGCATTTATGAAAGATTTATGCAAAAAAAATAATATACCAACTGCAAAATTCGGAGTATTTGAGGATTACGATAGTGCAATTCATTTTCTGAAAAGTAATAAAACACCCATAGTTGTTAAAGCCGATGGTTTGGCTGCAGGAAAAGGTGTTTCAATTTGTAATAATATAGAAGAGGCCAAAAATAAGATAAAGGAAATAATGGAGGGAAAGTTTAAATCATCTAAGAAAGTAGTTTTAGAAGAATTTTTGGAGGGAGAGGAATTAAGTTACTTTGTTATATCAGACAACAATTGTTACAAATTTTTTGGATCAGCTCAAGATCATAAAAAAGTTGGTGAGGGGGATGTTGGTCCAAATACAGGTGGCATGGGAGCTTATTCACCTTCAAATTTATTAAATGATGAACTTGAAAATAAAATAAAAAAAAAAATAATTGAACCTACGCTCAAAGAAATGAAAAATTTGGGCCATCCTTACACAGGTTTTCTCTATGCAGGGTTGATGATTTCAAATGGTGAACCATATTTGATTGAGTACAATATAAGAATGGGAGATCCAGAATGCCAAGTTTTAATGATGAGGTTAAAAACTGATTTGTTAGAAATTTTAGATTTAGTAACAAAAAATGAATTAAAAAAAGTAAATATTGAGTGGTATGATGACAATGCTATTACAGTAGTTTTGTGTGCAAAGGGTTATCCAGGGAACTATATTAAAGATAGCGAAATTAAAAATATTTATAAGGTTGAGACTGATAAAAATAATCAAATCTTCCATGCTGGGACATACATTAAAGATAATAGGGTTTTTTCCAGTGGAGGAAGAGTATTAAATATAACATCAAAGGCAAATAAACTTAAAGTAGCAAGAGATAAATCCTTAGAAAATTTAAAAAAAATATCTTGGATTGATGGTTTTTTTAGAAGGGATATTGGCTGGCGAGCAGTTAATAAAAAATGAGAATAATAAGTGGAAATTTTAAAAATAAAAAATTAAATTTTCCTAAAAGTCTTAAAACCAGACCTTTAAAGGACAATGTAAAAGAAAATATTTTTAATATTATTGAGCATTCTAATAAAATTGATGTAAAAATAAAAAATTCACAGGTTTTAGATTTATATGCAGGCATAGGATCTTTTGGTTTAGAATGTATTTCACGAGGGGCTAAAAGAATTTCTTTTGTTGAAGATGATAAAGTTGCGTTAACAAATTTAAAAATGAATATTGTCTCATTAAATGTTGAGAAACAAACAAGTATTTATTCATTAAATATAGTTAATTTTTTTAAAGATATAAAATCATTAGGTAAATTTGATATAGTATTTTTGGATCCTCCATATAAAAACAATGATTTTCATAATTTTTTAGAAATTTTAAAAGAAAATTTTTTAAGTAAAAAACATATAGTGCTCATACACAGAGAGAAAAACTCTGATAATAACGTTATAAAAAAATTTAGTATTGTTGAAAATAAAATTTACGGAAGATCAGAGATCTTCTTTCTAAGACTTTTTTGATTTAAGAAACTTCTTAGTTAATATTTTTACTTGCTCTACGGCTGGTTGATCAAAAGGATTAATATTCATAATTTTTCCAAGTAAAATTGTTTCAATTGTAAAAGACAAAAATAATTTACCTAAGGTGTCCTCGTCAAATTTTTTTATCTTTATTTCTCTAAAAGTAATTTTTTTCGATTTTAGAGCAGTTAAAAAAGCATTTTTTTGTGAGTTTATTATTGTGTTATACTTTTTTTTATCGAGGTGCTGCATTCCTTGATTGAAAAACGTAGATCTAGTCTTAATACTTGATTTTTTTTCTGAACTGAAAACATAAAAAATTTTGTCTTTAGGTCCATCCAAATAGAGTTGTAATAGACTGTGATGGTCTTTTGGAGCATTAGAAATTACCGGAATAAATCCTTTTTGTTTTTTACCTAAACTTTCCGCAAAAAGTTGTTGAACCCATAACAAAAAATCATTTAACTCTGGAATATAATTGAAGAAAATAAGGATATTTTTTTTTTTTGATTTGAATTTTTTTATCAAATTTAATGATTTTAATAAAAACTTTTTATTATTTATTAATTTTCTTAAATTTTTTTTAAAATGTTCAATTTTAAGATCCATTAAATAAGCCGGTAACATTCCAACATTAGATAATACTGAGTATCTACCGCCAATAAGTTTATTATGATTAACAAAAAAATGTTTATTTTTAATAGCAATCTTTCTAAGAAAGTTGTCTCTATTCTCAGCTAAAATAATCGTATTGTTATGTTTTAAGAAATTTTTTAAAAAATACATATTTAAAATTGTTTCGTCCGTATTTCCAGATTTAGAAATAATTAAAAAAAGGCTTTTAGATAGGTTTTTATTTTTCTTTATTTGTTTTAAATAATTCTCATCGAGGTTGTCGAGAAAAATAAGTTTTTTTTTTATTTTATATTTTAAGAATGAATAAATAGCCTTTGTTCCTAGTATAGAGCCACCCATTCCAATAATAACAATAGTCTTATATTTTTTTAAGTTGCTGTACTTTGCATCAAATTTAATATCTGAAATCATATGTTTAAATAAAATACTATTGTCCTTAAGCACTTCCTGTATAATTTTTGTATTAGATAGCATAAATTATTTTTTTAATTCTCTTAGGATTATATTTTCTAGATCAGATGACGGCTTTGTTTCATTTTTGGTATTATCATTTGATCTCAAAATATTTTCAATTGAAACTTCCTGAGATTTTTTTTTATTTGATTTTGGTAAAGGAAGTTCTCCATACTCTGGAGGTAAAACAAGTGGATCCTTTTTTTTAATTAAAAATTCATCTGCATTAGTAGTTTTTTGTCCGCTCATAGTTTTTTTGAAATCACCCCAGCCCCCACCACAATTTATTAAAAAAATAAAAAGTTTAAGATAAATTAAAATTTTAAAAAATTTACTCATAGATTTTGTTTATAGAATAATTCTTTAATAATCATTAAAAATATTCCTATAGAAATAAAAATGTCTGCTAGATTAAATGTGAACCAGTGATAAGACTCAATATGAAAATCAATAAAGTCTGCAACTGCAAAATAAGTAAATCTATCAAATAAGTTTCCGACCGCTCCACCAATAATTAGTGCAAATAAAATTTTTCCAAATGAGTCTGATTTAACCATCAGATAAATTAAATAAATAATTATTGTCAAAATTAAGATTGATATTAAATGATAAACTGTTGTAGCATTAAAGCTTAACAATCCAAATGCTATACCTCTGTTCCAATTTAAAGTAATATTCAAATAATCATTTATAAAGAGTTCACTTTGATTCTTTTCGATAAGGTTGATTACATATACTTTTGAAAGTCTATCTAAACCAAAAGTAAGAATTATTATTATTAAACTAAAAATATCAAATTTTTTTACTTTTATTTTATTTTGCAACATTTTGTAACGGACAAATTTTGTTTCTCGAACATTTATTTTTACTTTCACTTGATATTATTTTCCAGCATCTTGAACATTTTGTTCCGTCAGCTTTGTTTACTGATATTGATAATTTACCTTTTATATCATCCTGTATAGTTTTTGTAACATTAGATGTAATAAAAAGTTCCTCTGCATCTACACTATTTAGAATTTCATAGTCTTTTTTAGATAATGAAATTTTTAAATCAGCTTCTAAACTAGAGCCAATTATTTTTTTTGACCTTTTCTCTTCTATAGCGATATTAACTTCCTGTCTAAAAGAAATTAATTTTTGCCATTTTTTGTGCAGAGTTTCATTTTCCCAATTTTTTGGTAATTCAGAAAAAATTTCCTCATGGATACTTATTTTTTTATTTTTATTTGATAAGTCAGTTATTTCCTCAGTTGTGAATGATAAAACTGGTGCGTACCATTTTAATAGACACTCAAGAATTATGTTTAGTGAAGTTACACATGACTTTCTTTTTTGTGAATTTACATCATCACAATACAATGTATCTTTTCTTATATCAAAATAAAATGAAGATAGATCAAGCGTGCAAAAATTTAGCAACTCCTTTTGAAGCTTGTGGAAGTTATAATCTTTTAAACTCTTTTTAATTTCTAAACTTAACAAGTAAAGTTTATGCAAAATTACTTGCTCTAACTCTGGTAATTCTTTCACCTTAATTGACTTGAAATTTTGTGGAATGAAATTGTCCTTTAAATTTCCCAATATATATCTAAAAGTATTTCTTATTTTTCTATAAGACTCAGCGTGTTGTTCTAATATCGTATGATCTATCCTTAAATCCTCCGCATAGTCTGAAGAAGCAACCCAAAGTCTAAGAATATCTGCACCGTATTTTTTTAATATATCTTCAGGTGAGATAATATTGCCGGCAGATTTAGACATTTTCATCCCTTTTCCGTCCACAACAAAGCCGTGTGAAAGTATACTTTCAAAAGGAGCTCTGCCCCTAGTTCCACAAGACTCTAAAAGAGACGAGTGAAACCAACCTCTGTGTTGGTCGGAACCCTCTAAATACATTGATGCAGGCCATTTTAAATCTTTTCTTTTTTCCAAAACAAATGAATGAGTAGATCCACTATCAAACCAAACCTCAACAATATCGCTAGATTTTATATAATCTTCTTTTTTATATTTATTTCCGAGGAATCTTTGAGGGTCATCATAAAACCAACAATCGGATCCTTCTTTTTCATAAATTTTTGCAATATTTTCAATAACTCCCTTATCTCTTAAAGGTTCGTTTGTTTTTTTATTTACAAAAATTGGCAAAGGAACACCCCAAGATCTTTGTCTTGAAATACACCAGTCAGGACGTGTTTCAATCATTGCTCTAATTCTTGCTTTTCCTTTTTCTGGATAAAAAGATGTTTGATCAATTGAGTCTAAAGCTTTGTTTCTTAGCTTGTGACTTTCCATTGAAATAAACCATTGTGGTGTCGCTCTGTGAACTAAAGGAGCCTTAGATCTCCAAGAATGAGGATAACTGTGGACTAAACTACCACTTGCTAGAAGATTTTTTTGCTCATCTAAATTTTTGATAATAATATCGTCTGCCTTAAATACATGTGTACCTTCAAAAATAGGAATGTTTTTAGTATATCTTCCATCGTTATTGACTGTCTCAATTGCCTTCATTCCATGCTTCAAACATAAGTTAAAATCATCTGGACCATGACTTGGTGCGCAATGGACAATTCCAGTTCCTTGTTCAAGAGTTACAAAATCAGCATCTAACATTGGAATATCTAAGTTATAACCAAGATTTTTAAATGGATGAGAACAAATTGTTTTATTAAATAATTTACCTTCAAAAGATTTAACAATTTTATATTTACCTAAACTACAATTTTCAACAACAGAATTAATTAATTTTTCTGCTACTACAATTTTCTTGTTATTAACCTGCAAAACTGAATATGTTAAATTTTGATTATACGCTAATGCCTTATTTGCAGGAATCGTCCATGGGGTAGTTGTCCAAATAACAATAAAAGCATCTTTTAAAAAATTTTGATCAGTATTTTCAATTTTAAACTGTGCGTATATAGTATTTGATTTATGGTCTTTATATTCGACCTCAGCATCGGCTAACGCTGTTTTTTCTACAGTTGACCACAGGACTGGTTTAAAACCTCTGTATAAACTTCCCTCAAGTAAAAATTTTCCCAGTTCTCTTACAATCTGAGCTTCGGCGTCAAAACTCATTGTTGAATAATAATTTTCCCAGTCACCTATAACACCAAGTCTTTTAAATTCAGTTCTATGTATATCAATCCATTTTTGTGCAAATTCTCGACATTCTTTTCTAAAATCCTTAGTTGGAATTTCATCTTTATTTTTTTTCTTTTTTTTATATTGCTCCTCGATCTTCCATTCTATTGGTAAGCCATGACAATCCCACCCGGGTACGTAAATAGAGTCTTTATTATTCATTTGATGGAACTTAGTTACTATATCTTTTAAAATTTTATTTAGAGCTGTTCCCATATGTATATGACCATTTGCATAGGGTGGTCCATCATGAAGTATAAACTTTTCTCTTCCTGAAGACCTCTTTCGAAGTTTTTCGTAAAGTTTTGTTTTGTCCCAATTTTCCAAAATTTTTGGTTCTTTTGAAGGTAAATTAGCCTTCATTGAAAAAGCTGTTTTCGGAAGATTAAGGTTATTTTCTGCCATTTATTTAAGCACCTTTTATATCTTTATTAATTTGTTTTTTTAATTCTGTAATGTTTTTAAATTTTTTTTCTTTTCTTATAAATTTAAGTAACATTATTTTTATAGTTTTATCATATAAATTTTTTTTGAAACCAAAAATATGTGCTTCTAACAAAAGTTTATTTTTTCCAAAAGTCGGCTTATAACCTACATTTACAATACCTTTTTTTGAATTTTCATTTAAAATTATTTTAGATGCGTACACACCAGTTTTTGGAATGACATAATCACCAAGCTCTAGATTACAAGTTGGGAACCCAATTTTTCTTCCTCGTTTTTCTCCGCGTTTAACAATTCCTTCAATTGTCCAGGGCCTTCCCAACATTTTATTTACAAAGGCTATTTTTCCTTTTTTAATATTTTTTCTTATTAATGTTGAGGAGATTAGAAGCTTATTTTTTATTAAAGGATCAACAGTTTTTGTTTTGTAATTAAATAATATTTCTTTTTTTTTTAATAAATTTATATTACCAATTCGATTTTTGCCGAATTTAAAGTTTTGGCTAATAAAAATTAGTTTTGCTTTTAATTTTTTGTGAAGTATTTGACTTATAAAATTCTCTGCACTCGTTTTTGAGAATTTTTTATCAAACTTTTTTATAATTATAAAATCAATTCCTAATTTTTTTGAATGTTCAATTTTTTGCTTTAAGGTATCTATCCTAAAATTATTTATTTTTTTATTAAAAAACATTACAGGTAAAGGATGAAAAACCAATAAACCGAACTTAAGCCTATATTTTTTAGCAAAATTTTTTCCTTTCTTGATCACCTTTTGATGTCCTAAGTGAAATCCATCAAAATTTCCAATTGCTATAGCTGCGTTTTTAAATTTATTTGAAATATTAAAATTCTTATAAATTTTCATTTACCAGGTTAATTCCTTTTGAAAATAGTTAGCTGTTACATTATGTTCAGCTAATAATTTATCCATTAATTTTTCATCTATTGTTTTAGATTTATGTACACCACTAGTAATAAATATCGAGTCTAAATTCATATTATTAGCTCCTTTAATATCAGTTTTTAGATTGTCTCCGATCACCAAAGTTTTTTGATCTGATTTTAAACACGAGATATAAACTTCTTTATGAGGTTTACCAAAATATACTACTTTGCCACCAAGACTTTCAAAAATTTCAGCTATTTTTCCTGCACAATATTCTTCTTCGCCTCCCCTATGAACAATTAAATCTGGATTGGTACAAACTAACTTTTTTTTTGTAAAGTTTTTTAATAAATCATTATAGAATTGTAAATTTTCACTTTCCTCGTCAAAAAGTCCAGTACAAAGTATAAAGTCACATTTGTCTAATGTAGTTTTATTTGTTTTTATATCGGAAAAAAGTGAGTCATCTCTTTTAGGACCAAGATGATAAAATTTTAAACCAAATTTATTCTTTTTAAGAGAATTTATTGCCGCCTCACCTGAGGTCAAAACATTCTTTAGAAATCTATCTTCCATTTTCATCTTCTTTAAAAATTCAACAACTTTTTTAGTAGGCCGAGGTGCATTAGATAAAAAAACAATTCTTTTTCCATTAGACTGTAACTCGCTTACTGCTTTGACTGCTGAGTTGTTTAAACTAACTCCATTATGCATTACTCCCCATAAATCGATTATAAATGCATCATATTCATGAAAAATCGCAGATAGATGATCTAATTTTTTAATTTTCATAGGAAATTCAAGCCTTTTTTAGATAAATTTTTTTTATCATACTCTTGCAAAATTCTAAATACATACCATATTCCACACTATTATAAATTATAGGAGTTTTCATGAAATTTAGACCGCTACATGACAGAGTACTAATAAAAGTGCTTGATAGTGAAGAAAAAACAAAAGGTGGAATTATTATACCTGACACTGCAAAAGAAAAACCGCAAGAGGGCGAGGTTGTAGCAGTGGGAAATGGTGCAAAAACTGATGATGGAAAAATCATTAAAATGGACGTTAAAATTGGCGACCGCGTTTTATTTGGGAAATGGTCTGGAACAGAAGTAAAAATTGATGGTAAAGAATATAGCATAATGAAAGAGTCAGACATTATGGGAATTACAAAAAGTAAATAAATATAAAAAGGAGATTTAAATGCCGAAAATTATAAAATTTAATAACGAAGCCAGAGCTAAAATGCTTAAGGGTGTAGATACACTTGCAAATACAGTCAAAACGACACTTGGTCCAAAAGGAAGAAATGTGGTTATTGATAAATCTTACGGTGCTCCAAGAACAACAAAAGACGGAGTAACTGTTGCTAAAGAAATCGAGCTTGAAGATAAATTTGAAAATATGGGTGCTCAAATGGTTAAGGAAGTTGCTAGCAAAACAAATGATAATGCTGGAGATGGAACAACGACCGCAAGTATTTTGGCACAAGCAATTGTTGGTGAAGGAATAAAATATGTTACTGCCGGCATGAATCCCATGGATATTAAAAGAGGTATTGATAAAGCAGTCGAAAACGTTATTGACAGCTTAAAGAAAACTTCGAAAAAAGTTAAAGCTAATGAAGAAGTTGCTCAAGTTGGAACTATATCTGCAAATGGAGAAAAAGAAATTGGGGATATGATTTCAAAAGCAATGCAAAAAGTTGGTAACGAAGGCGTTATCACTGTTGAAGAAGCAAAAGGAATTCAAACAGAATTAGATGTGGTTGAAGGAATGCAATTTGATCGAGGTTACTTGTCTCCTTATTTTGTTACAAACGCAGATAAAATGACAACTGAATTAGACAACCCATTAGTATTACTTCATGAGAAAAAATTAACTAATTTACAACCAATGGTTCCATTATTAGAATCCGTTGTTCAAGCTAATAGGCCTTTGATGATAATTTCTGAAGATGTAGAAGGCGAAGCTTTGGCTACGCTTGTAGTAAATAAACTTAGAGGTGGTTTAAAAGTTGTAGCAGTAAAAGCTCCCGGTTTTGGTGACAGAAGAAAAGAAATGTTGGAAGATATTGCAATTTTAACTGGTGGACAAGTCATATCCGAAGATCTAGGCACTAAGCTTGAAAATGTTAAAATTAATAACTTAGGTTCCTGTAAAAAAGTAAAAATTGATAAAGAAAATAGTACACTAGTTGCTGGTACAGGAAAGAAAGCAGATATTGAAGCAAGATGTAATCAAATTAGAAAACAAATTGAAGAGACTACTTCTGATTACGATAAAGAAAAACTTCAAGAAAGATTAGCAAAACTAGCTGGCGGTGTTGCTGTAATAAAAGTTGGTGGCGCAACCGAAGTAGAAGTTAAAGAAAGAAAAGACAGAGTAGAAGATGCTTTAAATGCCACAAGAGCTGCAGTAGAAGAAGGCGTAGTAGTAGGTGGCGGGTGTGCTCTTCTTTACGCTTCACAAGAATTAGATAAAGTAAAAGTCAAAGGTGACGATCAGAAAGCTGGTGTAGATATTATTAAGAAAGCTTTACAGGCACCAATAAGACAGATTGCGGCCAATGCTGGAGTAGATGGTTCAGTTGTGGTTGGAAAGCTATTAGATGGAAAAAAACATACTCAGGGTTTTGATGCACAAGAAGAACAATATGTCGATATGTTCTCTAAAGGTATTATAGACCCGATGAAAGTTGTTAGATCAGCTTTGCAAGATGCTTCTTCTATTGCTGGTTTATTAATTACTACGGAAGCAATGATTGCTGACAAGCCAGAGGAAAAAGATGCCGGTCCTGCTATGCCTCCTGGAGGAATGGGTGGAATGGGAGGAATGGGTGGAATGGGAATGTAATCCCTATCACTTTAAGGAATTTAAAAAAGGCTGCAATTTGGCAGCCTTTTTTTTTGAGTAAAATAAACAAGCCTGTGATTTTAAAATTAAGCCGTCTTTTAAAATTCTGAGATTATTATCTTTCAACGTTTTTCCTGTAGAAGTTATATCTGTAATTATTTCTGATGAACCGATAAAGGGATAAGTTTCTGTTGCTCCAAGGCTAGTAACCAATTTGTACTGTGTAACACCTTTCGAAACTAAAAAATTATTTGTCAAATTTGGGTACTTTGTTGCAACTCTCAATCTAGTATTTTTTTTATCTCTAAAATCAAAGGATACTTCCTCTAAATCAGCAACAGTTTGAACATCGATCCAATCATTGGGAATAGCAACCACAACATTAGCTGAACCAAAATCTAATTTTTTCTTAACTTCAATTTTTTGTTTAAGGTTCGCAGCCGATTCGTTCAAAAGATCTAAACCTGAAATTCCTATATCAAGGGTATCATCACTGATTCTTTGAATAATCTCCTTAGCGTGTAAATATATAATTTTTATGTTTGGATAATTTTCAAATTTTGCAAAATAATTTCTATCTCCGCCATTTGAAGTAAGTTTAAAATTATTTTTTTCGAAAAATTGGATTGCTCCCTCTCTTAATCTCCCCTTGCTTGGTAATCCTATAGTTATTAAATTTTTCATGTTTTTAAATTATTTAAATTAATTGCAGCACCTACTGCTGAAATATTTTTATCAGCTCCGAGACTCTTCAATAAACCATCATACCTACCACCTCTAGCTATTTCTTTTTTTGATGAATTATATATTTCAAATACTACTCCAGAATAGTATTCGATATCTCTACCAAAATTAGTGGAAAAGATAATTTTAGAATTTAATCTAGATAAATTTTTCAAACTTGATATATCATTAAAAACACTCTTACTTAATTTATTATTGTTAATAAAATTATTTAATGTTTTTTCTAATTTATCTAATGGACAATTTATTTTTAAAAAATCTTTTATAATTTTTACTGTTTTTTTATTTTCCTTGAATGATCTTGGATCTTTAATTTTTCTATCAAACCTGGATATGATTTCTGAAACTTTTCTGCTTGCAACTTCTTTGTTCTGATCAATATTCTTCATTTCAAAAAACTTTTTCTTATCTAATTCAACTGTAGCAGGATCGACGTCAGAATTTGTTTCAAGCCTTTTAAGTAAATCTTCAAAATATTTTGGCCTCCAAAAGTGTCTTTTTAATCTCATTCTCCATCTTTCCGGTATTTTTAAAGAATCGATTAATTGCTTGAATAAACTTACATCTCCAACTTTAATTGATATATTTTTAATTTTTATTTTATTGATTGAATTAGTTATTGTTTTTAAAACTTTTAAATCATCCAAAGATTTATTTTTAGAACCAAAAATTTCTAAACCTAATTGATAATTAACAACTTTCTTTAAACTTTTCGATCTTCTATAAGCTTGACCGGAATAATATATCTTTGAATTTGCTTTGGAGTTATCTTTTAAGTATTTAATACACGAAGCAACTGTCAAATCTGGTCTTAAACACATGCTTTTTCCAGTATCATCTTCGAAAGTAAGCATTATCTTCCTAAAATTCTCGCCAGATCTTTCGATAATATAATCTGAATCTAAAAGCACATCTGGTTCTGATAAAACAAATCCATCTTTCTTAAATACTTTTATTATATTTTCAGAGTAATTTTTTAATTTCATTTACCAGTTCCTCAATTTTAACTGAACTCTCATTTCCGCTTTCTAGATTTTTTAAAGTCGCTTTACCTGATTTTATTTCATCGTCACCGTACAAAATAACTGCTGGGGATCCTAACTTGTTTGCATACTCCATTTGCTTTTTTAACTTGCCCTCGCCTGGATAAATTTCCGAACTAATATTTGAGGCTCTGAGTTTATTTAGTATATCTACATATTGTTTGATTTTATCCTTATCAAAAATACAAATAATAACAGGTCGTGTGGACTTTATTTTAAAATCTTTTTTCTGCATCAAGGCAAATACAAGTCTATCTAAACCAATTGAAATCCCAGTTGCAGGACAATCTAAATTTCCAAAGTTACTAACAAGATTATCATACCTCCCTCCGCCACCGATTGATCCAAATTGTATAGTCTGTCCTTTTAAATTTTTTACTTGAAAATTTAAATTAACCTCAAAAATTGGTCCTGTATAATATTCTAGTCCCCTTATAACCGATGGATCAAATTTGTAATTTTTAAAATTGTAAGCCTCAAATATTTTTATGATCTCTAAGATATCTTCACTATCAGGAATTTTATCTTTTAAGGCAGTTTCGATTGTTTCTATTTGGTCATTACTAAGGTTTGCTCCCTTTGTATAATCTCCTGATTTATCTTTTCGACCCTCTCCAAGAAGTTTTTTTGCCTCATTCCAACCAAGTCTGTCAATTTTATCAAGGGCTCGCAGCGTGGTTGAGATTTGATCTTTAGATGTAATTTTCAAATTTTGGAATAATTTATCTGTTAATTTTCTAGATGAAATTTTTACAGTATAATCTTTTTTATCTAAACCACATTTTTCTAATATCTCAGAAATTAAAACACAAAGCTCTGCGTCTGCCTGGAGATTTTTTGTTCCCACATAGTCAGCATCAAATTGTAAAAATTCTCTAAATCTTCCTGGTCCAGGTTTCTCATTTCTCCAAACAGCGCCTAATTGGTAACGTTTGAATGGTTTTGGTATTTCTAGATAATTTTTTGCAACATATCTTGCTAGAGGAGCAGTGAGATCATAACGAAGGGACATCCACTTTTTCTCATCTTTAAAAGAAAATACTCCGGAGTCTGGTCTTTCCTTATCTGGTAAAAATTTGCCAATACTATCCGAATACTCGAAACTTGGTGTTTCGAGATATTGAAAACCGTACTTGATCATAACTTCTTTAATATTAGAAATTACAAAATCACGGATTAATAATTCTTTTTCTTGTCTATCTACAAAACCTAAAGGTAATTCCCTAGAAGGTGTTGTTTTTTTATCTTTTACCATTTTTTGGTACAGCAGGGTGGATTCGAACCACCGACCCCTAGTTCCACAAACTAGTGCTCTAACCAACTGAGCTACTGCTGCATAACTCCTTTTTATATTAATTATTTATAAATTTGTATTTTAAATATGTTGAGATTTAGCTAAGCAATAGCCTAGCATGCACTCTGTGAGAGTGTGAGTGTATTTTAGCAATGATGTTTTGACTTTTCATTAATATTGGTGTTTTAACAAATTCAAAATTAAATTCAACCCCTGATTATTGGGACAAAAACATAAATCTTAGTCTTTGTCCCAATTGATTATTTTGCTGGTAATTAAGATTTAAGATTTCTGTAGATTTACCGCGGCAGGTCCTTTTTCTCCGTTCTCTACATCAAAAGTAAGCTCATCACCTTCGTTTAAATGTTTTAAACCAGCTGCTCTTACTGCTGAAGAATGAACGAAAACGTCCTTTTCCTTATCTTCTCTTTCAATAAAACCGTAACCTTTAGTTCCATTGAACCATTTTACTTTTCCTTTTAGACTCATTTTTTTCTTCCTTATTTATTAACTTAATATTAGCTTTTTTAAAATTTAAAAAAACCAATATGGCTCTTTAACTGAATTAGAGAATAAATGTCAAGCTATTGATCGTTATAAATTAGAGAAAATCTGTTTTAATGCCCATTTACTACACTAATAAGTAAAGAAATGCGGCTAATCCTAAGACCCCAAGGGTAATTAATGAAATACTTTTGTTTTTATTAAAAAATCTAACAAGCTTATTATATCCTGGCTGAACATAGCTTAAACCCTGAAATGACTCTGTGTTTGTCGATTTCTTAAAACCTTGGTCTCTCCCAATTTTTAAAAATCTATTTTTTCTGTGATCAAAAATTTGATCGCCAGATAAATTTTCAAATCCCTCTAAATTTTTTAGAATTGATTTTTTAATTTCGTCAGCTATTTGATCTGTGTCTCTATGAGCTCCACCTATCGGCTCTGGTATAATTTCATCAATAATTTTTAAATTTAATAATTCATCTGCTGTTAATTTCATTGCTTCAGCTGCCTCCAAAGACTTAGTAGGGTCTCTCCAAAGAATAGAGGCACATCCTTCTGGAGAAATTACAGAATAAATTGAATGCTCTAACATGATAACTTTGTTTGATGAGGCTAGAGCTATCGCTCCACCAGATCCTCCCTCCCCAATAATTATGGATATGTTCGGAACTTTTAATGACATACAACATTCTATTGAGTTAGCAATAGCAGTTGCCTGACCTCTTTGTTCTGCACCTATTCCAGGATAAGCACCTGGAGTATCGATAAAAGATATTACAGGTATTCTAAATCGGTCTGCGAGTTTCATAAGTCTTATACATTTTCTGTATCCTTCGGGTTTCATCATTCCAAAGTTTCTTTCAAGCCTTGTATTTAAATTGTCTCCTTTTTCCTGACCTAAAATCAAAACAGATTTTCCTTCTATCAACCCAAAACCTGCTATGATTGATTTGTCTTCAGCAAAGAGTCTGTCGCCGGAGAGTAGTGTAAAGTTTGAAAAAATTTTTTTAATGTAAAAATTTGCTCTAGGTCTATCCTCGTGTCTTGCTACCTGAACTTTTTGCCAACTATTTAAGCTTGAATATGTTGATCTTAATTTTTCATTAATCTCATCTTGAATTTTTTCAATTTTTTTAGTGTCAACTTCTGAGATACCTTCCTTATCGAAAGGATTTTTGGAAGCATCTAAATCTTCTTCAAGGTTTTTAATTTCTTTTTCAAAATCAAGGTAATTTCTCATAAATTAATAAAAAAAAATAATATATTTATTTTAATTAGATTTCAAATGTGTCAATAAAGTGTTGTTAAAACATTGTTAATTTGTTGTACTATTTGGAATGGAAAAAATTAATATTAGCAATCTGAGTGTTGATGAGAACCTGGTAAAATTCATAAATGATGAGGTTATACCCGGTACAAATGTTAATGTTAAAAAATTTTGGGATAGCTTTAGCGAGGTTGTTAATAAGTTAGCCCCAAAAAATAAAAGTTTAATTCAAAAAAGAGCTGAAATTCAAAAAAAGATAGATGAATGGCATATATCTAAAAAAGAGTCTATTTTTGACAAAAAAGAGTACATTAATTTTTTAAAATCTATTGGGTATATCGTTGAAGAGAAATCTAATTTTAAAATTAGTACTTCTAATGTTGATCAAGAAATCTCATCAATCCCTGGACCACAGTTAGTTGTTCCCGTAGATAACGCAAGGTATGCTTTAAATGCTGCAAACGCCCGGTGGGGAAGTTTTTATGATGCCCTTTATGGCACCGATGTGATACCTGGTAAAACAAACAAGGGCTATGATCATGAAAGAGCAAAAAAGGTAATTAATTATTCAAGAGAATTTTTAGATAATATTTTTTCTATTACTGATGCTAGCTGGAAAGATATTACAAAAATTAAGTTAGAAGAAAAAAATTTAGCTCTTTTGATAAATGAAAAAAAATTTTATCTAAAAAATAAAAAACAATTTGTTGGTTTTAATGGTGAGGCTGAAAATTTAAACTCAATTCTTTTAAAAAATAACAATTTACACATTGATATATTGATTGATCCAAAAAGCGCTGTTGGAAAAAATGACAAAGCAGGTATATCTGACATAATTATTGAGTCTGCTATATCCACTATAGTAGATAATGAAGACTCCGTTGCAGCAGTAGATTCAAAAGATAAAGTAAAATGTTATAGAAATTGGCTTGGTTTAATGAAAGGGGATTTAAAAACAGAAGTTCAAAAAAATAACAAAAAATTCACAAGAAAACTTAACCCAGATAGAGTCTATAAATCTCCAGATGGATCAAAGATTACTTTACATGGAAGAGCTTTATTACTTAATAGAAATGTTGGTCATCTTATGACGAATCCTGCAATTGTTTTAAAAGATGGCTCAGAAATACCTGAGGGCATTATGGATGCTTTCTTTTCAACACTTTGTGCACTACATGATTTCAAAAATAAAAAAAATTCAAGAACAAATTCTGTTTATATAGTTAAACCAAAAATGCACGGACCAGAGGAAGTAGACTTTACCAATGAAATTTTTGAAAATGTTGAGAAAGTTCTTAACTTAAAAAAAAATACAATTAAAGTTGGAATTATGGACGAAGAAAGAAGAACTACAGTTAATTTAAAAGAATGTATAAGGAAAGTAAAAGACAGAGTGGTTTTTATTAATACTGGATTTTTGGATAGAACTGGTGACGAGATGCATACATCTTTTGAGGCTGGTCCTATGATTTTTAAGGCTGATATGAAAAAATCAACTTGGCTAAACTCTTATGAAAACTGGAATGTTGATATTGGTTTATCATGTGGCTTTTCGGGTAAAGCACAAATCGGTAAAGGAATGTGGGCAATGCCTGATAGAATGTCGGATATGATGCAACAAAAAATTAATCATCCAAATGCTGGAGCAAATTGTGCATGGGTACCTTCGCCGACAGCAGCAACACTTCACGCAACTCATTATCACAAAGTAGATGTATTTAAAAAACATGGTGAGATAAGTGAAAGAGGAAAGGCAGACTTAAAAAATATTCTTGAGATACCTAAAGCAGATAGACCAAACTGGTCGGTTGAAGATATTAATAAAGAATTGGAAAATAATGCTCAAGGAATATTGGGTTATGTTGTTAGATGGATCGATCAAGGAGTAGGTTGTTCAAAAGTGCCTGATATTAATAATATAGGTTTAATGGAAGATAGAGCGACTTTGAGAATATCATCTCAACATATGGCAAACTGGTTACATCATAATATTTGTACAGAAGAACAGGTTATGAAAGTTTTAAAAAAGATGGCAGCAATCGTGGATCATCAAAATTCGAAAGATAAAAATTACCTACCAATGTCACAAAATTTTGAAAAATCATTTGCGTTTTCAGCAGCTTGTGACTTAATTTTTAAAGGTAGATCTCAACCTTCGGGTTATACTGAGCCATTATTACATAAGAAAAGGCTTGAGAAAAAATCTAGTCACTAGAAACTGGAACTCTATTTTTGAAAGCAGAAACCAAAGTACCGTCGTCTAATTGTTCGATTTCTCCTCCAACTGGCAATCCTTGTCCTAACTTTGATACTTTAATCTTGTTATTTTTTATAACATCCTCAATATAATGAGCGGTAGTTTGACCTTCAACAGTTGCGCTTGTAGCAATAATAACTTCTTTCAAATTATTTTTTTTTACCCTTTTTACTAGCGAGTCTATTAATAAATTTTTCTTTTCGTATTTTTCATCTGAATTCAGTGTTCCTCCAAGAATATGAAAGTATCCTTTGTAAATATTGGCAGACTCAATAACCCACATATCAGATAAGTTTTCAACAACACAAATTTTATCATAACTATTATTGTCTGTTTCACATATGCACTTTTGATTTACTACTTTGAGATTCCCACAATCAATACATCGAGAAACATTTTTGTAAACCGCAGCTAAAACTTTAGCTAAAGGCTTAATCATATTTTCTTTATTATTAATTAATTTTAAAATAATTCTTTTAGCAGATTTAGGGCCTAGACCAGGTAGTTTTGAGAATTTTTTTATTAAATCTTCTATTTCTGGAATATTATTATTCATTTAAAACGGTAGTTTAAAATCTAGTGGAAAATTTGAAACTCCAGTTGCTTTTAGAAGTTCCTCTGATGTTTTCTTTTTTAATTTTTCTTTGGCATCATTATGTGCAGCAATTATAAGGTCATTAATAATTTCGTGTTTCTCATTTTTTGCATTCGGTGACAAAATAATTGATTTCATTTCATAATCTCCTTTAAGCACAACTTTGACTAAGTTGCCCCCAGCTGTACCCTCAACTTCAATTTTTTTAATATTTTCTTGTACTTCTTTCATTTGTTCCTGAACTTTTTTTGCCTTTAATAACATGTCTGAAAAATTAGTCATTTTCTTCCTTTACATCGGTTAAATCAGCATCTGGAAATATACTTGAAATTTCTTTGTATAAATTTGTATTTTTTTCATTTTCTAATAGTCTTTTCTTTTCGTCCTTTTTTTCTTCCATAAAAGTTTTTCCACCATCTTCTTTACTTAGAGTTATTATCCATCTTTTATTTGTCCATTTAAGTAAACTTTGGGACAATTTTTTAATAAAGTTTTTATTTAATTTTTCATTGAAATTAATATCAATTTTTCCATTTTCAAATTTGATTAATTTTACATTTCTTTCTAAATCAAATTTGAGTTCAGCATCTTTTTCCTTACCAGCCATAAATATTAAATCTGTGAAAGACTTAATTTCAAAATTTGAAGCTACCTCATTATTTTTTTTTTCGCTTTTTTCTTTAAAAACCTTAATTTGTTCCACGCTTTTTAATTGTTGTTTAACTGGATTAACTAAATTTTGCTCGATATTTTTCTCTTCAATTTTTTTTTTTGATACTGGCTGTTCACTAATACTTTTCATATTTAAATCTTCAATCGTATCAGTGTCCTCAATATCTTTTATGTGCATTAATTGAATTAAGTACATCTCTAAAGCTGATTGTTCGCTTGATACTGTTCTTAAATCCTCAATTGTTTTAATGGTTAATTGCCAAAATAGTGCTAGGTCTTTAGTATTTAAGTTTTTACTATTTAACTCAATCAATTCTACCTCGTTCTCTGACAAAAAAAGATCTTTATCAATTGGACCAAGATTTATTCTTCTACTTAATAGATATATAATCTCAAGAATATCATTCAAAAATAGTTTGCCGTCTAAACCATCATCAAAAATTTCTTTAAAAATCTTTAGTGTATTTTTTTGATCACCCTTAAATACAAAACCAAGTAAATTTATCAACTTAGATTTATCTACTAAACCTAGCATATCTCTTACTTCTTTAGCATCAATTGCTTGATCAGGTTTTAAGCTTTGGTGAATTAATGTTCTATCAAGAAGAGAGACAGCATCTCTAACAGATCCTTCAGAGGCTCTAGAAATTATATTTAGCGCTTGCTCGGTTACATTCCCTTTCTCGATAGTGCATATTTCTTTTAAATGTTTTGAAATTGCAATTAAACTTACTCTTTTCAAATCAAATCTTTGACATCTCGACAAAACTGTTATTGGGATTTTTCTAACTTCAGTGGTTGCTAAAATAAATTTAAGTTTTTCAGGAGGTTCCTCTAGTGTTTTTAATAAACCGTTAAATGCTTGTTTAGAAAGCATATGAACTTCGTCTATAATAAATATTTTATATTTTGCACTAGTTGGATTATATTTTGAATTTTCAATAAGTTCCCTTACATCATCAATACCGGTTTTAGACGCTGCGTCCATCTCAAGAACATCAATATGATTTGAATTTTCTATTTCCCTACAGTGGCAAGTTTCTTTTTCACCGCACTTTTCATCTTTTTCAAAATTTTTAAAACAGTTCAATGCCTTTGCAATTAATCGAGCAGTTGTTGTTTTTCCAACACCTCTAATCCCTGTTAAAAGATAGGCATTAGGGGTTTTATTCATTTTAATTGCATTTGAAATAGTTTCCGAGATTACTTCCTGACCTATTAATTCTTTAAAGGTACTCGGCCTGTATTTAAGTGCCAGAATTTTTGATTTATTTTTGTTCATCGTTTCAGGAGACCAAACAACCCGCTTTCAAAAGTTCGTGCTGCTGTTGTTACACCCTGACACATTAAACATATCAAAATCGCCTGAATGGCCTCCAAATTATTATATCAATATAAAAATCAATTCTACAAGACATGTTTACTAAAATTTGTGGACTACTTCTTTTGTCTAAAAGCAGCAGCTTCGTAAACACCTAAAATATCTAAGCTTTCTGTATGAAAACCTAACTCTTCTAAAGCTTTTTGAACTGAAGAGTCCTCAATATGTCCCTCCATATCAAGATAAAAATTTGTTTGATCAAATGTATTCTTAACAGAAAAACTCTCTAATTTTGTTAAATTCACCTGGTTAGTTGCAAAACCTCCTAAACACTTATAAAGGGCAGCTGGAATACTTTTTAATCTAAAAATACAGCTTGTAATATATTTTTTATTTTTGATATTTTCTGGTTGATTTACTTTTTTACCCATTATTAAAAATCTAGTTACATTTCCGGTATCATCCTCGATATTTGATTTTAAGATTTTTAGATTATAAATTTTTGCAGATAATTTAGATGCTATAGCAGCTATTGATTTATCATTACTTGTTGAGAGATCTTTAGCTGAGCCCGCGGTATCAGCTGAAATAATAGTTTTAAATTTGTTTTTAGATATGATTTTTTGACATTGATCTATAGCTTGAGCATGGCTTCTCACATATTTTATATCTTTTAATGCAGTCCCCTCTTTAACTAAAAGATTATGTTCGACATTTTGAAAGTGTTCTGAATAAATTTGAAGTTTATATTTTGTCAATAAATAATGTATATCAGCAACCCTTCCAGCTAAAGAATTTTCAATTGGAACCATTATTTTAATATTTTCATCTTCTGAAGCCATCTTAAAAGTTTCTTCAAAAGTAGCACAAGTTTTGATGGTAGCTTGAGGAAATATTTCTTCACAAGCTAAGTGTGAATAGGCACCTTTCTCTCCTTGAAATGCAACAATTTCCTTGGTCATTGGTTTTCCATGTTTTTTTTAATTTCTTGTAAATCTTTTTCTGTATCAACACTTAAAGGTAATGAATTAGTAA
>CACHBR010000005.1 GCA_902578115.1 uncultured Pelagibacteraceae bacterium | reverse complement strand
CATCACATTGACCTGAAATCTGGATTTTATAACGGAAAAAAAGTTTTAGATAATTAATCTTTTTTTAATTTTAATCTAAATGAATAAAAAAGTTAATATTTCTATTGATATGATGGGTGGAGAAAATTCTCCAGATAAAACTATCGATGGTATAGAGATATTTATTAAAAGAAACAAAAATTTAAATGATTATTTTTTTTATTTATTTGGTGATGAAAGCTTAATTAAAGAAAAAATAAAAAAAAAATCTATTAAAAATTACGAAATTATTGACACTAACATAGTAGTTTCTGATGACTTACCAGCCCTTTCTGCTTTAAAAAAAGGTAAAGGATCGAGTATGTGGAAATGTATAGAATCCCAAAATTTATTAAATTCAGACGTTTCACTTTCGGCAGGTAACACCGGAGTACTATTAGTTATGTCTAAAATGATTCTTAAAACTTTAGAAGACGTTGATAAACCCGCACTTGCTGGTCTCTGGCCAAATAACAAGGGAATGAATGTAGTCCTTGATCTTGGTGCAAATATTGAATGTAGTGAAAAAAATTTAATTGACTTTTCTGAAATGGGTGCTGCTTTATATCAATCACTGTATCCAAATGATATGGCAAAAGTTGCTTTACTTAATATTGGTTCTGAAGAAATTAAAGGTACAGAATTATTAAAATCAACATATTCTAAGCTTAAAATTTTAGATGAGATGGGTGATTTTAAATTCAATGGTTATATAGAGGGAAATCATATTACCAAAGGAGACTGTAATGTTATAGTAACAGACGGCTTTACTGGTAATATAGCTTTAAAAACTGCAGAGGGGACAGCAAATTTTTTAACTGACAATTTAAAAAAAGCTTTATCAGCTAATATTTTTTCAAAAATATCATCACTACTTTCATATTTTCCTCTTAAAAAATTTAAAAATAAATTAGATCCACGAAAATATAATGGAGCAATTTTTTTAGGCTTAAAAGGACCTGTGGTTAAAAGTCATGGATCAACTGATAGTTTGGGATTTTCTTATTCACTCGAAGTTTGTTATAAAATTGCTAAAGGACAAATGATTGATAAGATTAAGTATAATTTAGGTCATATTAAAAAAATAAAAAATGACGAGAAATAATATTAACAAAAATGATATTTTACAGAAAATTAAAAAAAAAAATGGTTTTCCAATCAGTTATTTAGATGAAATATTTGAGCATATTTTTGTTATAATTAAGAACGGTTTATTGAAAGATGGTATTTTTAAAATTACGGGTTTTGGTACTTTTAAGGTTCTCTCTAAAAAAGAGAGAATTGGCATAAATCCTAAAACAAAAATTAAATATCCTATTAATGAAAGAAAAGTTGTTACATTTTCTCCATCTAAAATTGTGAAAAAAAAGTTAAATAGAAATGAATAATCAAATATATAAGACTATAGGCGAAGTAGCACAAGAAATTAATAATTCAAATAAACATAATAAAAAATTAAACACACATACATTAAGATTTTGGGAGAAGCATTTTAAGCAGATTAAACCTAAAATCTTGTCTGGAAACAGAAGATATTACTCAAAAAAAGATATTGTGTATTTAAAATTGATTTACACATTACTTAAGAATAAAGGATTTACCATTAATGGAGCAAAAAAAGCACTTAATGATCCATCATTAAAACTTGACGACAGTTTATTTTCTAGTGTAAATAAGAAAAATTTAAAAAAAACTTTAAAAATAAAGTTAGTTAAAATTAAAAGTATAGTTGAAAAAATTAAAACGAACAAATAATGGCAAAAAAATCATCAGTTAAAGTCAGATTAGTCCCTGAAAAAAAAGTAGATAGTTCTTTCTATTATTATGTTAAAAAACCAACTAAGGGTGAGAAAGCTAAAATAAAATTAAAATTAAAAAAATATAACCCAGACACTAGAAAACACGAAATTTTTATTGAAAAAAAACTTCCTCCACATAGTAAATAAAATTATTTTTTTTTGAATTTTCTATATTCAAAATCAATATAGGCTTTTATCATATTCGACCAAATAGTATTAGTAAGTTTTGTATCTATTTTTTTTGCTATAGATTTTTTTTTGATATTTTTCAATATTATTTTGATCCGTGTACGATCAATAATTTGTTTTTTACTTGTCTTGTTAGATAAAATCATTTGGACTAATTTAGTCCTTTGTTTAATAATATTAAGAAGTTTATTATCTAACGAATCCAGTCTTTTTCTGATTTTTTTAATTCCCTTATTTTTATTCAGCGACATAAATGCAATTATTTTAATAAATATATATTATATAACACAAAGATGGACATCGTTTTAAGAAAAGAATATTTTAAATTCATTAATTATTGGTTAATAAGTCTATTAATTTTTATTGCCATAATCGTAATTGTTGGTGGTTTAACAAGATTAACTGACTCTGGTTTGTCTATTACAACCTGGGATGTTGTATCAGGTATTTTGCCTCCATTAAATACCGATGAATGGGAAAAAGTTTTCAATCTTTATAAAGAGATACCCCAATTTTATCTTTTAAATCAAAGTATGACACTTAACGAATTTAAAGTGATTTATTATTGGGAATATATTCATAGAGTTTTAGGAAGAATATTAGGATTATTATTTTTAATACCATTTATCTACATATATTTTAAAAAAGTTTTAAATAATAATTATAACTGGAATTTTTTTGTTTTATTTTTATTAATTTTACTTCAAGGAACTGTTGGATGGTACATGGTAAAGAGTGGCTTAGTAGAAAACACTACAGTAAGTCACTACAGATTAGCTATTCACTTAAACTTAGCATTGATATTGTTTTCAGCAATTTTTTGGTATTTATTAAATATTAAGAATAAAAAAAATAAGATTTTTTTCAATTTCAATAATAATTTTATTTTACCTAAAATATTTATTTTTTTAGTTTTTTTACAAATTACTTTTGGAGCATTTACATCAGGTTTAGACGCAGGAAAAGTTTATCAAACTTGGCCACTTATGAATAATTATTTTTTTCCAGATGACTTATCCTTCAGAGATATTGTTTTTCCAAAAATATTTAATGAACCATCATTCGTTCAATTTATACATAGAAAACTTGCTTACATAATTCTTGTATTTGTTCTAGTGATATCTTTTTTAACTTTCTACAAAAAGAATAAAGATATGTATAATTCAGTTTATTTTCTTTTAGCAATGATTTTTGTTCAGATAATACTTGGAATTTTTACACTTTTGAGTGGGGCATATATTCTAATCGCCTCTTTGCATCAAATTTCAACAATACTATTACTCATTTCCTCGATTTATTTTTATTACAAGTCTCTCAAAACATAGTTTGTATTGACATCATAATTAATAACTAGTAATTATCGCCAAGTTTAATGACACCATTTATAAAAAAAAAAGATATAAAAAATAATTGGTATTTAGTGAATGCCAAAGACGTTGTTGTTGGGAGACTTGCAGCTTATATCTCTAATGTATTGAGAGGGAAAAATAAAGCTATGTACAATCCTAATCAGGATAATGGAGATTTTGTTATTGTTACAAATATTGATAAAATTAAGTTTACAGGAAAAAAATTTGAAAATAAAAAATATTACAAGCACACTGGTTATCCAGGAGGTATAAAAGATACTTCGCCTCAAAATTTGAAAGCT
This sequence comes from uncultured Pelagibacteraceae bacterium, assembly GCA_902578115.1. GTDB lineage: Bacteria > Pseudomonadota > Alphaproteobacteria > Pelagibacterales > Pelagibacteraceae > Anoxypelagibacter. The sequence continues at coordinate 72,473 of CACHBR010000005.1, read as the reverse complement.
AAAAATAAATCACAGGATATTTTAAAATTTGCAGTGAAAAGAATGCTTCCAGGTGGTCCTTTAGCAAAAAAACAGTTAAGTAAGCTTAAAATGTACCATGGTGATGAACATCCTCATTCAACACAAAATCCAATAGAAATTAAATTTTCACAAATGAATAAAAAAAACTTCGTTAAAATATAATGGAAACTACAGCAATTAATAAAAATACCACTAATAAAATAAAACTTGATTTTAAAGAAAGTAACTATGCGACTGGTAGAAGAAAAAGATCAATCGCGAGAGTATGGATTAAAAAGGGTACAGGTAAAATTTATGTAAATGGAAAAGATATGAATCAATATTTTAAAAGACCTGTTCATCAATTGATTGTAGTTATGCCGCTACAAGAAACAAATGCAATAAATAAGTTTGATGTAAAATGTCATGTTAAAGGTGGTGGTTTATCCGGACAAGCAGGTGCAATTATTCATGGTATATCTAGAGCTCTTGTTAAATCAGACTCGAACTTGAAAAAAACTTTAAAAAAAAACAAATTTACTACAAGAGATTCGAGAAAAGTTGAAAGAAAAAAATACGGACATAAAAAAGCACGTAGAAGTTTCCAATTCTCTAAGAGATAATTCTCTCATTACTATTAAAATTAAAAGTGATATAAACAATTTATGTCAAAAAAAAAGATTAAAATTGCTATAGTTGGTGCCACAGGTTACGTGGGTTTGGATTTGATAAAATTTTTGTCAAAACACCCAATGGTAAAAATTAAATATCTGTGCGCCCAAAAAAAAATTGGTAAAAATATTCAATTATTTAACAAAAAATTACCAAAGAAATTACCCTTAATCTCAAATTTAAAATTAGTGAATTGGGACAGTGTTGATGTACTTTTTTGTGCTTTGCCAAATGGCGAAGCTCAATTATTATCAAAAAAATTAGTAAATAAAAATCTTCATATTATTGATTTATCAGCCGATTTTAGATTAACAAATACTTTTGAATATAAAAAATTTTATGGAATAAATCACAAGGCAAAAAAATTAATTAATCAATCAATTTATTCAGTGAGTGAGTTTACTAAAAAAAAGATTAATCAATATAAGATTATTGCATGTGCAGGTTGTTATCCTACATCTATACAATTACCATTATTACCACTTATTAAAAAAAATCTTATTAATAATAAAAATATTATAATAGACTCAAAATCTGGGTATTCTGGTGCAGGAAAAAATTTAAAAAAGAAGTTTAAACATAAAAATATTTTTTCTTCAATTCATGCATACGGTATTTTCAAGCACAGACACACAAGTGAAATTGATCAAGAAATTAAAAAAATTTCAAAGTCAAAAATAAACTATATTTTTGTTCCACATTTAATACCTACTTTTAGAGGCATGTTAACTTCTATTTACCTAGACTTAAAACCAGGTATTAAAATTACTAAAATATTTAGTGAGCTTAAGAAATATCATAAAAATAACTTTTTTGTTAAAGTAAAACCATTAAATAAAAATATTGGTACAGAAAATGTAATTAATACAAATTTTTGTGAAATATCAATATGTAAGTTAAAAGACAAAAGAAAAATCTTAATATTATCCGCAATAGATAATTTAGTTAAAGGTGCAGCTGGTCAAGCAATTCAAAATATGAATATTTTAAAAGGTTTTAAAGAAAATTTAGGACTTAAATGAAATATTTATTTTTTTTAATTTTTTTTTTAGCTCATTGTTCAAGTATAACTGGTGATAAAACTCAAAAAATTTATATTTGCGGAGACCATGAATGCGTTGATAAAAAAGAAATGAACAATTACTTTAAAAATAATATATCTATTGAAGTTTATACATTATCAGATTCTTCAAAAAAAGATTATGATTTAGTTGAATTAAATATGACCAAGGAAGATAAGAATAAAATCGTATCGACGGAAATTAAAAGAAAAAAGTTTAAAGAAAGCCTTAAAAAAAGACCTAAAGTTGAAAAAGTCAAAGTTAATAAAGGGGAAAATATTACAAGAACAAAAAGTAAGATTAACAAACCAAAAATAACTCTTGTAAGAATTTGTAAAGATATTCAAGAATGTGATATAGATGAAGTGGCAAAGATAATATTCAAAATTGGAAATGAAAAAAAATTTCCTGATTTAACAATAAAATGATTAAAAAAAAAAGTTTTAATATTGCAATAGTAGGTTTGGGCAACATTGGATTAAGTCTTTTTAAACATCTTAATCAAAATAAAAATTCTATTATAGAAAAAAATAATGTGAATTTTAATGTAAAATACGTATCTGCAAAAAACAAAAATAAAAAAAGAAAAATATCTATTCCAAAAAATAAATGGTTGAGTCATTACCTAAAAGCGTCAACTTTAAAAGATATTGATATAGTCGTTGAACTAATTGGAGGCTCAGAAGGACCTGCAAAAAAACTTGTTTTTAATTCAATTAAAAACAAAAAGCATGTCGTAACAGCTAATAAGTCTTTGATATCAAAGCATGGTGATAGGTTAGCTCTTCTTGCTGAAAAAAATAAAGTCAATATTGAATACGAAGCTGCTGTTGCTGGAGGTATTCCAATTATAAGAACTTTAAAAGAAGGTCTAATAGCAAATAGTACTAGAAAAATTTATGGAATTTTAAATGGAACGTCAAATTTTATTTTATCAAATATGGATAGAATGAATATAAATTTTAACGATGTTTTAAATAATGCTAAAAAGTTAGGATATGCTGAATCAAATCCTAAATCTGATTTAAATGGTGATGATGTAAAATCTAAAATTCAAATATTGTCAGCTCTGGCTTTTAATTGTTTTGTAAATAATAAAAATATTAATGTTGAGGGAATAAACTTTATAGATAAAACTGATATTAAGAATGCAAATATTTTAGGATATAAAATAAAACACTTGGGGTTAAGTGAAATTGTTAATGGAAGATTAATTCAAAGAGTACACCCATGTTTAATAAATAAAGAGTCTAGATTAAGTAATGTTAATGGTGTTTTGAATGCTGTCATAATTGAGGGAGAGCCGGTAGGCAAATCTGTTCTACAAGGTGAAGGTGCTGGACCTGGTCCTACTACTTCAGCATTAGTTTCAGATATTTGTTCTGTTCTTAGAGGCAATGTTAAATACCCTTTTTCTATGCCTGTTTCTAAAAGAAAGAAAATTAAATCAGCAGATTTGTCTAACAAAATTTTTTCTTCCTATATCAGGCTTGACGTTATAGATAAAAAAGGGGTTCTTTCCGAAATAACTAAATTAATGTCCAAAAATAAAATTTCTGTCAAAAGATTGATTCAAAACCCATTCAAACAAAAAAAATATGCATCGATTATTATGATCTCGCATAAGTCTAAAGATAAAAATTTAAAAAAATGCATTAATTCATTATCAAAAAAAAGCTTTATAATAAGCAAACCTAAGTTTATCAGAATAGAAGAGATATAAATTTGATTGATCCTAAATTACTAAACAAATTTATAAAAGTTTGTGAAAGAGCTGCTTTTGGTGCATCTAAATTTAAAGGTAAAAATGATAAAGTTGCAGCTGATAAAGCCGCGGTAGATGAAATGCGTTCAGAATTAAACAAAATTGATATCAGGGGCAAGGTTGTCATAGGAGAGGGTGAAATGGATGAAGCACCTATGTTGTATATTGGTGAAAAAGTAGGGACTGGAAAAGGAGAAAATTTGGAGATTGCCGTTGATCCCTTAGAAGGAACAAATTTTGCAGCAAAGAATTTACCTAATGCTATTTCAGTGATGGCTGTTGCAAAAAAAGGTTGTTTATTATCAGCACCAGATACATACATGGAAAAAATTGCAATTGGCGCAGGATATCCAAACAATATTATTGATTTAGATAATACAGTAGAAAAAAATATAAAACTTATTGCAGAGGCAAAAGGAACTAAACCTGAAAATCTCACAGCCTGTGTGCTCAAAAGAAGTAGACACGACAAAATTATTTCATCTCTAATGGACTTAAAAGTAAAAATTAAATTTATTGATGATGGTGATGTTACTGGTGTTATTTCAACCGTTGATATAAATTCACCAATTGATATCTATTTAGGCATAGGCGGTGGTCCTGAAGGTGTCCTCGCTGCCGCTGCTCTGCATTGTCTTGGAGGTCAAATGCAAACAAGACTTGTTTTAAACACAGATGATGAGGTTAATAGAGCAAAAACTTTAGGTATTACCGATTTCAAAAAAAAATATACTATAAGTGAAATGATAAAAGGTGATGTTATATTTTGTGCAACAGGTGTTACAAATGGGGATATTTTAAATGGAATTATAGACAAAGGTGACTCTTTTGAAGCTAATTCATTTGTTCTTCACAAAAACCAAAAAATTTCGAAAAAAATTAAAAATATTTTAAAAAAATGACATTAAATTCAGTTTTAGGCAAGAATTGGATATCAAAAAAATATAATGAAGAAATAGTTAATACTTTAAAAGATAATTTAAATTTAAGTGAAATATTATCAAGGTTAATTGCAATAAGAAAAATTAATATAAATGAAGTAAATTTATACTTAAATCCGAAACTTAAAAATTCTTTGCCGGATCCATTTATTTTGAAAGATATGGATAAAAGTGTGGATCGTGTATCTAAAGCTATAATTAATAAAGAAAAAATCGGTATATTTGGAGATTATGATGTAGATGGTGCTACATCTACAGCAATCCTTGGTAATTACTTTAACGATATTGGTTCTAAAATATCAATTTATATTCCTGATAGAAAAACTGAAGGTTATGGTCCTACCAATAATGGATTTGATAAACTTATTAAAGATGGATCGAATATAATTTTTACTGTTGATTGTGGGACAATGTCATTTGATACAATAAATACATATCAAAAAAAAAATTATGATATAATAATTTTAGATCATCACCAATCAGAATTCAAACTTCCTAATGCTCATTCAATTATAAATCCCAATCGATTTGATGATAAATCAAATTTAAATTATTTATGTGCAGCAGGTGTGTGTTTTATGTTTCTTGTAGCCTTAAATATGAAATTAAAAAAACTAAAATGGTTTGAAAAAAATAATACTATAGAACCTAATTTAATTAACTATCTTGATTTAGTATCTTTAGGAACAGTATGTGATGTTGTTCCTCTAATTGGTCTTAACAGAACAATCGTGAGTCAAGGTTTGAAAATTATAAACAAAATATCAAATCCAGGAATCAAAACCCTTAAAAATATTTGTGGCATAGAAAGTAACTTAAACACTTATCACTTAGGTTATATTATAGGACCAAGAATTAATGCTGGTGGAAGAGTCGGTAAATGTTCTCACGGTGCCAATTTACTATTAAGCAAAAATCCAAAAGAAGTTTTTAAAATTGCCTCAGAATTAGAAATTTATAATAATGAAAGAAAATTAATAGAAAAAGACATATTAAATAAAATTGAGAAAAATATATCAGTCAATAATAATGATGCAGTTATAGTTTTATCGGGACACAATTGGCATAGCGGAATAATTGGAATTGTGGCTTCAAGATTAAAGGAAAAATTTAATAAACCAACTGTTATTATATCTGTAGCTGATAAAATTGGTAAAGCATCAGCAAGATCTGTTTATGGTTTCGACATTGGTTCAGTTATTATAAATGCAGTTCAGCAAAATATTCTTTTAAAGGGTGGTGGTCATAAAATGGCTGGTGGTTTTAGTATAAAGGAAGATAATATAACAAAATTTAAGAATTTTATAAATAAAAGTTTTTTAAAAATTGAAAAAAATTTAAAAAAAAGTAATGAGATTTTTTTTGATTTAATAATATCGCCATCTGCACTTAATCAAGACTTTTATAATGAAATAAACTCTTTATCTCCTTTTGGCTCAGGTAATCCAGAGCCAAAATTTGTCATCGAAAATTTAGAGTTAATAAAATCAACAATTTTTGGAGACAAACACATAAAATCCATATTAGTAGGGCTGGATGGCTCAGTTGTAAAAAGTGTCACATTTAACGCAGTTAAAACAGAATTAGAAACTTACTTATTTGCAAAAAATCGAAAAAAAATTAATATTTTTGGCAAATTATCTCTTAATGAATGGAAGGGGAAAAAAAATGTAGAGTTTATTATCGATGATATTTCTGTTAATAAGTCAAAATATAATTAGGTCCCATCGTCTAACGGTTAGGACAGATGGTTTTCAATCATCTAATCGGGGTTCGATTCCCCGTGGGACCGCCATAAAAAAAATTATTTTTTACTCAAAAAAAAGAGCTCAGTAAGATGAAAAGATTTATTTTTAATACTCTTAAATTCCTTAAAATTTGAAAATTTAGTAGAACAGTTTAAAGTATTAAGTGGAGTATAACATACGACCCATACTTTGGTTATTTTATTAATTTGATTAAATTTAATAATCTTAAGATTTTTCTCTTGAAAAGATTTCTTATTAAGAAAATAATTTGACAACATAATAAATTCTGTATCCATATTTGTATTAAATGTAATATTCTTTGATATTGAATTATCTATATTATTAATGAGTTCTGTAAACTGGGGTTTTTCTGCTTTTTTAAAATTCAATTCAATCAATGTGTTTGTAACGGTACTAAAAGATAAAAGAAAAATTAAAAAATATTTTATTTTTTTTTCTTTCAAGTTCCAAATTAAATGAGTAAGCAAAATAAACAACGGTACTAGGACAAAAATAATATATCGATCTATCAATATTGGTCTAACGATAAGACTATAAACTATTGGAATTAAATATGTGCAGAATGTTAAAATAAATAAAAAAAGTAAATTTTTATTTTTATACAATATTAAATGTCTAAATTTTACTATTAGATAAATAAATGTAATTAAATAAATAAATCCCATTATTTTTGATCCAAAGAATCTTGAAAAAAAGAAATCTATAAAAAATCCAGAATCTATAGGAGGTATCCATGTATTAGTATTATATTTTGAAAAAATAAACTCATAATTTAATAACAAAGCTATGCAAAAACTTATCAATATTGTCATTATTAGTTTTGACCGAGCAGATTTATTAATATAATTAAGATAAAATAAAAATACGATTTCTGAAATTAATATCAAAAATGCAAAAATATGTAAGGAAATACTTAATACACTCGAAAAACAAAATGACAAATATAAGTACCATTCAGATTTTTGATTAATTTTACCTATTAATTTCATAAATAAAAAAATGTTGATAGAACTCACAAAAAGAAGCAAGCTGTAAACCCTGACTTCTTGAGAATATGCAATCAAATAACTATTAATAGACATAAGAAAAAATAAAAAAAGGAAGGAACTGTTATTTTTAATAATGTAAGAAGAATAAACAATAATTGGTATTGCAAGACAACCAAAAATAAAAGAGAAATATCTACCTATAATATCATTGTATCCAAAGACTTTGAAAAAATATTTTAAAAAAAAGTAAAAGCTTATTTGATCAGGTTGGCCGGGGTTGAGATATCTTTGAATATACGTATTTTTGTCACTAATTGTTGGGTCGGATAACCAAAAAGAGTTTATTTCATCAAACCAATAGTCTTCAAAATTTAAATGAATCAGTCGAAGTAATATTGTGATTAAAAGTAAAGTAAAAAGTAAAATTTGGATATTAGTTGATAAGGTTTTATTTTTATTAATTTTTATTCTCACAAATTAATTATATTCTTTTTCAGATTCAGAAGAAAGAGCAACTATTGTGGCCAAGGTCAGAAATATAATTACAGAGTTGTTTGTTGTGAAAAAACTACCTGAAGATTTAAAAGGAAATATTTCCATCAGAAATATATAAAAGAAAGGTGAAAAAATATATTTATTATCTGAATTAATTAATTTTTTATACGCTTTAAATAAAACTAAAATTATTATTGCAATAAACATTAAAAAACCAACAAGTCCTAAATCAGTCAATATTTCTAAAAAATAATTGTGAGGATGCATGTTGCATGTGGTTCGATCTTTACTCGTAATCTTCCTTTTTGGACAGTTAAATCTGAATGATTTTATTCCTCCTCCAATAAATTTATTTAATTTAAATGTAGATATACCTGCATCAAATTCAAAAATATAACTTGGTCTCATGCTAAGAGGTAAATCAGAACCGATCCCAGTTATTCTATAGCTATAAAGTGAAATAATCTTTTCAGATTGGCTGTAAAAAGTTTTATAGTAGTTCTTTATTGCAGAACTGGAATTTATTGTTATTAATGAAATAAAAAACATAAAAATTAATATTTGAAACAAATACTGTTTCAATGTTTTATTTGTAATTAATATTAAAAAAATACTAAACATAAATAACATTAAAGGCATTCTGTTTCCTGAAAAAATAATTGATATTACAGTTATAAAAAATAGTAGTGACAGTATATAAATTTTAAAAGAAGTGATCTTTATAGATGAGTAAAGAATAAATGAAAAAAATATAAATAAAGAGAATCTCTGTATAAACCCACCGGCAATAGCTTCGTCATTAAATGGACCGGTATATTTATGTGAATATGGACTTACAAATCCAAATATATCTTTTCCTATAAAAAATTGTAAAATTACATCCAATATTACAAAAATTACGGTTGATGAAAAAAAATAAAAAATAATTTTAAAATTTAGTAATTTATTCTCTATCAAAATCCTTATAGACAGATATAAAAGAAGATATCTTAAAAAAAATAAGCTTTTATTTAAAATATAGTATTCTTTTTTATCATTTGGCTGAAGAAAATTAATTTCAAACGTATTGTAAAAGCTAGTAAATAAAATATAAGCAAAAAATAAAATTATTAAACTATCAATTTGATTTAACTTAAATCTATTACCTTTTAAATATATGAATAATCCACCAATAATAATTGATAAAATATTAATATTAACTATAAAAGTTCCAAAAATAAAACTTATAGGAAGAGTTCCTATTAATATTGATAAAATTTTTTCTTTGGACACATAACTTAGATAAATCAAAGTGAAAGAGTTTTCAAATAAATTTTAAAGTTGAAACAAAATTCATTTTATGTCTACAATATATAAGTTAAAATATACTATTAATTTTCAGGAATAGAACAAATGTATAAAATAGGAGTTATTGAAAGAATTCATAATAAAGGTTTAGAGTTATTTGATCAAAATAAGAAATTCCAATATGAAATTATAGATGACATTTCAAAAGAAAACTTAATAAAACAATTGCCAAAATTTGATGGTCTAACATTAAGAGTTGCTAACCTTGGTCCTGAAATTTTACAAAAATGTAAAAAACTTAAGGTGATTTCTCGACATGGTGTAGGATATGACAATGTCGATGTTGAGTATTTAAAAAAAAATAATATTAAACTTTTAATTACAGCTACAGCAAATGCTGTTTCAGTCGCTGAACATGTAATGTATATGATTTTATCTTTGTCCAAGGGTATTAACGAATACGATAAAATGGTTAGAAGTGGTCAGTTTAGAAATGCAGCAAACAAATTACTTACATTCGAACTTTTAAATAAAGAAATTTTAATCCTGGGATTTGGACGTATTGGTAAGATATTAATACAAAGATGTTTGGGGTTTGATATGAAGGTGAATGTATATGATCCTTATGTAGAAAAAAAAGATATAGAAAAATATGGTGGTAATAAAGTAGAAAATCTAGAACAATCTCTTAAATCAGCAGATTATTTATCAATACATATGCCCTTAAATGATAATACAAAAAATTTGATTAATTTAAAGAAACTTAAAACTATGAAAAAAAATGTCATAATAATTAATACTGCTAGGGGCGGTATAATAAATGAGAAAGATTTAAATGAGGCAGTTAAAAATAATATTATATTTGGGGCAGGTCTTGATGTTTTTGAAAAGGAACCTATTGAAATTGACAATCCGTTGATTAAAAATAAAAAAGTTTTGTTAAGTCCTCATTCAGCAACTTTTACTGAAGAATGTACTATCAGAATGGGAATTCAAACGGTACAAAATATTATAGACTTTTTTGACAATAAATTACAAAAAAAAATGTTAGTTAATTATGATTAATTTTAAAAAAATAGGTTTTCTAGAAATTTTAGTTTTATTTTCTGCCTTTTATGTAGTTTCAACACTTATCTGGACAGCATCTACAAGATCTAAAGTTGAAGATAAAGCAAATTTAATAAAATCAAATCACAAAATAGTTGTTGAGTTTGTTAATAATCAAATTAACAATTGCGATAAAAGTGACAATAAATTAAAAACAATATGGGGAGATAAATGTAACGAGGTTTGGTCATCAAAAAAAATTATCAACTACATAAACAAAAATATTAAGCTTAAAAATCCAAACTCAAATATTTCTAAATTAGTTAAAGGCGCTCAAGATCCAAGATTGCAAGCAGAGGGTAAGGCTGGACAGTCAACCGAAATGGGCGTTATATTTATTAGTTCTTCAGATTTTGATTCTGAACCTGGTTCCGAATGGATAATAGGCACATGTGTTAAATCGCCGTGCGTTGCAGCTGGAAATAACGAACTTACTTCAGTATATAGATAAGTTTATAATTGAAATTTATTAAGATTATATATAAAAGCTATTTTTTACGGGCCGTTAGCTCAGCTGGTAGAGCACTTCCCTTTTAAGGAAGGTGTCGTTGGTTCGAATCCAACACGGCTCACCAAACTTTTAGGTTTTAATTGGTGGATAGTCTAAAATAATTTCTGGTATCCATTTTTCTAAATTTTTAATTCTTTTATCACTTGACGGATGTGTGCTTAGAAATTGTGGAGGTTCTTTACCCTCATTTGCTTTTTTCATCCTCTCCCATAACATCGTTGACTCTTTTATATTGTAACCTGATAGGGATGAGAAAATTAATCCTAAATAATCTGCCTCACTTTCTTGTTTTCTTCCAAAAGGGTTCATTATACCTAGTTGAACAACGTCCATACCTGTAGCTCTACCAACTTGATTTCTTGTTTGTGATATGGCACCTTTAGTAAAAATATCTGCTATTGTGGTTGTAACGTTAACTGCCATTGCAGCACTCATTCTTTCCACAGAATGTTTTGCTACTGCGTGAGCAATTTCATGACCCATGATCGTAGCAAGTCCGTTTGTGTTTTTTGCAACATCTAAAATTCCAGTGTAAACAGCTATCTTACCACCTGGCATACACCATGCATTTTTTACTTTTTTATTATCGATTAATATATATTCCCAATCAAAACCAGAGGTAGGATCATTTTTATTTTGTTTAACAAAAAAAGCCGACACTGCATTTGAAATTTTTTCTCCAATATCAATAATATTATTTAAATCTTTTCCTTTATTAATCAATTTTATTTTTTTTGAATTTTTAAGCTTATTATATGCGGTGGCCGCTTGTCTATTTATTACGCTTTCTGGATATAAAGTTAATTGTTTACGGTCAGTAATTGGAACTGTACCGCATGAGTTTAGAAAAAATCCTCCACAACTACACCCAATAAAGCCGAGAAATTTTCTTCTATTTATGTTATGACTCTTACTCATAGAATTATGATAACAAAAATATACGAAATATTCTATTTATGCATTTAAATATATGACCAAAAAGAAGTCAAAAAGATCAATATTTTCCTCATTAAGGAATAATTTCATAGCTGGTGTTGTAGTGTTGATACCAATTGGCATAACTTTGTATTTAACACTATTTTTTATAAAAATTTCATCAAAAATTTTACCAAAAGAAATTAACCCTAATTATTATCTTCCTTATAATATTCCTGGTTTAGAAATTTTAATATCAATAATAATAATAACTTTTGTCGGATGGTTGTCATTATCTTTTCTTGGAAAGAAGCTATTTGATGTTTTTGAATTAGTATTAAATAAAATTCCTATCCTAAGAACTATTTATTCTGCCGTAGGTCAATTGACCGAAACTTTTGCTAAAAGTAAAGGAGATAAAAAATCTGTTGTCCTTGTCGAATATCCTAGAAAAGGAACATGGGCAGTAGGATTTGCAACAAGAGAAAACAAGGGGGAAATTAAAAATAAAGTTGGGGAAGAATTGGTAAATGTTTTTGTGCCAACAACACCTAACCCTACCAGCGGTTTTCTCCTAATGTTTTTGAAAAAAGAAGTTATTTATTTGGATATGTCCTTTGAACAAGCCTCTAAGTTTATAGTTTCAGCAGGAAGCACCGACTCAGAAAATTAATTTCCTATTTCGTGTATTATTTCAGCTCTATCATATAATTTAAGTAAATTTTCGTATTTTTTAAAATTTTCACCTTCAATCTTTTTAATATTTTCTTCAGCTAAAAAAAATAAATCCTTATGATGTATAGGATCTGCAAATTTAAAGTTTTTAATACCACTTTGTTGAAATCCTAAAATATCACCGAAACCTCTTAGACTCATATCTTTTTCAGCAATTTCAAAACCATCATTTGTAGATTTTAATATTTTTAATCTTTCTTTAGCATTTGCTGACAAATTATTTTTATACAATAAAATACATATTGATTTATTTTTTCCTCTCCCGACTCTTCCTCTTAGCTGGTGCAGTTGAGATAAACCGAATTTATTTGAGTCTTCTATAACAATAGTATTTGCATCTGGAAAATCAATACCAACTTCTATAACAGTTGTACTTACTAATATTTTAATCATTTTATTTAAAAATTTGTTCAAAATTAGATTTTTTTCTTCTTTATTTAAATTTCCATGTATCAAACCAACTTGATTTGGAAAAATTTTATTTATTTGATTAAATTTCTTTTTCACAGATGAATAATTTAAAGTTTTAGATTCATCAATCAGGGGACATATCCAAAAAATTTGTCTATTCATAGATATTTCACTTTTAAGTAGAGGCCAAATTTCATCAATTTTTCTTTCAGGCTTTACCAAAGTTAAAATTTCATGTCTATTTTTTGGTTTCTCTTTTAATCTTGAAATATCCATATCTCCAAAATAAGAAAGCATCATAGTTCTAGGTATTGGAGTAGCGGACATTAATAAAAGATCACAATTTTTACCACCTTTTTTTGCCAACCTAAGTCTTTGGTTAACACCAAACTTATGTTGTTCATCAATTATAATCAAACCTAAGTTTGAAAATTTAATTTTATTTTGAAATAAAGAATGTGTTCCAAAAATAAAATTTATAGCTTTATTTTCAAGCATTGATAAAATTTTATTTTTCTCTTTATAATTAGTTTTTCCTGTTAAAATACTTGAAATTACATTTGTACCTTTGAAAAGTTTCTTTGCTAACTGAAAATGTTGATTAGCTAAAATTTCAGTTGGAGCCATAAATGCAACTTGATGATTTGAACTAATTACATTCGAAGCACTAATAAGAGAAAGAATTGTTTTTCCAGATCCCACATCTCCTTGGAGCAGTCTAAACATTCGATGATTTGATCTTATATCGTTTTCAATTTCACTTAATATTTTCAACTGACCATCTGTTAATTTATAACCAAAGTTTTTTAAAACAATATCTGTAATTTTTTTCTTATCAAATTTTTTTATAATTTTCTTTACCTTTACAATTTTTCTTGATTTTGATAAATAAAGTAAATTTGAAAATATTTCATCAAATACTAACCTTCTATAATCATTTGAATTGATATCTTTATTAGTCTTTGGATTATGTAAGTTTTTTAAAGTCTGTTCTAACTTATTAAATTTATTTTCTTTTAAAAATTTTTCTGAATACCACTCGTCATCCTTATCAAAATTACTTAAAACCTTTAATATTATATTCCTATATATTTTTTCTTTTAAACCTTCAGTTAGATTATATTTTGGAAATATCTTAGTAATTTTGTCTTTTGAATTTATTTCGTTTACATAAGTTGGATTTGTAATCTGATATTGTTGTTTATAAAAATTAATTTTACCACTTATGACAACCTCTTTATTAAGAGGTAAAATTTTTCTTATATAACCCTCTCTGCTATTAAAAAAAATTATATTTATTTTATTATTTTTATCTGAACATATAACTTTATTAGGTAAGTTTCTTATTCTTGGAAAATTATACTTTTCAACAGTTACTTGAATTGTTGTAATTTTACCAATTTCTAATTTATTTAAACTAGTAATTTTTGATCGATCAGTTACTTCATATGGAAGGTCTAACAATAAGTCTTTGACTTTATCAACTTTTTTATTTTTTAAATATTTCTCTAATATCTTACCAACACCTTTAATCGATGAAATATCTTTGAATAAAAAACTGTTTTTATTTAAATTTTTCATAAATTCCTATAATATAACTTTCTTACAATGAATAAAATAAATTCATTAAAAAAAAAAATTATATACAGATCTGAGTATAGAGGTATTAAAGAAATGGATTTACTTCTAGGAAAATTTGTTAAAAAATATATTGATACTTTTGATTATAATGAATTATTAAATCTTTACGAAATTCTTGAAATAGATGATGATACTATATTAAAATGGTATTCAAATTTAAATCACGATAAATCTTTTCCAAACAACAAAATATCAAAATTACTTAAAGAGTTTAAATTTAAATAATTTGGCGGAGAGGGTGGGATTCGAACCCACGAATGAGTAAACCCATTGCTAGTTTTCAAGACTAGTGCTTTCAACCGCTCAGCCACCTCTCCATTTTAAGCCTGATGATATTCTATATACATGAAAGTATAAAAGATTAAAGCTATTCAATAATTTTCTAGAATGTAAAAAAATATTGGAATATAAGCTTAAAATGAAAATTATAGTCACAGTTTTTTCTATTATTTTTGCCATTTTCTTTCAAAAGCTTGAAGCCAATCAAGATTTTAATGTGTGGCTAAACAATTTTAAAAATACAGCTATTAAAAAAGGTATATCAAAAACAACAGTAAATGAAGTAATGAATAATGCTAAATTTTTATCAAAGGTAATTGAGTACGATAGATATCAACCAGAGTTTTACGAAGATACTAAAACATATGTAAAAAAAAGAACAAGCAACGAAAAATTAAAAAAGGGATTATTATTATATAAAAAAGAAAAAAAAATAATAAATATTATTGAAAGTAAATTTTTAGTAGAAAAAGAATTATTACTAGCTTTAATGGGTATCGAAACTAATTATGGCAAGTATCTAGGTAAAATGGATATTATATCTTCTTTATCAACTTTAAGTTTTGATAAAAGAAGAAGTGAATTTTTTACTAACGAACTTTTAATTCTTCTTAGACTTATAGATAATAAAATAATTAATAAAAATATTTTATATGGTTCTTGGGCTGGAGCATTTGGTAACTTTCAATTTATGCCATCCACAATTAAGAACTATGCTATAGATTACAATAATAATAAAAATATAGAATTAAAAGATATTGAGGATTCTTTTGCTTCCGCAGCTAATTATATTAGTAAAATCGGTTGGAAAAAAAATCAACCATGTTTTTATCAGGTAAGTTTAAAAGAAAATATCCCAATTAAATATTTGAATACATCAGCAAAAAAAATTACAAATAAAAAAAAATTCAAATATTTTAAGAAATATTTGAAAATCGATCAAAATATCAAATTAGATGATAATATCTTGTCTGCAATTGTTACTCCTGATAAAGATATAATTCCTGGAGCAACAAGTCTGAAACCTGCTTTTATAGTTTTTGGCAACTATGAAAAGATCCTGAAATGGAATAGATCTTTAAGATTTGCAATTGCTGTTTGTACTTTAAAAGATAAATTTAAAAATGAAATTTAGTTCAATTTTTATAATATTTTTTTTATTTTCATGTTCAAATGGAACTTTTAATACAAATAATAACAAATCTTACACATCAAAAGGATTTGCTTTGATTTATGATGAAAACGATTATCAAAACAAGATAATTTCAACTAAATTAAATCCTAATAATATTGAAATTGGTCACAATCAACTCAATAAAAATAGTTACGTGGTAATCACAAATCCAATTAATAAGAAATCTTTAACTCTCAAGGTTTCAAAAAAAGTTAAATACCCTGATTTTTTCAAAGTTTTGATTACAGAAAAATTAGCTAACGAATTAAATTTAAATCCTAAAATGCCTTACATAGAAATTGAAAAAAGGGTTAAAAATAAATCATTTGTTGCTAAAAAAGCTGTTACTCATTCGGAGGAAAAAAATGTTTTAACTAAAGTGCCGATTACAAAAGTTAAAATTAATGATATCTCCAAAGACAGTCAAGACCCCTCAAAAAATCAGTATGCAAATAAATACTCAATTATAGTTGGTAATTTTTATTCTAAAAAATGGGCAGAAAGCTTAATTGATATATTGGTAAATGAGGATATCAATAAAGAAGTTTTTAAGGTAAATAAACTTGGTAAAAATAATTACCAATTATTAGCGGGACCTTACAACTCAATTAACACTTTAAAAAGTGATTACTTTAAGTTAAACAAGTATGGTTTTGATAATCTTGATCTAAAAAAAACTAAATGAAATTAATAATTGTTATATATTTTATTTTAATATCCTTAACTAATGCTTTAGCAGAACCAAAAATTAAAGCACCAACCGCAATTTTAATGGATCATAATTCAGGTAAAATTTTATTTGAAAGAGATGCAGATCATCAAATTTATCCTGCATCGATGACGAAGATCATGACAGCTATTGTAGTCTTTGATTTATTAAAAGAGGATAAAATTAAATTAACTGATGAGGTAATTGTATCTGAAAATGCTTGGAGAATGTCTAAAAGTGGTTTTTCATCCATGTTTATTATGCTGAATGATAAAGTAACAATTGAAGATCTGCTCAGAGGTATAATTGTTGTTTCAGGAAACGATGCCTGTGTTGCTCTAGCAGAGGGTGTTGCTGGTAGCGAAAGTGCGTTTGCAGACATGATGAATGAAAAAGCTGAACTTATTGGTTTAACTAATACTAATTTCACTAACTCGTCTGGAATAAATGATCCTGATAATTATTCTACCGTTAGGGATATTGCGTATATGTCTAAATATTTAATTGATAATTATCCAGATTATTATGAGTACTTCAAAGAAACAGAATTTACATGGGACAGAACCGGCGGAGATCCAATTAAGCAAGGGAATAGAAATCCACTTTTATACAAGAGGATAGGCGCAGATGGTATTAAGACTGGTTATTTAGCAGTTGAAAAATATTCGTTAGCAAGTTCTATCATTGGAAAAGACCGTAGACTTATAGCTGTTGGTAGTGGCTTCACAACTAAACAGGCAAGATCTGATGAATCTGCAAGAATGTTCAGATGGGCTTTAAGAAACACGAATACATATGAAATAGCAAAAGAAAATGAACCTAAATTTAAATTTAAAACATGGTTAGGAAAAGAGGACTTTGTTGAAGGGATAGTTAAGGAAGATATTTATATAACTATATTTAAAAAAGAACTTAAAAATTTTAAAGTCTTTCTCGAATACAACGGCCCAATAAAAGCTCCAATTAAAAAAGATCAGGAAATTGGAAATCTAATAATAGAAACACCAGATGATGAGACAATAAAATTTCCCATTTATTCAGCCAAGAAAATAAAAAAAGTAAATTTCTTTAAGAGTTTGTTTTTATCTTTTAATTATATGATATGGGGAGATGCTTAATAAAAATTTTTTTTTTATAGTTTTCGAAGGAATTGAGGGTTCAGGTAAATCCTATCAAAGCAAAAAATTATTTAATAATATTAAAAAAAAGAAATTTCCTGTAATTTTAACAAGAGAACCCGGTGGTAGTATTGGGGCTGAAAGAATTAGAGATTTAATACTAAAAGATTATTTCCATAAAAATAAAAATCAAACATTTCATAAATATACAGATACATTACTTTATTTAGCTGCAAGAAACGAGCATGTTCAAAATAAAATATTAGACGCTAAAAGAAGAAAAAAAATATTAATATGCGATAGATTTACTGACTCTACCCTAGCTTATCAGGTATTTGGCAAAAAAGTTGAGAGAAAATTTATTGATGTAGTTCACAAATATATTCTTAATAAAATTAAACCTGATATTACTTTTTTGCTAAAGGTTAAAATGTCAAAAGCTTTTTCTAGATTAAAAAAAAGAAAAAGTAAAAATAGATATGATAAATTTTCAAGAAGTTTTTATAATAATGCTCAAAAAGCGTTTATAAAATTAGCCAAAAATAGTAGAAGTAAATATTATATATTTGATAATTCAACTGATGATAAGAACTTAGAGGATAAAATTTTAAAAGTTGTATTATCAAAAATTAAATAAAGTGAAGAAAATAATAAACAATATCCTTTTTAATGAAAGTCTAAATAAACTATTTGGATATAATAAATTATTTAATAATTTTGTAACACTTTATAACAATCATAAACTTCCCAAGATATTAATATTTAGTGGTGATAAAGGAATTGGTAAATTTACTTTTATTTTCCATTTTATTAATTTTATTTTATCCAAACAAGCCAAAGCATCACATGACAAGGAAAATTTTTCAATACAATTTGATAGTGAAATTATTAAAAAAATTAAGTCTAATGTTGAACAAAATTTCAATTATCTAGGATGTGAAAAACCTTCCAATGTCTCAGTTGATAGTATCCGAGAATTGAAACTTAAATTATCTAAAAAACCTCTCAATAATTTACCTAGATTTAATGTTATTGATGATGTTGAATTAATCAATCTAAATTCTGCAAATGCCCTCTTAAAATTAATAGAGGAACCCTCTGATTTCGACTATTTTTTTCTTGTAAATAATAAAAATAATAAAGTAATTGAAACTTTATTTTCTAGATCTATTGAATTTAAAATTTTTCTATCTTTTGAGGATAAAAAAAGTATTTTTAGTTTAATTAAAGAACATTTGAATTTAGAAAGTAATTTTTCACATGATTACTTGGAATATTCAACTCCTGGTAATCTGCTTAAATTTGACTATATATTAAAAGAATTGAGAATAGAGTCGCTAGAAAACTTTGATGATATTATTTACAATTTATTAGAAGGATTCAAAAAATCTAAAAGCATTAATTACTTAAATTTGATAATATTTTTAATTGATATAAAATTCGCAAATATTATAAGCACAAACAATAAAAACATCTTAAAAACAATTGAAATAAAAAATAAAATTGTAAATTTATTTTATCAATATAACAATTTCAATTTAAATATGTTAAATGTATTTAATCAATACAAAGTTTATTTTAATCATGTCAGATAATAATTTTTATATAACCACACCAATTTACTACCCTTCAGGGAAACCACATATGGGTCATGCATATTCAAGTATAATTGCAGATATTTTTGCTAGATTTAAAAGGATAGAAAATAACAATGTCATGTTTTTGACTGGAACGGATGAGCATGGTCAAAAAATAGAACGAGAGGCACAAAAAAATTTAAAAAAACCAAAAGAATTTTGTGATGAAATCTCATTAAAGTTTAAAGATTTAACCAAGATTTTAAATTTATCTAATGACGATTTTATAAGAACAACTGAAAAAAGACATCACAAAGCTGTAAATGAAATTTGGAATAGGCTTGTAAAGTCAAAAGACATTTATCTTTCCAAATATAGCGGCTGGTATTCTGTGTCCGATGAGGCTTATTATACTGATGATGAGGTTGATACTAAGGATAATTTAAAAATTTCTAAAATATCTGGATCAAAAGTAGAGTGGGTTGAGGAGGAGTCTTTTTTTTTTAAATTATCATCCTGGCAAACCAAACTTCTTAAACATTATGAGTCAAACCCGGAGTTTATTTTGCCTAGATCAAGAAAAAACGAAGTTGTAGAATTTGTTAAAAGTGGATTGAAAGATTTATCTGTTAGCAGAACATCATTCACATGGGGAATTCCAGTTCCAAAATATAACAAACATGTAATATATGTTTGGCTTGATGCTTTAACTAACTATCTGAGTGCGCTTGATTTTCCAGATGAAAAAAATATAAAATATAAAAATTTTTGGCCAGCAAACATACATATAATTGGAAAAGATATTCTAAGGTTTCATGCTATTTATTGGCCAGCTTTTTTAATGGCGGCCAAAATTCCTTTACCGAAAAGAATATACGGTCATGGGTGGATACTTTCTGACGAAAAGAAAATGTCTAAATCTCTAGGTAATATTTTGGATCCATTAGATATAATAAATAAATATGGAATAGATCAATTAAGATATTATTTAATAAAAGAAGTTTCTTTAGGGAATGATGGAAGCATTTCTCTAAAAAGTTTAAAAGATTGTATCAATAATGATTTAGCAAATAATTTTGGAAATCTATGTCAAAGAGTTATTACTTTTGTGGAAAAAAACTGTAATTCTTGCATTCCAAATTGTAAAAACTTTTTCAAAGAAGATAAAATAATTATAGAAAGAATTATAAATAAAGTACCAGAACTAAAAAAACTCATAGATAAACAAGAATTAAATCAATATATGAAAGAAGTTATTAATTTTTCTTTTGAAGCCAATAAATATTTTAATGACTTAAAACCTTGGGATTTAAAAAAAGATAATATTGAAAGAATGAATGCTGTTATTTACACAATACTAAATCAAATAAAATCCATTAGTATTTTATTATACCCTGTAATTCCCGGATCATCAGAAAAAATATTGAATTGTTTGGGGGTAGACAAAATGGATTTTAATATTGATTGTCTATTAGATACAAACTACTTAAAAATGGGAACTAAAATAAAAAAACCAGGAATTTTATTTAAAAAGATTGAAAATGATAATTGATTCACATTGTCACTTAGATTTTGAGCCTCTTTTTAATAATTTAGAACAAGTTATTAAAAGAGCAAACAATAATGGGGTAAAGTATTTTTTAACCATTTCAACTACAGATAAAAGTTTTAAAAATATACTAAATATAATCAATGACCATAAAAATATTTTTGGATCTTACGGTATACATCCACATGAAGCTAAAAATTACAAAGATTTAAAAGTCCAAAAAATAATTCAAAACTTAAAAATTGATGATAATCTAATAGGAGTTGGTGAAACTGGTTTAGATTTTTATTATAATCATTCTGATAAAAAATCTCAAAAAGAATGTTTCATTAAACACATTCAAGCCAGTCAAGAAACATCTAAAACTCTAATTGTTCATTCAAGATCTGCTGATATAGAAATGTTTGATATTTTATCAAGTGAAATAAAAAACAAAAAATTTAATATTTTAATGCATTGTTTTACAGGTAGTAAAAATTTTGCTCACAAATTACTAGATCTTAATTGTTATTTTTCGGCTAGTGGAATAATTACATTCAAAAAAAATTATGAATTGGTAGATACCTTTAAATCAATACCCAATGACAAAATTTTAATAGAAACAGATTCTCCTTATTTATCTCCTGAACCATTACGTGGAAAATCAAATGAACCAAGTCACTTAATGTACACATTGAAATTTATTGCAAATATTAAAAATCAATCTGAAGAGAATTTTTCTCTGATTACATCTAATAATTTTATAAAGCTATTTAATATAAATATTTGAAATGGAATTAATTATTTTAGGTTGTGGAAGTTCTCTAGGCTCACCGTGGATTAGTAATTACTGGGGAAATTGTGACAAAAAAAATAAGTTCAATAGACGTACTAGATGCTCTGCTTTTATAAAAAAAGGTAATTTGTCAATTTTAATTGACTCATCTCCTGACATTAAAGAGCAATTTATTAAAAATAAAATAAATAATCTTGATTGTGTTTTATATACACATGAACATTCAGATCAAACAAGTGGCATATTTGAGTTAAGACCTTTTTTTTGGAAAAATAAAAAAAAAATTAATATTTATGCAGACTCACGGACATTGAAGGCTTTAAAAAAGAAATACGATTTTTGTTTTTATGGCGGACAGGGGTATATTCCCATTATGAAACCAAATTTAATTAAGAAGAAACACAAAATTATAAAAGGAAAAAATAATGTTATTTTTGATACATTTAAGGTAGAACACGGTAAAATTACTTCAACAGCTTACATTTTTAATAAAACCGCATATTTGAGTGATTGTAGTAATATTAAAACATCTGATTTTAACAAATTAAAAAATCTAAATTATTTAATTATTGACTGCCTTAAATTCAAAAGACACCCTGGACATCTTAATTTAGAAACTAGTTTGAAAATTAGCTATTATTTAAAGCCTAAAAAGACAATTTTAACTAATCTTCATACAGAATTAGATTATAATTTTTTAAAGAAGAATCTCCCCAAAAATATTTTACCTGCATATGATGGGATGAGATTGAAAATATAAGTTATTTTTTTAGCGCTTCCTCTAAAACCTTTACAAATTTTTTTGATGAAGGTTTAGTCATAGATGAAAAAGTGTCATAAATTTTTCCATCCTTCCCAATAATTATCTTATGGAAATTCCACTTTGGTATAGCGTCTCTACCAAAATTTTTATTGGCCCATTTATAAAAGTCGTGAGCATTACTACCTTTTACCTCAACCTTTTCTGTCATAGGGAAACTTATTCCAAATTTAGCTTCACAGAAATTTTTAATTTCTTTATTAGTTTCCATTTCTTGATTAAAAGAATTAGAAGGCACACCTATTACCACCAGACCTTTACTTTGATATTTCTCCCAAATTTCTTGAAGGTCTTCATACTGCGAGGTAAAACCACAATAACTTGCTACATTAGTAACAACTATTACTTTATCTTTGAAATCAGCAAGCTTCATTTCCGAACCATCTAGATCTTTGAATGAGAAATCAAATGCCAGTTTTTCATATGACGCATTAAGTTTAGAGGAAAAAAGAGAAATCATAATTATAAATAATATTATTTTTGATTTAAGCATTTAAATTTTATTTTTTACTTAATAAAATTAACATATACCCAAAAAGTGTAGAGGCAAGTGAACCTAATAGCACACCTATTTTGACACCACTTAAATATTGAGTTGTTTCAACAAACGCTAAATTTCCAACGAACAAACTCATTGTAAAGCCGATTCCTGTCAATACACCCACACCATATAATTTTAACCAATTCGAGTCATTTGGCATCTCCGCAAATTTTAGCTTGATTGAAACATAAGAAAAAATGAAAACGCCAAATTGTTTACCAAAAAATAATCCACATAAAATTCCTAATGGTACTGGGTTCATCAAGGTTGCTATACTTAAACCTTCAAGAGAAACCCCGGCATTTGCAAATGCGAAGATTGGCATAATACCGAAAGCAACATATGGTGAGATCGCATGTTCGAGTTTAATTAGCATTGAATTTTTATGAGAGTTTTTATTTTTTTTATCTTTATGTGGTATTGTTAACGCTAATAAAACTCCTGCTATAGTTGCGTGAATACCAGATGAATGAGTAAAATCCCATAAAAAAATCCCAACTATGAGATAAGGAATAAAACTTCTTATATTGAATCTATTAAAAATTATTAAGATAATGATTGATGTTAACATTAGTAATAAATACATAGCTTGTATTTTTCCAGAATAGAAAAAGGCAATTATCACAATTGCACCCAAATCATCAATAATAGCTAAAGCAGTTAAAAAAACTTTTAGAGAAATCGGAACTCTTTTCCCAAGCAATGACAATACACCTAATGAAAATGCTATATCAGTAGCTGAGGGGATCGCCCATCCTTTTAGAGTTTCAGAATTTCCATAATTGATAGCAACGTAAATTAAAGCTGGTACTAACATCCCTCCAACAGCAGCAATTATTGGAAGCGATGCTTGTTTAGGGTTTGATAATTCTCCTTGAATGAATTCTCTTTTTATTTCTAAAGAAACCAAAAAGAAAAAAATTGCCATTAAAACATCGTTGATCCAATGTAAAACAGATAATTTTAATTTAATTTCTCCAAAACCAAGAGCAAAATAAGAGTTTAAAATATCATAATAGATAGATGCTAATTCACTATTACTAACAAATAATGCAATTATTGCAGCAAAAAGTAAAACGAGACCAGATGCAGCCTCTAATTTAAAAAACCATTTAAAGGGTTTTGATATATGTTGAATCATAATACTAATTATATCTCAATTATATTGATTGGACTTATGTTTCAATTGATAAAATTCATTTATTCATCTATATAAATAACCTCTCGGGGCGTAGCGCAGTCTGGTAGCGCATCTGGTTTGGGACCAGAGGGTCGCAGGTTCAAATCCTGCCGCCCCGACCATTTTATGAAAATTAACAAAGTCGTTATTATAGGATCAGGAACAATGGGAAGTGGTATAGCCGCTCATTTATGCAACGCAAATATTCCAGTTGTATTACTCGATCTAAAAAATGAAATTGTAGAAAAAGCCCGAGAGAGAATATTAAAATCAAAACCACCACTTTTATTTGAAAAATCTAAAATTGATGGATTAAAAATAGGCACAATAACTAAAAATTTTGATCAAGTTTCCGATGCAGATTGGATTATAGAAGCAGTTGTAGAAAGAATTGATATAAAGCACGACATATATAAAAAAATATTTGATAAAAGAAAGAAAAATTCTGTTGTTTCATCCAATACATCTACAATTCCTCTTAAAATATTATCTAAAAAATTAAATGAAAATGATAAAAAAGATTTTTGTATAACGCATTTTTTTAATCCAGTAAGATACATGGGGCTTCTTGAAATTGTCAGAGAAGAAAATAATGATAAAAATAAAATAGAGTTGCTGAAAGACTTTTGTGAAAAAAATCTAGGAAAAGGTGTGATCGTATGTGGTGATACACCAGGTTTTTTAGGAAATAGGATTGGTGTCTATTCAATGCAAATTGCAATGACAGAAGCTATTTCAATGAAACTTTCAATAGAGGAAGCCGATGCTGTATTTGGAAGGCCAATGGGTATCCCAAAAACAGGTGTTTTTGCATTATATGATTTAATTGGTATCGATCTAATGTCAGATGTTCTTAAAAGTTTTAAAAAAGAATTGGATCCAAAAGACGATTTTCAAAATGTTGTAGACGGAATACCAATTATCAAAACTCTAATTGATAGCGGATATACTGGTCGTAAAGGGAAGGGTGGTTTCTATAGAATAAATAAACAAAATGATAAGAAAATCCTTGAAGCTCTTGATATAAATGAAAACACCTATTCTCCATCAAAAAAGATTGAATTAAATATTGAAAAAGTAAATCTTTTAGAATTAATTAATAGAAATGATAAGTATGGAAAATATGCATGGTCAGTAATATCAAAAATAATTCTATATTCTTCATCTTTAGTACCCAAAATAACAAAACAGTATAACGATATTGATGAAGCACTAAGGCTTGGGTTTAATTGGTCTATGGGACCTTTTGAAATGCTAGAGTCGATTGGTTTAGATAATTTTTTTTCAAAACTGGGTGATACAAAACTAAACCCCTTTTTACAAAATCTTAAAAACAAAGGATCTAAAAATTTTTACGAAGAACGTCAAAAATATACAAATATCCAAACTCTTGGCAAAATTAAGAGATTAGTAACAAAGGTAGACAAAAATAATTCCGCAGAGATTTTTAGATTTAACGATTTTAATATTGTTGAATTTAAAACAAAAGCTAATGCCTTAGACTATAATTCTATGGACGCTCTAATGAATGCTACCGACAAACCTTTGATCATAATAAATGAGAGCATGCAATTTTCCGCAGGAGTTAATCTTAATTATGTTATGGAATTTGTTAAAAAGGGTGACATGAAATCTGTTGAAAAATTTATAAAGTATTTTCAAAAAACCTGTAAACATTTAAAGTATTGTGAAAATCCAGTTATATCGGCACCCTCTGGTTTAGCTCTTGGTGGTGGCGAAGAAGTATTGTTGCAGAGTAATTACGTAGTTTCTCACACAAATATAGTAATGGGTTTAGTTGAAACTATTGTTGGTTTAGTTCCTGCCGGCGGTGGCTGTAAAGAGCTTTTATGGCGTTGGACACAAACTGATGATTCAAAAAATGATCCAGAATTTGCCTCACTTAAAGTGTTTGATATTATTGGTTATGCCAAAACAGCCACTTCACCTCAAGAGGCAAAACCTCTTTTATTTTTAGATAGTAACCATGAGGTTATTATCAATCGAAACAACCTTTTCGGAGTTGCTAAAAAATTTATTGAAAAAAATAAAGAATTTATCCCTCCTATTGAATGTAAATTTAAATTATCAGGTAATCAAGTGAGACAAAAAATGCAAAAGAAACTTGATGAATTATATAATAATAAAAAGATATTAGATCATGGTATGGAAGTTGGTAAAGAATTAGCATATGTATTGAGTGGAGGAGATACTGAAAAAAATAAAGAAATTTCCGAAGATCAAATGTATAATCTTGAATTAAATAGTTTTATGAAATTATTAGAAACTAAAAATACCCAAAATAGAATAGCTCATACTTTAAAAACAGGAAAACCACTTATAAATTAAATGCCAATATATAATGCACCAGTTGAAGAAATGATGTTTTTATTTGATCATTTAAAAGATAATAAAAATTACAAAGAAATAGATAAATACAAAGAAATAAATTCTGATTTAGTTAAAGATATTCTGCAACAAGCTGCTAAAATTAATCAGGAGTTAATCTTACCTTTAGCAAAAATTGGGGATGAAAAGCCCTGTGTTTATGAAAATGGAATAGTTCGATCTCCACCAGGATATAAAGAAGCTTACAAAAAATTTATTGAAGATGGATGGACATCGTTATCTTGTGACCCAAAATATGGTGGTCAAGGTATGCCAAAGACCGTCAGTACATTTTTTGAAGAGATGCTTTCATCTGCCAGTCTATCTTTTAAACTTTATAGTGAATTAAGTATTGGAGCATATAACTGCATACTTCATCATGCAGATGAAAAAATTAAAAATAAATATTTACCAAAAATTGTTGAAGGTAAATGGAGTGGCACAATGTGTCTTACTGAGTCTCACTGTGGTACAGATCTAGGCCTATTGAAAACCAAAGCTGTTAAACAAAAAGATAATTCTTATAAGTTAACAGGACAAAAAATTTTTATAACTTCAGGTGATCATGACTTAACTGAAAATATAATACATTTAGTTTTAGCAAGAGTACCCGGATCTCCATCTGGAACAAAAGGCATTAGTTTATTTCTTGTTCCTAAATTTGTTGTTAAAGATGATGGATCAATTGGTTCAAGAAATGGAGTGAACACTGGATCAATTGAAACAAAAATGGGAATTAAGGGATCCCCAACTTGTGTTCTGAATTTTGAAAATGCAACTGGCTATATGGTAGGACCCGAAAACAAAGGTTTGAGTTCTATGTTCACTATGATGAACTTAGAAAGAATTGTCGTGGGTATTCAAGGTTTAGGTATTTCAGAAACAGCATACCAAAATGCTCTTTCATACGCTAAAGAGAGAAAACAGGGTAAGGCAAATAATAGTAATAATAAAGATGCAGATTTAATAATTAAGCATGCAGATATTAGAAGAAGTTTAATGAATATGAAATCATTAATAGAAGGACAAAGATCTTTAGCTTTTTGGGTTTCTCAACAAATAGATGTAAGTTTAAATCATTCTAACTCAACAATTAAAAAAAATGCAAATGATATGGTCTCTATGATGACACCACTTATAAAATCTTTTTTTACTGACATAGGAATGGAAATAACAAATGACGCAATACAAGTTTTTGGTGGATATGGGTACACTAAAGACCAAGGTGTTGAACAACTATTTAGAGATAATAGAATTACTCCAATATATGAAGGAACAAATTCAGTTCAAGCTATTGATTTAGTTTTTAGAAAAATTCTTAATAATAATATTTATAATAACTATATATCTCAAATTTCAAAAGAGATACAAGAGTATGAAAAAAAAGAAGAACTAGCATTATTTGTCCAAAAATTTCAAAAATATGTTGAACTTTTAAATAATTTTACGTCCTGGCTTATTGAAAAAAATAAAAATTCAAAAGATGATGTTAGCGCGGCATGTAATGATTATTTAAAGGTTTTAGGTTATTTAGGTTTAGCTCATTCTTGGTTAAAAATTCTTAAAGTTAGCTATGATAAATATGACACTAATAAAACTTTTTTTGAAGACAAAATAAATACAGCGACTTACTATTTTGATAAAATTTTACCAAGAGCCCAAAGTCACTATTTGTCAGCAATAACAGGAAGTAAATCAATGATGAAGGCGAACTTTAATTGAAATGAACAATTACGAACAGAATCTTGAAAAAAATAAAGCAAACTATGTTCCTTTAACCCCTATAACTTTTTTAGAGAGGACTAAAGATATTTACCCAGATTATGAGGCTATAATTTATAAGAAGAGAACTTACACATGGAAACAAGTTTACGAGAGAGCAATTAAGTTTGCCAGTGCACTTGAAAAACATGGGGTAAAAAAGGGCGATACTGTTTCTATTATGGCAGCAAATACACCTGAACTATTTGAGGCTCACTATTCAGTCCCAATGACTGGGGCAGTATTAAATACAATTAATACAAGATTAGATGCTAAGACGGTAGGTTATATTTTAGATCACGCAGATACTAAAGTTCTAATCGTTGATAGACAATTTAGTCCAGTTGTAAACAAAGCTTTAGAAACTTTGAGTAAAAAAATTTCTGTTATAGATATTATTGATAAACAAGAAAATTTAAAAGATGCCAAAAAAATTGGCGAACTTGAGTATGAAAGTTTTCTTAATAAAGGAGATAAAAATTTTATTTGGAAAAGACCAGATGATGAGTGGCAAGCAATTTCATTAAATTATACATCAGGAACGACTGGAAATCCTAAAGGCGTAGTTTATCATCATAGGGGCGGATATCTCATGGCTACAGGGAGCGTAACTGCATGGAATATGCCAAATAGATTAAATTTTCTTTATACTGTACCGATGTTTCATTGTAATGGTTGGTGCTATCCCTGGACTTTAGCAATGCTACATGCTCGTGTTATCTGTATTAGAAATATAAGAGCTAAGGAAATTTTTGAACTAATTTCAGAACACAAAATAACTCATTTTGGAGGTGCTCCAATTATACTAAATATGTTGGCTAATGCACCAAAAGAAGAACAAATAAAACTAAATCACAAGGTATATGTTTTAACTGCAGCTGCACCACCACCAAGTATAATTTTTAAAAAAATGAAAGAATTAGGCTTTGAAGTTATGCACGTATATGGATTGACCGAAACCTATGGTCATATCCTTCAGTGTGCTTGGAATAGTGAATGGGATAAACTCAATGAGGATGAAAAAGCTGATATAAGTTCACGTCAAGGTGTTCGTTATCCAAACACCGAAGATGTTAAAGTTATGAATCCTGAAAATATGAAAACTGTTCCTCTAGACGGCAAGACTATAGGAGAAATTATGATTAGAGGAAACGTCGTAATGAAAGGTTATTTTAAAGACAAAGATGCAACGAATAAGTCTATGAAAGATGGTTGGTTTCATTCAGGAGATTTAGCTGTAATGCATCCTAATGGCTACATACAAATTAAAGATAGATCAAAAGATATTATCATTTCTGGTGGTGAAAATATATCATCTATTGAAATAGAAAATACTATTTCTAAACATCCATCAGTATCTTTATCAGCTGTAGTAGCAAAACCTGATGAAAAGTGGGGTGAATCACCATGTGCTTTTGTTGAGTTATCACCTCAGAAGAAAGCAACAGAAGAAGAAATTATTAAGTTCTGTAGAGAGACACTTGCTGGGTTTAAAATTCCAAAAAAAATAGTTTTTGGAGATCTTCCAAAAACATCTACCGGAAAGATAAAAAAGTACGAGCTTAGAGCTAAAGCTAAGGAATTAAGTTGATTATTGAAGTTGATAAAAAAAAAGTTTTTGCATCTGATGCAGGACTTACCTTCGATGAAAATAAAGAAACAGTTATTTTATTACATGGTAGCGGCCAGTCTCACGTTGTATGGTCATTAACTGAGCAGTATATTTCTTCGCTTGGTTTTAATGTACTTACAATAGATCTCCCGGGCCATGGAAATTCTGAGGGTGAGAGTTTAAAAAGTATAGAAGAAATTGCAGTTTGGTTAGACAAGTTGCTAAATAAAATTGGCACAAATCAAGTAACAATTGTCGGTCATTCCCAAGGCTGCCTAGTCTCATTAGAATTCTCATTAAGATTTCCACAAAAAATTAAAAAGTTAATTTTTGTTGCAGGCGCATATGAAATTCCCGTTAATAAAAGCTTAATTGATCTGTCACTATCCGGTGATATGGAGTCTTTGAATTTAATGATGAAATGGGGTTATGGTCATTCAAAACAGTTTATAGGAGGCAATCCTTTGCAAAAAATTTTAAACTCAACAAGAGAAGTAAGAGAGGTGTTAGCCGTAGATTTAATAGCTTGTAACAATTATAAAAATGGCCTCAAAGCTGTAAAAAATATTAAATTTCCGACTTTGTTTATTTTTGGAGAAATGGACAAAATGATTAAATTGGAAAATGGAAAAAAATTTGCTGAATTAATTCCTGGTTCGAAAGTTCATATCATTAAAAACTGTGGTCACATGATAATACTTGAAAATGCTTTTGAAATGAGAGAAAAAGTGGCTGAATTTTTAAAAAATGAATAAATTAAATGTATGCCTTATAGGTTATGGTTATTGGGGACCAAAATTAGCTAGAAATTTTCAAAATTCAAATTTTTTTAAGCTAGTATCTGTCTCAGACAAATCCCAATTAAATTTACTAAAAGCAAAAAAAGATTTTCCGTTCATAAAGATTTCAATGGATTATAAGAAATCGATTACAAATAATATTGATATAGTTGTTATAGCCACACCCACAAACACACATTTCCAAATATCTAAGTTTGCATTAATGATGAAAAAACATATTTTAGTTGAGAAGCCAATTTCGTTATCCGAAAAAGAGGTACAAAATTTAGAAAAAATTTCAAAAAAAAATAAAAAGAAAATATTTGTTGATTACCCATTTATTTTTTCAGGGTCTATTAATTACATAAAAAAGATCATTGAGAGCAATAGGTTTGGCAAACTTAATGAAATAGAGTCTTATAGAGAGCAAGCACCTGTAAGAAAAGATGTTAATGTGGTTTGGGACTTGGCTGTTCATGATTTATCAATTTTATTTTATTTACTAAAAAGCAACCCAATAAAATCAAAATCTTTAAAAATTAACAGTGCACAGTCTCCTAAGTCTGATACAGCATTTATCAATTTAACTTATAAAAATAAATTAAATGTTTTCATTAAAAATACTTGGATTTCACCAATAAAAATTCGACTTATGAAATTTAAATTTAAGAATGCGATTATTTACTGTGATGAAAATGAATCTATGTATAAAATTAAAATATTTTTTAAGAAAACTAAACAAGCTAAATATAGCCTAGAGGTTCCCGAAATAGATCTTGCCGAACCATTATCAAGACTTGTTAATTATATTTATAAAAATATCAAAAATAATGAACGAAATATTTTTGATAACATGAATATTAATATTACTAAAACACTCAAAAAAATATCTTAAATAAATGAAAAAATTTGAAATTTCAAAAAATAGAAGAGTTAAAATTACTCCGTACACCTCTAGATTAGAAAGTTATGGAGTGGGCGGTTATACTGTTTATAATCATATGCTATTACCAACTCATTTTAAGTCTCTCGAAGATGAATATTTTCACTTAAAAAAAGATGTTCAATTATGGGATGTCTCTGTTCAAAAGCAAATTGAAGTTAGTGGTAGTGATTCTTATAAATTAGTTCAACTTATGACTTGTAGGGACTTAAGTGGTGCTAAAGTACTTAAATGTTACTACGTTCCTTTGATAGATGGAAATGGTAATATGATTAACGATCCTCTGATTTTAAAAGTAGAAGATATGAAATGGAGAATTTGTATAGCGGACTCAGATGTATTACTTTATGCGAAAGGGATTGCTGACTCAATGAAATTAAATGTAAAAATTCATGAGACAAATATTTCTACTCTTGCAGTGCAAGGACCTAAATCGTTAAACGTAATGAAAAAAGTTTTTGGAGATGAAATTAATAAACTTAAATTTTTTAATTTTAACTATTACAAATTTGAAGGTATAGATTTTATGATATCAAAATCTGGTTTTTCCAAGCAAGGTGGTTACGAAATCTACGTTGAAAATTTGAAGTCAGGTCTTAAGCTTTATGATTATATTATTAAAATTGGGAATGAGTTCAATCTTAAACCAGGTTGTCCAAATG
Organism: uncultured Pelagibacteraceae bacterium; assembly: GCA_902578115.1. GTDB lineage: Bacteria > Pseudomonadota > Alphaproteobacteria > Pelagibacterales > Pelagibacteraceae > Anoxypelagibacter. The sequence goes on along the minus strand of CACHBR010000005.1, from coordinate 40,307 downwards.
TTATTGAAAGAATAGAGGGTGCTTTGTTGTCCTATGGTAACGATATGGATAATAATGATAATCCCTTTGAGTGTGGATTAGATAAATTTGTTAATTTAGACAGTAATATTGAATTTTTAGGAAAAAAAGCATTACAAAAAGTTAAATTGGAAGGGATTAAAAGAAAACTAATGGGTGTAAAAATAAACGAAAAAAACATCAATTTAACATCAGAGTTAAAACTGGTTGATGAAAATAAAAAAACTATTGGATATTTAAGATCTGCTGTTTATTCACCCAGCTTTAAAATGATAGTTGGAATAGCTATGATAAATCTTGATTATTGCAAAGATTCTCAAAATTTTAAAATAAATATAAATAATAAAGAGGCATCTGGTTCAGTCTGTAGTTTACCAATGAACTAATATGAAAAGAGCAAAAATTTTTATACCCAGTAAAACAGCAATGCAATCGGGCAGGGGTAAAACCAAAAAATGGGTTCTCGCATTTGAGTCAAAAAATACAAAAACAAATCCACTAATGGGTTGGGAATCTGGAGAAGATACTTTAGGTGAGGTGACGTTGAAGTTTTCAACAAAAGAAAAAGCTATAGAGTATGCAAAAAAAAACAATATTAATTTTCAAGTTATAGAACCAAAAAAACCAAATTTTATAATCAAATCATACTCGGATAATTTTTTGAAAGATTAAAATGTGGAGAAGTTTTTTTACTGAAAAAAAATGGATGTTGTGGTCTTGGGGAGGCGCATTCTTTATTTTTCTTTCTTTGCTAGCTCAAACCTGGATAGATGTTCAAATTAATGAATGGTACAAAGGTTTCTACGATCTACTTCAAAAAGCAACCGAAAGAGATATTTCGGAATTTTATGATGGTATTTTCCTATTTATGAAGTTGGCTATACCTTATGTAATGATCTATACCGTTACAAATTATTTCACAAGATTATGGGCATTTAGATGGCGTGAGGCCATGACTTTTTCTTATATGCCATATTGGAAAAAAGTTGATGCAAAAGTTGAGGGTGCTTCACAAAGAATTCAGGAAGACTGTATGAATTTTGCTAAAATTGTTGAAAGTCTTGGATTGCAGGTTGTTAGAGCGATTATGCTTTTAATTGCATTTATACCAATTCTTTGGGGTTTGTCTTCAAATGTAGTAATACCTTTCTTTAAAGATGTGTCGGGATCTTTAGTATGGGTGTCACTTACAGCAAGTTTAGGCGGATTAATAATAAGTTGGTTAGTTGGAATAAAATTACCGGGTCTCGAATATAATAATCAAAAAGTTGAAGCTGCGTTTAGAAAAGAATTGGTTTATGGTGAAGATGATAGACAGAACTATGTGAAGCCTCCAACTGTATTAGAGCTTTTTACTGGTATAAAATTTAATTATCACAGACTATTTCTACATTATGGTTATTTTGATCTTTGGTTGATTATGTATAACCAAACTATGATTATTGTACCTTATCTTTTAATGGGACCAGGCTTATTCACGGGAGCAATGACCCTTGGTGTATTAATTCAAACATCCAGCGCTTTCAGAGAAGTTCAAAGTAGTTTTTCTTTATTCTTACAAAATTGGACAAGAATAACTGAATTGAGATCAATTTATAAACGATTAAACGAATTTGAGAAAGCAATTGGTTTTAATAAACCCTTGAGAAAACCTAATAAATCTGATGTAAGAGCTTAATGGAGCTCTACCTCAAACTTATAGATGTTTTATTTCCAGTTTTTTTTATAATAGGAATTGGTTACTACTTAGGAAAAAAGGATCCTAAATTTAATACTAAATTTATTACAAATTTTGCTGGTACTATTGGTACTCCAGCAATGATTTTTTATACAATCACTACAACGGGTGTTACATTAGAAATTTTTACTGAGTATTTTATTTATGCTGTAATAATTTTAAGTGCATTTGCAATTGTTGGTTTTATTTTTTTATTAATTCTTAATAAAGATCCAATTACAGAACTCCCCCCTATGTTTTTACCAAATACCGGTAATATGGGTGTTCCTATATGTCTTTTTGCTTATGGCACGGCTGGTTTAGGAGTTGCTTCAGCAATAGCTTCTGTAATTATATTATTTCACTTTACTATTGGTATTTTGTTAGCCAGCAAAAAATTCTCATTCGGAGTTTTGATAAAAAATGGACCTATCTATGGGATTATCGCTTCAGTGATGTTTCTTTATTTTGATCTAGATGTGCCTGGTTATCTAGAGAACACTACTTTTTTGCTAACTTATACGACAATCTTTTTGGTTTTAATGGCTCTAGGTGTCGCTCTGACTAGGTTAAAGATAGTTTCATGGACTCATGCAGCGATTTTAGGGTCTGTTAGAGTAATTTTAGGACCAATTATTGGATTTGGATTAATTAAGTTTCTAGATTTGTCTGGTTTTATGGCTGGTGTACTTTTAATTCAATCAGCTATGCCAAGCGCTGTCTTAACCTATCTTGTTGGTTCCATGTATTCGCAAAAGAGGGCAGTGGACAATATAGCTAGCGTAATTGTTTCTTCCACTCTCATGTCCTTTATTACTATTCCTATTGTTGTTTACATATCTCTAAAGTTTTTCAACTAAAGTGCTGTATTTTAACTTAATAATATACTTTAAGTGTTTGTTTTATATTATTGTTTTTATTGAATAAATTTGTTCTAATATAAAACTTAAGTTTTGAAATAGATGTAAAAATATCATCATTGAGTTTTAAAAATTCAAATTATCGCTGTTAACAAGAGGGAAGGCGAATAAATCCCGTAAAATAAGACTTTTTGAACAATAAAATTGTATCAAAGTTCAAGATTCTAAGAAGGATATGGATGTAAATTGAAGAGCAATGCAATATCAGAATATAGCGTTTAATGGACCATATATAGGCCTATTTTCGTTATATATACATATAGGCTCTAACAGACCGCATAAAATCTATATTTTTAAAAAATTACACCTTCAGATTGCAAAAAACGTTGAAAAATAAGGGTTTTTTGGGTATAAAAGACCCCATTTTTAGAGCTTTTTTTGATATCTTGCATACTTCTTTGAACCCTTATTGGGACCAACAAATATGATTGTCCAGGCTGATTTACCCTCTGGGATCTTTAAACTATGTCTATCTGTGCCCTTTCTAGAGCCGATATAGCCAGGGCCTCTCCAAAAAGTCCCGTTTTCCCTTGTTTCCCAATATCCACCCTTAATTACAATAGTCAAATAAGACCAATAATGGTCGTGTAAATCGCCTCTATCACTCTTTAAGATCTGGTGAACGAAGATATTGAAAGGGAACCATTTAGGTCTTTTTCGAAATAAGGGATAGTATCTAACCATAAATGGCTCAGCTTTATCGTAATCTGGCCAACTTGGACCTCTATCTAAAATAACTCTTTTCCTACTTTCAAACATAAACTAATCAATTAATAGGGCTATTAGTAATAGTATTCCGACTATTGAAACACCCACACCAGTTATTAGTGTTAGATTTTTGCTTTTATTCTTAAGCTTTTCCCAACGGTACATAAAATAAAAAGCTACAATTGGAATTGATAGACCTAAAATAATATATTTTATCATTTTGAAATTTATATAATTAAGCTTTTATAGTTGTTGACATATAAAATCATTTAATATATTACTAATGATAATTAATTGTTATCAATAGTAATAGATATGAATGAACTAGTTACAGATCTAAAAGCCTTACATGAGGAAACTCTAAATAACCTTAAAAGCTCAAAAGCAAGCAATACTATAAGAGCTTATAAATCAGATTTTAAGGACTTTGGAGCCTTCTGTGCCAAGCACGGTTTCAAATCATTACCGACAGAACCTAAAATAGTGGCATTATATCTAACTTATCTATCTGGAAAAGACTCTAAAATGAGTACTTTAAGGCGTAGATTGGTCTCTATAAGCATGATTCATAAACATAAGGGGCATTACCTGGATACAAAGCATCCGATTATTATTGAGAACCTAATGGGTATTAAACGTACAAAAGGAAGCATTCAAAGAGGTAAAAAACCTATATTAATCAATCATTTAAAAGCAATAATTAAAGTAATAGATGAAGATAAAATTGAGGAAATTAAGAAAATTAGAGACAAAACAATCATCTTAACTGGTTTCGGAGGCGGGTTTAGAAGAACAGAATTAATATCAATAGATTATGAAGATCTGGAGTTTGTACCTGAAGGATTAAAAATCACTCTTAAAAGATCAAAAACAGACCAATTTGGAGAAGGGATGATTAAAGGACTGCCCTACTTCTCAAATAAAAATTATTGCCCTGTATCTCACTTAAAGAAATGGATAAATTTGTCAAAAATTAAAGAAGGTCCAATTTTTAGAAGATTTGTAAAAGGATCATCATTAACAAATAATAGATTAACTGATCAATCGGTAGTTTTAATAATTAAAAGATATTTAGAAATGGCTGGGATAGATAATAAAAACTTTTCAGGCCATAGTCTAAGATCAGGATTTGCAACAGTTTCGGCTGAGTCTGGTGCTGATGAAAGAAGTATTATGGCAATGACAGGTCATAAAACAACTCAAATGGTTAGAAGATATATTAAAGAAGCGAATTTATTTAAAAATAACGCCTTAAATAAAGTTAAATTATAGACCAGGATTCTGGCCAGAAATCTTTATTATTTGAAGGATTTAAATTATCAGAAGGTCTAACACATATTTTATTAGGATTTTGGTTCAACCACGCACCCCACCAATGAAATGATGATGGGCTTACAATAAAATGTTTTGCGAAACTGAATAAATAGAAATCGTTTATATAGTCATTATTCTGAACAAAAATAAACTTATTTCTATCGAATATTTTATCTAGATCAGAAAAATTATTAGACCAAATAAAGAATTTTGGATTATCAATTTTATTTTCAAAATATGAGACAGCTCTATTAATATAATTAATAATATCTTCTAATCTCATATCCTTTTTTGGCTCTCTTCCTCTATCGTTGAAGTAACTTGGTTCAACAAATCTATCTCTACGTACATGGATTGAAACTGAATTGCTTTCACTTAATAAATTAATAAATTTATTTTTATTGTCAATATAAGAGTTTTTTATTTTGAATTCTTCAATTAATTCAGTCTTGAGATCAAAAAAATACTTTTCGGATTCAAAATATCCCTCAAGATAAACTGTATCAGATAAAGGATAGTCAATTTTTTCGTAATAAGTTTTCTTATTTGAACCTTTAGGATCCGTCAAAAAAGCTTTGTTTTTTTGAAATCTATTTAGAGTTTTAATTATTTTTTTATAATTATGAGTTATATAATTATCGTATTTATTAGATTTATCTGCTAAATCCCCTGTTAAATTAAAAGAATTTAATCCAAAAGCTCTGCCAAAAGTTCTGTTTTTAGCTTGAAAAAAACCTGATGTATTATCAATAAATAACTTATAACCAAACCTTTTAGCTAAAGAAAATGCGTTAGCATACATAAACATTTGATTACCTAATCCAGCAGCTACTTTCACAATAATTTTCTTATCCATAATTTTTTATAAATTTTAATTTTATATCGTTCCTTAATTTTCTATTTTTTTTTAATAAGTATTCATATTTTAAAGCCTTACTTTTATCTTTAAAATTTTTCTTATAAATTAATTTCCAATATCTTCCTTTTGTACTTTTTGCGCCTTTATTTGAATTATGCTGGTTTAATCTATTTTTAATGTTTTTTGCATATCCAACATAAGTTTTATAAAAACCCTTCTTTTTTGAAATAATTAAATAAACATTATGTGAGCTTGGGCTCATTTAATAATTGAAATATTTTTTTATAGTCTTAACTACTTTTTTAGCATCACTTAACTTCATATATGGATAAACAGGGAGACTTAAGCATTCTTTAGACCATTTCTCAGATATTGGGAGACTCTCTTTTTTTACACTACCCCTTAATGCCCCTGCTCTATTAAGACTATAAGGATAATGTAATTGAGAACTTATACCATTTTTTTGCAAATACTTTAAAAGCCTGTCTCTATTTTTAACTCTTATAACGTATAAATGCCTAGATGATCCCGGTTTAGTTTCTGTAGTTTTTACCTCGCTAATAAATTGCAGTTCATCATCATAATACTTTGAAATTTTTCTTCTGTAATCATTATGTTTTTTTGTATGATTTACTTTTTCAAAAAGAATAGATGCTTGTATGGTGTCCAATCTACTGTTTAAGCCTTCATATTCATGAACATTTTTTTTGATAGTTCCCAAATTTCTTAATATTTTTAATTTACGGTAAAAATTCATATTATTAGTAGTTATCAATCCACCATCCCCATAAGCACCAAGGTTTTTTGATGGATAAAAACTGTAACAAGATAAATCAGCGTAAGAATGATTGAGTTCTTTTTTACAACAGGTTTCTTCATCTGCTCTTCCACAATTGTAACAACTAAATGCAAAATGAGATTGAGCACTATCTTCTATAATAAAAACTCTTTTACCTACAATTGATCTTAATTTTTTAATATCGACCTTTTGACCATATAAATTCACTGGAATAATAGCTTTAGTATTTTTATTAATTTTATTTTTTATAGACTCTAAAGATATCAATCCTGTGTGAGGATCAATATCAGCAAAACAAATTTTAGTTTTATTTAATGCCAAACTTAGACCCGTTGATATATATGACATGCCAGGAATTATTACCTCATGTTTTTTTTTAAGTCCTAAAGCTTTAATAGACAAAATTAAAGCATCTGTACCTGTTGCACAACCAATTGAATATTTTACATTAGCTAATTTAGAAAATTTTTTTTCAAATTTTTCTACATTTTTTCCAAGTATAAAGTCTCCTTTTTTAACAGTTGATAAAAGAGATTTGTTAATCTTTGATTGTTCATTTTTAGAAAATGGATTAACATCAGTAAACTTCATAATTAAATTTTCCTCAAATATTTTGCTGGGTTACCGGCATAGATACCTTTTTTTTTAATATTTTTAGTAACTACTGATCCAGCCCCAATGACAGATCCCCTACAGATATGAACTGGTAAAATTGTTGAATTGGATCCAATTAGCACACCATCAGCAATTACTGTTTTTTTATAATATTTTGAGTTTCTATTTATTTTACCTTTTTTAAAATCATCATTTGTAAACATAGTTCCATGGCCTATAAAACAATTCTTTCCAATTTTTACTTTCTCGCATATAAATGAATGACTTTGTACTCGTGTATTATCACCAATATAAGAGTTTTTTTGTATTTCGACAAAAGGTCCAATAAAAACATTTTTACCAAATTTAGAACCATAAATATTTGATGGCTCTATAACAGTACAGTTCTTTCCGAATTTTAAATTTTTAATCTTAGATTGAATTTTTTTAATTTTCAATTAATCCATCCATTTTAATTTTTTTGAAATTTCTCTATTGAATGATTTCGAAATAATGTAATTAGCTACTTTTTGACATTCAAAAAGATCAAAATATTTTCTTCTGCCTTTTTTGGCAACATTAATTCTTTTTTTGTCATTCGATTTATAAAAGTTTATTTTATTTGCTAAATCTTCTAAACCTGAATAAAAAATAACTTCATTTCCGTTAAAAAAATTACTTAATTGTGTTCTTTTATCAATAAATGTTAATAAACCGTTTCCTATTAAAGAGGCAATTCTATTACTCGTTAAATATTTAAGAGGTTTACCTCTTGTTAAGTTTAAAGCCATTTTAGAGTTTACTATAACTTTATAAAAATCTTCAGCCCATACAGGTTCTCTATTATTATATCCATATATGTCAAAAATTATATTAGGACATTCCGTAATTAGGTCAGTAATAAAATTATGTCTTTCATCCTGTTTATCTCTTTTTAATTTACCTCTGTTGACCCCATGACTCATTGAGAAAAAAACATCATTTATTTGATTATTGTTTTCATAAATCTTTAATTTTTCAATATTTTTGTCTACTGGAATTGGAAGATAATGAAAGTTATTTTTCTTTCTCAAAAAATCCAATGTAGACGGATGTGTTGTGATAAAGTTTGAAGTAACAAAATTATCATATTTAAGTAATTTTTTTCTGTTAGAAGCAAAATCAGGGCCTGTATCAGCGAGATGATCCTCAAACCATTGTGATATGACTGTTTTTTTACTTAAATCTTTAATTTTTTCTAGTGTATCACTCTCAATATCATAGGAATGGCCCAATAAAATCAAATCAGGTTTATAATTTTTTGCTGTTTCATATATCATTGTATTTAGATAACTTGTTCCCTTAAAGTCTCTTAATGATTTATTGAATTTTCCAACGTCCCTATCACTCAAATTAATTACATCGTGACCATTTCTTATAAAACCATTAGCTAATTTTTTTGCGATTGAAATATAATATAATCTATTAAACTGACGATTACCAAAATTTGAAATATTTAATATTTTTAAATTTGATAGATTTCGATTTATAAATATATTTTTTTCATTAATTATTTCCTCACGTAATTCATCAAATATTTTTGTATTTTTTTTTATATCATGGAATACATAATTAATTGATTTTTTTTGTAAATCCTCTCTAAATTTCTTATTTACAATTAATTGTTTTATTTTTTTATATATTTCATTTTGATTGATTTTATTTAGATACAAACCGTAAGGAATAGTCTCTGGAAGACCACCTTTTTTCGAAAGGATTGTAGCACAACCCCTAGATGCTGCTTCTAACGATGTACGCCCAAATGGTTCTTCCCAATGTGAAGGAACAACAGAAATACTTGATTTTTTGTAAATCTGTAAAGTTTCATCATGAGTAATCCATCCTAAATGAATTAATCTATTGTGCTTAAAATTATACTTCTCTCTAGGTTCATCTCCAATCACAATACTTTTCCAATCTTTATATTTTTTTAATATTCTAATAATTGCACGACCAAAGGTATCATAACCTTTTGAGTGATTTAATTTACCAACAAAAGTAATAATTTTTTCTTTTTTTGGCATTTTGGTAATTTTGTTTATAGCTGGATATAAAACTTGTGTTTTTTCATGATTTTTAATATCTAAACCTTCAAAGAATTTTTCTTTTACCCAATTACTAACAAATGTAATTTTGCTACACAATTTTATAAGATGTTTTCTCTCTTTTGGTGTCACTGCACCTCGTAGTGTTTGAGGATTGTTGTGAATTACTAATATATACTTTCGATTAGGTAAATACTTTTCGATATGAAGAATGTAAGAAGGTCTATTGTGTATTTCGATAAGAGAAAATTTTTTTCTTTTTAATACATCGATAAATTTATTAACATATTTTAGATTTTTGCTTTGAACTCCAAAATTTGAAAATTTTAAATTAACATATTTAAAATTATCAAAGGTTTTACTTACATTTGATGTAAAGCCAAATATGGTTGTATTTTTTTTAAGCTTGCTCTCCTTAGAAAAATCTTTAACCCAAATTGAAGCTGACCCAGCATTATCCTTTATGAATTGATCTTTGTAAGGTAACAAAACAGCAATATTATTCTGCATTGAAATTAATATCCCTTGGCTTCCTTTTTATCTATTTTTTTAAATTTACTTACAGCTTCTTTTGCGCCACCAGACATAAACCTCTGGTCAGAGCCAACTGTTACTAATTGGAAACCTTTATCTATCATCTTCTGGGCGTATTCAGCCTTCATATTGTGAATTCCCGCAATTATATTATTTTTTTTTGCATGTTCTAGTATTTTCATAATTGTATCATAAACCTTGTCACCCTCTGGTTTGTCAAAACTTGGTTCTTCACCAATAGCTAAGCTTAGATCAGCGGGTCCAATATAGATTCCATTAAGACCAGGCGTGGTCATTATAGAATCCAAGTTTTCTAATGCTTCTTTAGTCTCAATCATAGCAAATTTTAATAACTCATCATTTGCATACTTACCGTAATCTGCGCCACCATACAAAAGACCTCTTATTGGCCCAAAGCTTCTGTAACCTTTTGGTGGATATAGGCAGGCTTTAACAAAATTTTCAGCTTCTTTTCTATTGCTTACCATTGGACATATAACTCCATAAGATCCTGCATCTAGTATTTTCATAATTTGTCCAGGCTCATTCCAATTTACTCTTGCCATTGGAACTACGTCAGTTGTTGAAATTGCTTGAAGCATTTGTAATGCATTTGGGTAATCTACAACACCATGTTGCATATCAATGGTTAAAGAATCCCATCCTTGATTTGCCATCATTTCAGCAGAAAATGAATTTGGTATTTGAAGCCAACCGTTTATTACAGCTTTACCCTCAGAAAAAATTTTTTTAAGCTTATTTTTTCTCATTAACTAACCAGATAAGCCTAGATGAGTATATTTAATATTTAAATAATCTTTTATCCCAACTGAACCGCCTTCTCGACCGTACCCGGTTTGCTTGATACCACCGAATGGCGTTTCTGCAGTTGCTACTACTGGAGTATTAACTGCAACGACACCTGTTTCTAATTGTTCTGAAGCTTTAAATGCTTTTTCCATTGAATTTGTACAAATATATCCAGCTAGACCACAATCATGATTGTTTGCTCTTTTAATAACTTCATCGAAATCTTTAAAAGTAGTAATAGCTGTTATTGGCCCAAAAGGCTCTTCTGTCATTACTGTAAAATTATCTTTAATGCCATCAATTATAGTTGGCTCATAAAAATATCCTTTATTAAAACCAGATGGCCTTTTACCACCGTATAGTACTTTGCCGCCTTCTTTTTTGGTCTTTTCAACTAATTTTTCAATTTCTTCTAATCTTTTTTTAGTTGTAATAGGTCCAAGATGAACACCTTCTTTCATTCCGTCACCTAATTTAAGTTTTTTTGTTTTTTCAATAAAAGTTTTTGCAAATTCGTTTTTTTTACTTTCATGTATATAAAATCTACTTGGTGAAATACAAACCTGTCCATTATTTCTATATTTTGATGTAATCGCCATATCAGTAACTTTTTCGATATTTGAGTCTTCGAACACAATAAAAGGAGCATGACCACTAAGTTCCATTGTAACTCTTTGAACTTTATCAGCTGCTTTTTTTAATATTAATTTTCCTACTCTAGTAGATCCTGTGATTGAAACCTTTTTAATAATATTTGATGAAATTAACTCATTAGACACCTCTTCTGGATCTCCAGATAAAAGATTAACAACACCTGGAGGAACTCCAGCATCATTAATTATATTCATTAACTCCATAACAGATCCAGGGGTTATTACATCAGGTTTTACAATAACAGAACAGCCCGCAGCTAATGCTGTTGAAATTTTTCGAGAAGCTAAAATAATTGGAAAGTTCCATGGGATTAATGCGGCAACAACCCCCACTGGTTGATAATTGACCTGTACTCTGGTATTTTCAAATCTACTTTCAACGGTTTGTCCGAATATTCTTTTAGTTTCTTCCGAATTCCATTCAAATATATCTGCTCCACCCCCTACTTCGCCTTCACCTTCAACTAATGGTTTTCCAACCTCAAGAGCTAACCATTTTGCAAGATCTTTTTTCCTTTCTCGCATGAGGTCTGCAATTTTTCTAATTTTATAAGATCTCTGCCATGGCGGAGTTTTCTTCCAAACCTTAAAACCTTCTTCAGCTGATTTTAATGCTTTTGTAACATCTGCTTTTGTAGCTTTTGATGCTTTTCCAATCACGTCTTCTGTAGCTGGATTTATAACATCATAAGTTTCATTTTTTTCAGAAGGCTGCCATTTACCGTGTATGAATTGACCAAATTTTGAGTACATTTTTAAATTTTTATTGCTTAAAACTACAATATTTCTTAGGGTTCACTTTAATTAATTTATGAAAAAAATTCAACTAACTTGTGCACATGCTATTGTTAAGTATCTAATATCACAGAAAATATTAGTTGATGGTAAAAAATTACCCCTGTTTGCAGGTGCATTTGGAATTTTTGGTCATGGAAATGTAGCTTGTTTAGGACAGGCTTTAGAAGAAAATAAAAAAGAACTTCCTACTTGGAGAGGCCACCATGAACAGAATATGGCTTTAACAGGTATTGCTTTTTCAAGAGCTAAAAGAAGAAAACAAATTTTTGTTGCAACAAGCTCTGTTGGTCCAGGTTCAACAAACATGCTTACAGCTGCAGCGGTTGCTATGAGTAATCGATTGCCTATGCTTTTTTTACCAGGAGATACTTACGCTAACAGAATGCCTGATCCCGTATTACAACAAGTTGAACATTTTAATAATCCAAACATTACACAAAATGATGCTTTTAAATATGTAACTCGATACTTTGATAGGATCACTAGACCAGAACAAATACTTCAAACATTTCCACAAGCTATTCAAACAATGATAGATCCAGCAGATTGTGGACCTGCGTGTATTTCTTTATCTCAAGATGTGCAGGGTGAAACATTTGATTATCCAGAAGAATTTTTTAATGAGAAAATTCACACAATAAGAAGACCTAGACCTGATGATTATCAAATAAAACAAGCAGCAGAATTAATAAAAAAATCAAAAAATCCAATAATTATTTCAGGAGGAGGAATTTTTTATTCTGATGCAATGAAAGAATTAAGTCAATTTGCAAAAAAACATAATATTCCCACAGCACAAACTGTAATGGGATATTCAACTATGAAAAAAGATGATCCATACTTTCTAGGTGCTATTGGTGGGTTCGGTGGAAAGGCTCCAAATGATTTTATGAAAAAAACAGATTTAGCTATTGCTATTGGAACAAAATTGGCTGATTTCACAACTGGTTCATGGACAAATTTTGAAAATCCAAATTTTAAATTAGTTTCAATAAATGTATCAAGATTTGATGCTAATAAGCATATGGCTCAATCTATTGTAGGTGATGCGAAAGTTTGTATTCAAGATTTAACTGTTGCTTTAGGAAGTTGGAAAGCATCGGATGATTGGTATAAAAAATCAAGAAGTGCGGTTAATTCTTGGAATAATTACCTTGATAAAGAGAGTGGTCCAACAAATCAAAAATTACCGTCTTATGCACATGTTGCGGGTGCAGTTTATAGAAAATCAGATCCATCTGATATCGCTGTCACTGCAGCAGGTGGATTGGTTGGAGAAGTTTTGCAAGTTTGGAGGCCTCGAGAGCTAAATACTCATGAAACCGAATGGGGTTTTAGCTGTATGAGCTATGAAATCTCTGGTGCCTTAGGAATAAAAATGGCAAATCCAGAAAAAGAAGTTATAGCTTTTGTTGGTGACGGATCTTACCTACTCTACAATTCAGATATTTATAGTTCAGTTTTGACAAATCATAAACTAATTATAGTCGTTTGCGATAATGGAGGCCATGCTGTTATTAACAGATTGCAACTTTACAAAGGTGGTAAGGAATTTAACTGTTTATTTGAAAGTTCGAATGTAAAGAATATTAAAAAAATTGATTTTGCTAAACATGCTGAAAGTTTGGGTGCAATTGGTGAAAATGTAAATTCTATAAGTGAACTTGAACAAGCTTTTATACGAGCTAAAAAATCAAAAACAACCTATGTAATATCTATCAAAACTGATGGATATCAATGGTTAGAAGGCTCAGCATTTTGGGAAAGTCCAACTTTAACTAAACCATCTACTAAAGAAAATGAAAAAGCTTTAAAAGAACACCTGCAAGGTAAATCTAAACAAAGACAGGGTGTTTAATTTAAATGGCTAAAGTTTTTAAAGTTGGTCTTATAGGTTGTGGACACATAGCCGAAACTTATTTTAGAGCTCATAAATACTTTAATAATTTCAGAATTATTAAATGTGCAGATATAAATCATCTAGCAGCAAAAAAATGTGCTTCAACTTATAAAATAAAAGCTCTAAGCGTGAAAAATTTACTTAAAGATAAGGAAATTGAAATAATACTAAATCTTACTGTTCCAAAAGCACATTTTGAGGTTTCAAAAAAAGCTCTTCTAAATAATAAACATGTGTATACGGAAAAACCAATGGCGATTAATTTAAAAGATGGAAAGGAATTACTAAAAATCTCAAAAAGAAAAAGACTTTACATAGGCAACGCCCCAGATACATTTCTAGGTGGTGGTAATCAAAAATCAAAGGAAATATTAGAGAAAAATTTGATTGGTAAAATTAACTTAGGAAATATTATTTTTGCTTACCCAGGTGTTCAATCTTATCATCCAAATCCTGAACCATGGTTTGCAAAAAAAGAAGGTGGTCCTGTTATTGATATGGGTCCTTATTATTTGACTGCCTTAGTAAACTTGCTAGGACCAGCAAAACAAGTTTGGGGAAGCTTTATGTGGAACAAAAAAAAGAGGATAATAGGTATCGGACCAAGAAAAGGTAAATCAATAAAAGTTTTGTGTCCAACCACCTACTTAGGAACAATTTTTTTTAATAATGGTTCAATAATTAGATTTACACTATCTTTTGATGTAATAGCACATCACAGAAATCATATTGAACTATATGGTAGTAAAGGTTCAATACTTGTACCAGACCCAAATATGTTTGGAGGTTCAGTGTATACATGCAAAAAACTAGGAGGAACTTGGAAAGAACATAAAACAAATAAAATGTATTTAGGTAAAATTAATATTAGACAGAAAAGTCTTAGAGCAAACGAGTCTCCAATAAACGCGAATTACAGAGGTGTTGGTTTGGCTGAAATGGCCTATTGTATTCAAAATAATAAAAAACATAGATGTAATGGAGATTTATCTTTTCATGTATTAGATATTATACAATCAATCATGACAGCTGCAAAAAAAAGAAAAAGAATTAATATAAAATCCTCTTGTAGTATACCTAAAAAGTTTTCTTCAAGTGAAATACGTAAAATACTTAAATAAGATTCTGTCTATTCAAAATTGCGGCTCCTCTAACTCCACTAGCGTCACCATATTTTGGTTTTAAAAAAACTGTTTTAAGATTTACCTTTTCAATATTATTAAATTCTGACAAGTATTTTTCTGTAATTATTTTAATCTCTTCAAGAGATTTAATTTCGTTAGACACACCACCTCCAAAAACAATTGCATCAGGATCAATTATATTTATTATAAGTGATAAGCTTAAACCTAATTTATTATTAAATTCATCTACAATTAGTTTTTCATCTGACGAATTTTCCCTAGATTTTTTAAATATATCTTTTGCAAAAAGTTTTTTTTTAAATTTAGCCAAATATTGTCTCTCTAAGCCTTTTCCTGAAATAAACTCCTCAATGTTATGGTCTTTTTTGGATTTTCCTATAGGAACATGGCCCCATTCTCCAGCAAATGCATTTGGCCCAACTAAAATTTTTTTATCTATAACTAATCCACCACCACATCCTGATCCTAAAATTATTCCAAAAACTATTTTGTAATGTTGTGCTGAACCATCAAAAGCTTCTGACAATGCGAAACAATTAGCATCATTTTCACATAGAACTTTTCTATTTAAACTTTTAGAAATATCATCTGAAAATTTCATATTATTTAACCATGGAGAATTGTAAGCGTTTTGAATAACACCGGTATCTAAATTTGTTGAACCTGGATGACATACACCAACATTTAAATTCTTTTTAAATTTATTCTCAATTATTTTTACAGAGTCAGTAATTGAATTTAATGTTTCTTTATAATCTTTGGGTGACTCTTTTCTACTTCTATGTAGTTCAGATCCATTGTCATCTAAAAGAACCGACTCGATTTTAGTTGCGCCCAAATCTATTCCAATTTGCATTAATTTTTAATTCTATCAATTTCTTTTAATTCGACTTCAAGTTTATCAAGTTCTTCTCCACCTGCCATCATACCTAACAGTTTTTCTCTAGATAAATTCTTTTTGTCAAAAGTACCCATACTTTTTCCTCTATTCAAAATAGTAAAACTGTTGCCAACAGGGTATGCGTGATGAACATTGTGTGTAATTAAAATAACACCTAAACCAGAAGATGCAGCTTTAACAATGTATTTTAAAACTACAGAAGCTTGATGAACACCTAAAGCGGATGTTGGTTCATCTAATATTAAAACTTTTGCACCAAAATATATCGCTCTTGATATAGCCAAACATTGTCTCTCACCACCTGACATGGTGCCTACTGCTTGTGAAGGATCTCTAACATCAATCCCAATTTGACCCATTCTTTCAGAAGCTATAGTATTAGCTCTATTTATGTCGAAAGTTTTAAATGGACCAAAGCCTTTAGTAGGCTCTCTTCCCATAAAAAAATTTCTTGT
The DNA here is from genome assembly GCA_902578115.1 of uncultured Pelagibacteraceae bacterium. GTDB lineage: Bacteria > Pseudomonadota > Alphaproteobacteria > Pelagibacterales > Pelagibacteraceae > Anoxypelagibacter. The sequence goes on along the minus strand of CACHBR010000005.1, from coordinate 24,098 downwards.
TACACTCATTAATGAAACTAAAGCTAGATCTTGATAGACTGTAGCAATACCCATGTCCAAGGCGTCCCTAGGTGAGTCAAAAATAGTTTTTTTTCCCTCAACTATAATCTCGCCTTCATCAGGTTTATGCACACCAGATAAAGTTTTGATTAACGTAGACTTTCCAGCTCCATTGTCACCGAGCAAACACATTATCTGACCTCTTTTAATGTGCATGGTTACATCTTTTAAAGCAATAACAGATCCAAAAAATTTACTTATATTATTAAACTCTATTAAATTATCAGACATTTATTTATTTTCTGTAACCCTTCTTCTTATATAATTATTAAATATTACAGCTATTAACATCATCACACCTAGAAAAACTTTGAACCAGTCGGTATCAACATCTGTGTAATAAATTCCCATAGAAACCGTTCCAAATATCAATGCTCCAAAAGCTGCTCCTATCGCTGAGCCATACCCACCAGTTAACAAACAGCCACCTACTACAGCAGCAACAATTGCTTCTAACTCTTTTAAAAAACCTCTCATTGTATCAGCTGATCCTGCATCCAATACTTGAACACAAGCATAAATAGTAGCTGCAACTGCAGTTCCAATGAATAAACTTATTTTAACCTTACCTACTGGAACCCCAACATTTCTTGCACCAAGTTTATCTCCACCAGATGCAAATATCCAATTTCCATATCTAGTTTTCATAAGCAACCAAGTTGCGAATATTGTCATAGCAATCCACCATATAACAGACGCAGGAATTCCCGTTGCTAATGGAGTGCCATCTTGTCTTAATTCAATTAAACCTAAAGATCCGAGCCAGGTAAAAACAAATTGAAAAGCATCTGCAGAAAAAATCCAAGCTATCGGATCGTCTTCTACTAAAACCCTTAATCCTGGTATTTGTGTTCTTCCAGTGATTAACCTTGTTATAGCTAAAGTTGCACCTCTTAAAATAAATAACATTGCTAGTGTAACAATAAATGATGGAAGACCAGTTCTTACTACAAGAATACCGTTGGCATAACCAACTAAAACAGCCATAGAAAAAGCAAATAAAATACTCATCCAAAGAGGCCAACCCCAATATATTGCTGGTATAGCTATACAAATTCCGGCAAAGCCGATCATTGATCCAACCGATAAATCAAACTCTCCACCGATCATTAGTAAAGCTGCGGCTACAGCGATAATCCCTAAATTAGCTGATACCTCTAAAAAATTTATTGTTCCATATGCACTGAACATTCCAGTATCACCAGCTATAATTCCAAAAAATATAAATACTAAAATTGAACCACCAAGCGCACCTAATTCAGGTCGATTTAATAATACTTTAAGTTTAGAAACTTTTCTTAATCTCTCGTCACTAGATTTGTTTTGAATACTTTTTGACTTAGTTGACATAATTTTAAATTTTTTTAAAAAAAAGGGGCCTGATTTTATAACCAGGCCCTCTTTAAAGATTTTTTATCTATAACCTTGTGCTGCCCACTTAATTACTTTGCTAGCATTATCTGGAGTAACGAAACCAGGTCCCGTCATAACAACACCAGCTGGCATTGTTCCCCATCTCATATACTGAGCAAAAATTGCGATAGGCAAATATCCCTGAAGATATTGTTGTTGGTCAATTAAAAACTCAACTTCTCCTGCAGCTGCAGCTTTCAACATATCTGGAGACATATCAAATGTTCCAAGTTTTATCGAACCAACTTTTCCAGCAGATTTTAATGCTTTTAAAGCAGCTTCGCCAGAAAGTCCCGCGCCTAAAGTAAGGATAGTGTCGACACCACCTAATTTAGCAGCAACAGCTTTTTGAATTTCTGTTGGGTCATTAGAAGTACCAAGTATTTCTACTGAACCTCCAAAACCTTTTTTGAAACCTGCACATCTTCTATCAAGAGCTACGTTACCTACTTCGTGATTAACGCAAAGAGCTTTCTTACCGCCCGCAGCTTTCATTTTTTGACCACCACCTACACCTGCTTCAAACTCAGTTTGACCAACGTGAGCGCTAATACCTAATTTAGCAAAGTCATCAGAACCAGAGTTCATTGATACTACTGGAATTCCAGCAGCAATTGCAGCTTTTACAGATTTTCCTAGAGCTGCAGCATCAGGTAAAGTGATTACAATTCCTTTTGGTTTTTGTGAAACAGCATTGTCAATTAATTTTGCCATTTCCACCATGTCGAAAGTACCTGGAGCTGTATACTTACACTTGATTTTCATATCTTTGCAAGCAGAGTCGACTCCATTTTTAGCAACCGACCAGAAAGGATCGTTAGCTTGACCATGTGAAACAACGATTACATCAATAGCAAAGGATGCTACTGACATTGCTGCCCACGAAAGGAAAGCTAATATAGTTAAATATATTTTTCTCATTTTTCCCTCTTTTGTTGTTAATATTAATTAATTAATATTTTTTATTTAAACAAAAATAATATCAAAAGAAAAGGTGGTGTTATTTTTTATTCAACCCTGGGTTTTAAAAAACTATCTAATTTTAATAACTTTTTTACTTGATAAAGATTTATATGCAGCGTTAGCAAGAATAAGGGCTTTTTCTCCATCAATAAATGAAGCTCTAGGTTTTTTATTTTTATTAGCAAGATTTACAAGATCTTGGAGTTGTAATTTATAAGCTGTTTTATATCTATCAATAAAAAAATTATATTTCTTTTTATTTTCAGATATCAAACATCCCTTACTACCAAAAACCTCAATTCTTTGATCATAACCATATTTGTAATGTCGTGAATTATTAATTGTACAAATTACTCCTGTTGCCGATTTAAGAACACAAGTTGCTAATTCGTAATCTTTAATATCATTAAATTTTTTACTCGAAATATTTGAAGCTGTTGCAAAAATTTCTTTTATTTCATCATTACCTAGATAAAAACGAACCATATCAAAATCATGTATTGTCATGTCTCTAAAAATTCCACCTGAACTTTTTAAATATTTAAAAGACGGAGGAGCTGGATCTCTACTTGTAATAATAATTTTCTCTAATTTTCCAATTTTTCCCGATAATAATGATCTTTTTAAAGCATAATGACCTGGATCATAACGTCTATTAAAACCTAACTGAATTTTTGGTTTATATTTTTTTATATATTTTTTGCATTTTATAACTTTATTAATATTTAAATCTAAAGGTTTTTCGCAAAAAACTATCTTCTTACTTTTTACGGACTTGGTTATTAACGGTATATGTGTAGAGGTTGTTGAAGATATAAAAATTATATCTATCGATTTATCTGAAAATGCTTTTGATGGACTTTTTAAATTAAAACATTTAAGTTTTTTTGAATAAATTTTAGCTATTTTTTGATTTATATCGTATACATACTTAAGTTTTAGTTTAGAATTTAATACAATATTTTTTGCATGCATCACCCCTATTCTACCTAAGCCAAATAATGCAACATTTTTTTTCATGAACTAATCACTTTTTTGTTTAAACTGACGATTTTAACCTTTATTCTAACAAATTAAAAAAATATGTCAGTAAAATTAGGAATAGCACCAATAGCGTGGAGTAATGATGATATGCCAGAACTAGGCGGCGATACATCTTTAGAAACTTGTTTGTCTGAAGCTAGAGAAGCTGGATTTACTGGAATTGAGTCTGGAGGGAAATTTCCTAAAACCTCTAAAGAATTGTTGCCCATATTAAATAAACACAATATTAATTTATGTTCTGGTTGGTATGGCGCAAATCTATTAAAAAGGTCTGTAAAAGATGAAATGGAAAATATTAGAACTCAATTAGATTTATTTAAAGATTGCAATGCACCTTGCATAGTTTTTGCCGAGGTCACTAATTCAATACAAGCGGATGAATCAAAACCTTTATCAAAAAGACCAAAATTAGATAAAGATGATTGGAAAAATTTCTGTGAAAAAATTAATGAAGTTGGAAAAAGATTAGAAGGTGAAAATATGCCATTAGCCTATCATCATCATATGGGAACTGTAATACAATCACATGAAGATACTGAAAGGCTAATGAATGAAACAAACGATACAGTTAAACTAACCATAGACACTGGCCACATGTTATTTGCTGGTGGTAATTCTTTGAAAATTATAAGAGATTTTAAAGAGAAAATTGCACACGTTCATTGTAAAGATATGAGAGAAAAGGTTTTAAACAAGTCACTATCTCAGGATCTAAGTTTTAGGCATGCTTTTTTAGAGGGTGCTTTTACTGTTCCTGGGGATGGTTGTATAGATTATAAGCCTATTTTTAATGAGCTTGCAAAGAATAACTATCAAGGTTGGCTTGTTGTTGAGGCAGAACAAGATCCAAAAAAAGCAAATCCATTTGAATATGCTAAAATTGGTTTTAATTATCTTAAAAAAACCTCAAGTGAATGTGGTTTGGAAATAATAACATAAATCTAATTAAATTTAGAAATATTCTCCTTGTAAAAATCATCGAAAGAACCATCTTTTATTGAGGTTCTAATTTTTTTCATAAATTCTTGGTAAAAATTTATATTATGTAAAGAGATTAACATAGATGCTAATATTTCATTCGTATTAATTAAATGATTTAGATAGCTTTTTGAATATTTATTTAAGTTTCTTAAATTTGTATTCTCATCTAGTGGTTTCAAGTCTTTTTTATATTTTGAATTTCTTATATTTACTTTTCCATCCCAAGTAAAAGCAAGACCAGTTCTCCCTGATCTAGTTGGCAAAACACAATCAAACATATCTATGCCAGATTTAACAGCACCTAAAAGATCCGATGGTGTTCCAACACCCATAAGATATCGAGGTTTATTTTTCGGCATTTTATTTGTGATATTATCTAAAACATTAAACATTTCATTTTGCTTTTCCCCAACAGCTAAACCACCTAAAGCATACCCATCAAAATTGATTTCGAGCAATTTTTCTAAGCTTTCGACTCTTAAGTCATCAAATAATCCTCCTTGCACAATTCCAAAAAGAAATTTGTTTTCAGCATTATTAAATTCAATTTTAGATCTTTTTGCCCAATCTGTTGAAACATCAATAGCATTAGCAATTAGTTTTTTATCATTAGTAAGTTTAGGACACTCGTCTAAAACCATTAAAATATCGGAATTAATTATTTTTTGAATTTGAATACTTTTTTCTGGACTAAGTTCAATTTTTTTTCCATCAAGATGAGATGAAAAAATAGCACCTTTTTCTTTATCAATTTTTCTAAACTTTGATAATGACATTATTTGAAAACCTCCAGAGTCAGTCAAAATAGGTTTTTGCCAATTCATAAATTGATGTAGGCCTCCGACATTTTTTAAAATTTCTAATCCGGGCCTTAAAAAAAGATGGTAAGTGTTACCCAAAATTATTTGAGAATTAGTCTTTAAAACATCATCAACAAATATACTTTTTACAGTTCCCTGTGTACCGACAGGCATAAATGCAGGTGTATCAATCAAGCCTCGTGAAGTTCTAATCTGTCCAAGTCTTGCTTCTTTGTGAGTTTTGATTAATTCAAAAAAAACTTTTTTTGAATTCATTTACTTATTTTATTACAGAAAAGCTTACTATCTTATCTGGATTTTCAACAGACCCGTTTGGATCATTCCCTTTTTTAATTTTATCTATAAATTCCATACCCTTAGTCACTTTTCCAAAAACAGTATACTGACCATCTAAATGAGGAGCTGCATCAAAACAAATAAAAAATTGACTATTACCACTATTTGGATTCATTGATCGTGCCATAGATAAAGTTCCTCTTTGATGTGGAAGGTTACTAAATTCAGCTTTTAAATCTGGTAAAGAAGAACCACCAGTTCCAACTAAATCAGCGTTAAAATTTTTTGAATTTCCAAATTTTACGTCTCCTGTTTGAGCCATAAAGCCATTAATGACTCTATGAAAAACTACTCCGTCGTACTCTTTGTTTTCTGCTAAAGTTTTGATTCTTTTGACATGTCCTGGTGCAACGTCTGGAAATAGTTGAATTTCCACTTCACCTGCCTCAAGTTTCATTAACATTTTATCATTTGCTGTTGCAGTATTCATAAAAAATAATAACGTTATTATATATACTAAAAAAAATCTTTTCACGAGAATTTAGATTTAATAGCCTTTATAACAGATTTTGTAGCAAATTTTTTTAAATCACCCTTCAATTTTCCAATTTCTTTGATAAACTTTGAAGAAATTATTTCATTTTCAATATCAGACATTAAAAAAATAGTTTCAACACTTTTATCAAGTTTCTTATTCATTCCAGCTAATTGAAATTCATATTCAAAATCTGATACAGCTCTTAATCCTCTTATAATTATAGATGCCTTATATTTTTTACAGATTTTTACTGTTAAGTCATCAAAAGAAATTATCTTAATTTTATTTTTGTTAAATCGTAAGTCATTAAACAAACACTTATTTAAAATTTCAATTCTTTCGTCTAATGAAAATAAATAATCTTTTTCAATATTATCGGTTGTTGCAACTATTAATCTATCAACAATCTTTAAAGATTTTTTTATAACATCTATATGCCCAAAAGTTATTGGATCAAATGTTCCGGGATAAATGGCAGTTTTGGACATATTTAATCTATATTATCTTCTATCTTGATAGCAGAAACAACTTTTTCTTCACCAGATAATTTAATAATTCTAACGCCCTGTGTATTACGACCAGCTATTCTTATTTCCTTTACTTGAACTCTAATTACTCTTCCTTTATCGGTTGATAATATAATTTGATCTTTGTCTGTCACTATAAAGTTTGAAGTAACATTTCCATTTCTTTTTGAATTAACTATCCCTATAATTCCTTTTCCACCTCTATTAGTTACTCTAAAATCAGACAAAGAACTTCTTTTTCCATAACCATTCTCGGTAATTGACAGCACATATTCGTTTAATGAGGGTTTTTTTGATCCATTTTTTTTTGAACTTTCACTAGAATTTTGGCTGCTATCAATAACTGATAAAGACATTACACTATCATTATCTTGTAAATTAATACCTCTAATACCTTTAGAGGATCTACCTTTAAATAATCTCATTTTTTTAGACATGAATCTGATACATTTTCCAAATTTAGTACCTAAAATAATATCTTGATTTTCCTTACATTTTTCTACGCCAATAATTTTGTCATTTTCATCGAGTTTCATTGCAATTTTTCCACTTGCATTGACATTTAAAAAATCAATTAATGAATTTTTTCTTACCTTCCCTTTTGCAGTTACAAATACAACATATAGTTTCTGCCACTCACTATCATTTTCGGGCAAAAGAAGTGTCGATGTAATTGACTGTGTATTTTTAAGTGGCAACAAATTAAATAAAGATTTTCCTTTAGAAGAAAGACTTCCTTTAGGGATTTTCCAAGCTTTAAGCTTATAAGCTAAACCTTGTGATGAAAAAAATAAAACTTGACTGTGAGAGTTTCCAGTTAAAATTCTAACTACAAAGTCCTCTTCCCTAGTAGTTATACCTGTTTTACCTTTTCCTCCTCTTTTCTGTGTTTTAACCGATGATAGAGATCCTCTTTTTATATAGCCTTGATTTGTAATATTAATTACAACAGCTTCTTTTTGTATAGTTTCTTCAATATTATAATTTAAAACCGCATCAACTATTTTTGTTCTTCGTTTAATTGAAAATTTATTTTTAATTTCTTCCAGTTCTTTAATGATCAAATTAAATAGTTCTTTTTTTGATTTTATAATTTTATTGTAGTAAACTATTAGTTCAGATAATTTTTTAATTTCAGTTTCTATCTCATTTATACCGAAAGCAGTAAGTTTTTGAAGTCTTAATTCTAAAATCGAATTTACTTGTGTTTCACTTAACTGATATTTAGATAAATTTTGTTTTTTTTCAATCATTGAAACCAATTTTGAGCTTTTTTTAATTGGCCATTTTTTATTTAACAAATTTTTCTTAGCTGTTTCGGTATCTTTTGAACTTTTTATAATTTTAATTATTGCATCAATACTCTCAACAGCGGTAGCAATACCAATTAATATATGTGCTCTAGCCTCTGTTTTTTTAAGATCAAACTTAATACTTCTAAGTACAGTTTTTTCTCTAAAGGAAACAAATTGTGAAATAAATTCCTTTAGATTAAGTATTTTTGGTTTTCCATCAACAATGGCTAAAGTATTAAAACCAAACGAAGACTCTACGCTTGTTAACTTATAAAGTTGTCTTCTTATAGTTTCTGGCTCAACACCTCTTCTTAAATCTATTACTACTCTTATGCCGTCTCTATTTGACTCATCTCTAATATCACTAACCCCTTCTATTTTTTTTTGTCTAGATAGATCAGCTATTCTTTCATTTAAAACAGATTTATTTATTTGATAAGGGATAGATTTTATAACAAGTCTTGTTTTACCATTTTTTAAACTTTCTTCTCCAATTTCTCCTCTAATTTTAAATGATCCTCTACCTTTGTTATAACCTTGTTTAATTATATCTCTTCCGATAATTAAACCCCCGGTTGGAAAATCTGGGCCTGGAATATGTTTCATTAATTGACCAATAGTAATATCGTTATTTTTGATGTAGCTAATAGTTCCATCTATAATCTCACCTAAGTTATGTGGTGGAATACTTGTTGCCATTCCTACTGCAATACCTCCTGCTCCATTAACTAATAGATTAGGATATTGTGACGGAAGAACAGTTGGCTCTCTTTCTGTCTCATCATAATTGTTTCTAAAATCTACAGTATTTTTTTCCAATCCTTCTGTAAGGAATTGAGAAACTTTTGAAAGTTTTGTTTCTGTATATCTCATAGCTGCAGGAGGATCCCCGTCTATTGACCCAAAATTACCCTGCCCATCAATTAATGGAAGACTCATGGAAAAATCTTGAACTAACCTAACTAAAGCATCATATACGGCTTGATCACCATGTGGGTGATATTTACCAATTACATCACCGACTATTCTTGCTGATTTACGGAAAGGTTTTCCCCAATCATAACCTCCTTTGTACATTGCATAAATAATTCTTCTATGAACTGGTTTTAAACCGTCCCTTACATCAGGAAGGGCTCTACTAACTATTACGCTCATAGCGTACGATAGATAAGATGAGCTCATTTCTTGATGAACAAAAATTGGTTTATAATTTGAATTATTTTTTACTTCTGTCTTTTGCATTTATTTAAAAAGGAATTTCATCATCAAGATCAGAATTATCTTGTGACATTTGATCGTTTGGGAGAGAACTTTCTTGTGAAGGCTGGCTATTATTTGATGCATTCTTTCCTCCTAACATTGTTAATGAAGAATTATATCCTTGAAGAACTATTTCCGTTGAATATTTATCTTGTCCAGATTTTTCATCTCTCCATTTTCTTGTGCTTAGTTGTCCCTCAAGATAAACGTTTGCTCCTTTTTTAAGATATTGTTGTACAATATTTACCAAACCCTCGTTAAATATTACAACTCTATGCCACTCGGTTTTCTCTTTTCTCTCCCCACTAGATTTATCTTTCCAACTTTGACTAGTAGCTACGCTCAACCTTGCGACGTTTTTTCCGTTAACCATTTGCTTAATTTCAGGGTCAGCACCCAGTCTACCTATTATTTGAACCTTATTTAAACTTCCTGACATAATTCTTAGGTTTATTGTTAATGAATAAAAGATAATATAGCATAAATTAACAACAATTATAAGGTCTAACTATTTAGGCTGTTAAAAAGTATGCTTAAAAAGATATTGATAAAAGGGGCTAAAGAACACAATTTAAAAAATGTTTCCTTAGAAATTCCTAAAGAGAAAATTATAGTGATTACAGGACTTTCCGGATCAGGAAAATCATCTTTAGCATTTGATACAATTTATGCAGAGGGACAAAGAAGGTATGTTGAAAGTTTATCGGCATATGCGAGACAATTTTTAGATAAAATGAAAAAACCTAATGTTGATTTAATTGAGGGACTTAGTCCGGCAATTTCAATTGAACAGAAAAATGCACCGAAAAATCCAAGATCAACTGTTGCGACAGTAACCGAGATTTATGATTATATGAGAGTTCTCTTTGCTAGAGTTGGTATTCCCTACTCTCCATTTACTGGCAAACCTATAGTATCACAATCCGTAAGTGAAATGGTTGATAAAGTAAAAGCCTTACCAAAGAATTGTACAATTTTTCTACTTGCACCAGTAGTAAGAGGAAGGAAAGGTGAATATAAAAAAGATATTTTAAATTATAAAAAAAGAGGTTTTCAAAAAATAAAAGTTGATGGAAAATATTACGATATAAATGATTTCCCAGAATTAAATAAAAAAGTTAAGCACGATATTTCAATTGTAGTTGATCGAATTGTACTTAACTCAAAATTGGGAAACAGATTAGCAGACAGTATAGAAACGGCACTAAATCTTTCAAACGGTTTATTAATTGCCGAATATGAAAATGAAACACTACCAAAGAAATTTAGAAAAAAAGAAAGTATATTATTCTCATCAAAATTTTCATGTCCAGAAAGTGGTTTCACTATTGAGGAAATTGAACCAAGATTGTTCTCATTTAATAGCCCTTTTGGTGCATGTGAAGAGTGTGAAGGAATTGGGCATAACCTAAACGTTGACCCTAATCTTGTAATATCAGATAAAAATAAAACAATAGCAGATGGAGCAATTGAGCCTTGGGCTAAATCTACATCTATGTATTATGCGCAAACATTATCATCAATTGCGAAACATTATAAATTTTCGTTAGATACAAAATGGAAAAAGTTACCAAAAAAATACCAAGATATTATTCTTTATGGTTCAGATGATGAAGAAATTAAATTTTATTATGATGACGGATATGAAAAATATGACACTAAAAAAACCTTTGAGGGTGTAATAAATAACCTTGAAAGGAGATATTTAGAAACTGATAGTGATTGGAAAAGAGACGAAATCGCTCAATATCAAAGTGAAAGCAGTTGTGAGAAATGTAAAGGGATGAGACTTAAAGAAGAGGCTCTCTGCGTTAAAATTAATAAATTAAATATAAGTCAAATAACAAAATTTTCTATAGAAGACTCACAAAAGTGGTTTGCAAATCTTGATAATATTTTATCCTCAAGAGAAAAAAAAATCGCGCAGCACATACTAAAAGAAATTAATGAAAGATTAAATTTTTTATTAAATGTGGGTCTTAATTATTTGACATTATCAAGAGAGTCTGGAACTTTATCAGGGGGTGAGTCACAAAGAATAAGACTAGCTTCTCAGATTGGATCAGGACTAACAGGTGTACTATATGTTTTAGATGAACCATCAATAGGCCTTCATCAAAGAGATAATAAAAAATTAATTGCTGCTTTGAAAAAACTTAGAGATCTAGGTAATACAGTAATTGTCGTTGAGCATGATACTGAGACTATGGAAAATGCAGATCATATTATTGATCTTGGTCCAGAAGCTGGTTTAAATGGTGGTCAAATAACTGCTCAAGGTAATTTAAAAGATATTATAAATACAGATAATAGTATTACTGGAAATTATTTATCAGGAAAAAAATATATTTCTTTGCCTAGAAAGAGAAGAACAGCAAAAAATGGAAGATATTTAGAAATATTAGGTGCTACAGGAAATAATCTCCAAAATGCAAATCTTAAAATACCAACTGGAACATTTACTTGTGTGACAGGAGTGTCAGGTAGCGGAAAGTCAACTTTAGTTTTACAAACTTTATATAATGCGCTCAATTTATCCCTTAACAAAAATAAGTCTAGAAAATTACCTAAACCATTTAAAGGTTATAAAGGAATAGAATTAATTGATAAGGTGATAGATATAGATCAATCTCCAATTGGAAGGACTCCGAGATCTAATCCAGCAACATATACAGGAGCATTTGGTCCAATAAGAGATTGGTTTGCTAATCTTCCTGACTCAAAAACACGTGGATATAAGCCCGGGAGATATTCTTTTAATGTAAGAGGAGGAAGATGTGAAACATGCGAAGGTGACGGAGTGATAACTTATGAAATGCATTTTTTACCAGATGTTTATATACCTTGTGATGCTTGTAAAGGAAGTCGATATAATAGAGAAACATTAGAAATAAAATTCAAAAATAAGAATATAGCTGAGGTCTTAGATATGACAGTTGAAGAGGGTTGTAATTTTTTTGAAAACATTCCAACAGTGCACTCAAAACTTTTAACATTAAAACATGTTGGGCTTGGATATATTAAAATTGGACAACAAGCGACTACTCTGTCAGGTGGTGAAGCTCAAAGAATTAAATTAGCTAAGGAGCTATCAAAAAGATCTACCGGTAGAACTCTTTATATACTTGATGAACCGACAACTGGTTTACATACACATGATATAAAAAAATTACTTGAAATTTTACAAGCATTTGTAAACACAGGTAATACCGTAGTTGTAATAGAGCATAATCTAGATGTAATAAAAACAGCTGATTGGATTATAGATATGGGTCCCGAGGGTGGTGCTGAAGGTGGAAAAGTGATTGCCGAGGGCTCCCCTGAAAAAGTAGCTACAGTTGATAACAGTTATACGGGTAAATTTCTCAAAAATTTAATAAATGGTAAAATGAAAAAAACTGCATAAAATTAATTTTTGTGGTACAATAAATTATGGTTAACATATTACAATCCCTATCAAAAACAATTCACCTCTCAGCTATTTTAGCTATCTTATTATTTGCTGGACTTTTCTTTGCTGGAGGAGATTGGGCGTTTGACAGATTATTTTGGAGCTGGTTATTTAGATATTTACATGTTGTTGTTGGAATAATGTGGATAGGATTACTATGGTATTTAAATTTTGTTCAAATACCAAATATGCCAAAATTTACAGACGAACAAAAACCTGCAATTACTAAAATAATTGCTCCTGCTGTTTTGTTTTATTTTAGGTGGGCAGCATTAGCAACTATAGTAACTGGTTTAATCGTTGCTTATTTAAATGGTTATGTTCATGACGCAATGATACTAGGAATTGGAAGCGGTGGAAAAAATACAGCAATAGGAATTGGGATGTGGCTTGGAATAATTATGGCTTTTAACGTATGGTTTATAATTTGGCCTAACCAAAAAAAAGTTCTTGGTATTGTTGATTGCGCTCCAGAGGACAAACCTAAACACGCAAAAACTGCAGTTATAACATCTCGAGTGAATACATTATTATCATTGCCGATGCTTATGACAATGGTTATAGCTCAAAATCTTTATTAATTTTTTTCTTCATCTTTAGCAATAGATTTATAACTAACTTTTAAATATTTTAATATTGGTGAAGCCACAAATATAGAAGAATATGTTCCAATAAGTACACCGATAATCATTGCTAATGAGAAGCCTTTTAAAATCTCACCACCTAAGACAAAAATTGATCCTAGTGCCAATAAGGTTGTAACTGAAGTGATAATTGTTCTTGATAGTGTTTCATTTATCGAGGTATTTGAAATGTCCTCTATCGAGCTAGACGAATACTTAGATAGGTTTTCCCTAATACGATCATATATAACAACAGTATCATTCATCGAGTATCCAACAATCGTAAGTACGGCCGCAACTATTGAAAGATTAACTTCGAGAGATAGTAAGGAGAAAATTCCTAAAGTAATTAGGACATCATGAAAAATTGCAGTAATTGAACCAAGACTAAATTGCCATTCAAATCTGACCCAGATATAAAAAAGCATCGCTCCTAATGCTAAACTTATCGCTAATAACCCAGAATTTAACAATTCAGCACTGACTTTCGGGCCAACGTTTTCTATACGTCTAAAATTTGCATCTACACCTAGTTTGCTTACAACATTTTCTTTAATTGTTTTAATATTACTATTTTTATTAAATTCCTTTTTTTCAAATTTTATTAAATAATCACCTTTTTTTCCAAACTCTTTCACGTTTAAATCACCTAAATTCATATTTGAAAAAGCAGAACGAATATCACTGATTGTAATTTTATCAGACTCAACTCTTAATTCTATAAGTGTACCACCTTTAAAATCAATTCCATAATTTAAACCCTTAAAGGATATTAAAATCAAACTGATAAGTGTTAGAAAAATTGAAGCTAAATTGGTAATTTTAAATTTAGATACAAAATTAAAGTTGTATATTTTTTTCATATTAAAAGTTTCTTCTCTTTATTTTTCAAAACTATTATTGAGGTTAAATGTCTTGAAATAAAATATGCAGAAAATAATGTAGTAATTAATCCAATTGATAGTGTAACAGCAAAACCTTTTACAGGGCCTGAGCCAAATATAAAAAGTATTATTGATGCAATTAATGTTGTGATATTTGCGTCTAAAATAGTGATGACTGATCTTTTAAATCCTAAATCAAACGCTTGAATATTATTTCCTATATTTTTATTTAATTCTTCTTTTATTCTTTCAAATATCAACACATTCGCGTCTACGGCCATTCCTACTGTTAAAATTATACCGGCAATTCCCGGTAAAGTAAGCGTGGCTTCTAAAAGGGTTAGAAAACCAATCAACATTAAAAGATTAGATATTAATGAAATATTAGCTATAAGGCCAAAAAAACGATATTTAATTATCATAAATACTATCACCAAAATAAACCCAATAAGCAAAGATAGAACTCCAGCGTCTATGGAGTCTTGTCCTAAATCTGGTCCTACTGTTCTCTCTTCAACAACTGATAAAGGCGCTGGTAGTGCACCAGAACGTAAAAGTAAAGCAAGGTCAGTAGCAGTTTGAAAAGTAAAATTTCCTGAAATAGTTCCTTGTCCACCAGTTATTGAATCTCTTATTACAGGTGCGCTTATAGCCTCATTATCCAAAATAATTGCTATTCTTTTTCCAATATTTTTGCTTGTTGCTTGTCCAAATCTTTGAGATCCAAGTCTGTTAAGAGTAAATGCAACAATTGGTTCTTGATTTATGTTATCGTACTTAGGGTTGGCATCAATTAAATTATCGCCAGTTAAAATAATTCTCTTGCTTACTGATATTTTTTCTTGCGTATCAGTTAAAGTAAAAAATTCATTACCAAATTCTGTTTTGTTATCTGTTACTAATCTAAAAGATAATTGAGCTGTTTTGCCTAGAAGTTCCTTTATTCTTTCAGGGTCCTTTACACCGGGTAATTCAACTAAAATTCTATTACTGCCTCGTTTTATTATTGAAGGTTCTTTTGTTCCAGTTTCATCAATTCTTTTTCTAACAATTTCAATTGATTGATCTACAGCAGATGTATTTAAGTTAATTATCCCATTTTTTGATAAACCGATTATAATTTGATTATTAACTAAATTATATTCTAATTCGAAGGATCTATATTTATCTAAAAAAGTATTTATATCGTTATTTTTATCAGTGAAAAAATTATCAAATTTTTCTTTATCATCCTGAGATATATCAAAAATTATCTTGTTGTTTTTTATTTTAAAATTTGTATAGGTGATTTTTTTTTCAATAAGTTTTTTTTTAAGCGGAATAACTTTTGATTGTATCTGTCTATTTTGAAGAGGTGTACTGTCAACTTCTAAAAGAAGATATGAACCACCTTGCAAATCGAGACCAAGATTAATTTTCTTTTTTAAAAAAATATTTTTAGAATCTGAAAAATTAGAATAACAAAATAAACTTATGACTATAAAGGAAAAATATATTAATATTATTTTTATCTTTGAAAAATTTAACACAAAAAGTTTATTTTTTTGTCTCTTTTGTCTCTTTTTTTAGGTGACCCTGTATTGTATTCTTGATTACTTGTACTTTCACTCCTTCAGAAATATTTAGCTCTATACGATCATCTTCAAAAACTCTGTCTACTGTTCCGATTATGCCACCTGATGTTATAACCTCGTCTCCTCTTTTTAAATTTTGAGTCATTGTTTTATGCTCTCTTACTTTCTTTTGTTGAGGTCTTATTAGGAAAAAATAGAAAATAACAAATATTAGTATAAGTGGTATAAATTGTGCAAAATTTGAACTCATAATGTAAGAATAAATATATTAATAATATTATTTAGACAACCAAATTTTAACAATAATTGCTAAATTTTATCTAAATCATTCATGTATGGTCTTAGCACGTCAGGAATAACCACTCTGCCATCTGAATCCTGGTAATTTTCCATTATTGCTATTAGAGTTCTACCTACTGCCAAACCAGAACCATTAAGAGTACAAGGAAAATCTGTTTGATTCTTTTTTTTAAATTTGGTTTTCATTCTTCTGGACTGAAATTGTCCACAAGAAGAACAACTTGAAATTTCTCTATAATTTTTTTCAGACGGTATCCAAACTTCTAAATCAATTGTTTTTTCAGCACTAAAACCCATATCACCAGAAGAAAGCAAAATAGATCTGTAAGGTAATTTTAATTCTTTAAGAATATATTCGGCGCATGAGGTCATTCTATTCAATTCTTCATTGCACTTATCGGGTTCAACTATACTTACTAGTTCAACTTTATAAAATTGGTGTTGTCTCAACATTCCTTTTGTATCTTTACCATAGCTACCAGCTTCTTTTCTAAAACAAGCTGTAGAAGCAACAAATCTTAATGGTAATTCCTCATATAATAATTGCTTTTCTCTTATCATGTTAGTTAAGATTACTTCAGCTGTTGGAATTAAAAATTTTCTATTTTTTTCGTCATCAAATTTAATTTCAAATTGATCATTTTCAAATTTAGGTAATTGGCCTGTCCCAAACATAGCATCAAAAGAAGCTATTAACGGTGGTGAAATTTCAAGATAGTCAAATTTTTTTGTATGTATATCGAGCATAAAATCAGATATCGCCCTTTCAAGCTTTGCTAAATTACCTTTCAAAAACACAAATCTTGCTCCTGAGGTTCTAGCAGCCACATCAAAATCCATTAAATTTAAGTTTTTTCCTATTTCATAATGAGATTTAGGTTTGAATTTAAAATTAGGGATCTTTCCAACTTTTCTTAGTTCCTTATTAAATTTTTCATCTGATCCAATTGGAACATCATCAAGAGCTATATTGGGAAGAAAATATAATATTTTATTTATACCGTCTTTTAATACTTCTAAATCATTTTCTAATTTCTTAATTTCATTTGAGATTTGTTTTGATTTTTTAAACTTTTCCTCATCTTTATTTTTAGAGATAATTTTCCTTTCTTGTTCTAATTTTTCTTTTTTGTTAATTATTTCTCTATTTTTTTTATCTAAATTTAATAAATCGTCTATATTTAATTTAATATTTCTTTCTTGAAACTTTTTTTTAAAAAAATCAGGTTTTTCTCTTAAAAGTTTAATGTTATGCATTATTTTTCTTTTCCGTTAATTTCACTGATAATATAGATAATTCATATAGTATCAATAACGGTATTGCTAAACCAATTTGAGTAATTGGATCAGGTGGAGTAAGAATAGCTGCAGCTGCAAAAATGATTACTATAAAGTACCTTCTTCTTTCTTTTAAATACTTAGAATCTATAGCTCCTACTCTAGCTAATAAATTTAATAATACTGGAAGTTGAAAACTTAATCCGAATGCAAATATTAATCTCATTATTAATGAAAGATATTCATTAACTTTAGCTTCTAGTTGAATTGGAAGGTTGTTAATTTGACCAGTCGTTTCAAAAGTTAAAAAAAACTTGATAGCTAAAGGCATAACCAAATAATAAACAAGCATGCCGCCTAATAAGAAAAGTATTGGGGTAGCAATAAGATAAGGTAGCAATGCCTTTTTTTCATTTTTATAAAGACCTGGGGCAATAAATTTCCACAACTGTGTTAAAAAGATTGGGCTTCCAAGTAAAAGAGCTACGAAGAAAGCAAGTTTCAAATACGTTATAAACGTTTCATGCAATGCAGTGAATATTAGTCTTCTCTCTATACCATCATTTTTTACAGCTTTTGCATAAGGTTCAAGTAAAAAACTATAAATATATTCTGCAAAAACGTATCCAAAAATAAATATTATAAAAATAAATATTAAAGATTTAATTAATCTTGATCTTAATTCTGTAAGATGTCCTGTAATAGTATTTTGATCGTTATTGTTTTTGTTCATCCGAATTTTTTTCGTTCTCTTTTGAATATTTTTTTTCTACTGTTTCTTCTTCATCTATAGATTGATTAACTTTGTGTTGAATATCTGAAAAATATCTTTTTGTTGTGCCAATCCAACTACCGACTTTTTTTAATACAATTGGAAAGTCTTTAGGACCAATGACTAAAATAGCTACTAAAACAACAATTAGTAATTCAAACCATCCGATTTGTGGCATTGATAATTATTTATTTTGAGAATTAGAATCTTCGTCTTTTTTGTCTTCTAAATTTGATTGATTGTTATCATCTGAAGACATTCCTTTTTTAAAACTCTTAATTCCTTTAGCTACATCACCCATTAAACTTGAAATTTTACCTCTACCAAAAAGTAAAACGACTAGTACGACTACAATAGCTATTTGCCAAAAACTTATACCCATAGGGGTACTCTATACAAAAAAAGCAATTAAATAAATATAATTATTCTTCAATTTTATTAGTTTGTTTTAATACATCATCTACGTCAGAATAAATATTATCCTTCTTATCTTGTGATTGTTCCTTGAAGAATTTACCTGTTCCAAAAATTGATGAATCTACAGATCCAGGATCGATTAAGCCTGCTGAAGATAGTTCGTCCACTGTGGGAAGATCTGACAATTTTTTAATATTAAAATGATTAAGAAAATTCTCAGTTGTTGCATATTGGATAGGTTTCCCAGGAACATTTTTTCGACCAGCAGGTTTAACCCAATCTAACTCCAATAAAATTTCAAGAGTATTTGATGCAAAAGCAACACCCCTTATTTCTTCTATTTCTGATCTTGTAACAGGTTGATGATAAACAATAATAGACAACGTCTCAATGGTTGCTTTTGATAGTTTTCTTTGTTGAGATTTTTGCAAGGACATAAGTTTAGACACATCAAGAGCAGTCCTAAAAATCCATTTATTGGAAACACATACTAAGTTTATACCCCTATTTGCATACTCATTTTGTAAATTTTCTAATATTTTTTTTATATTACTTCTAGTACCAATCCTTTCTTCTATAGTTTCAACATCAAGAGGTTCTTCAGCAGCAAATATAATTGCCTCTACTTCTTTTTCAAGTTTAGTTTTTTTTTGAGGAAAATTGATGATGTTGTGTTCAATATCTTTTTTCATAAATTTTATTTATTTTTTAACCTCATCGGAATATGAGAGGATTTTTTAATTAAAATATCACTAAATAATTTTTCTTGCATAATGTTAATAATACCGTCCTTGGTTAACTCCAAACTTGCAGTAAAGATTGAGGCAAGACCACTTTTTTTAGATTTTACTGATTTATTAAAAGCTTCAGGTATTAATTCATTTATCTTTTTCCAATCTTCAATGACATTCATATTATCTTTAATTTGTTTAATACCTTCTTGTGTTGTCATTACTGGTAATTTGGGTATATCAATTTTTTGAAATATAGATTGCGTTTTTACTAGAGAATATGCTTTTAAAAGCTCATACAAAGTAACTTTATAAACTGGATTTTTAATTGATCTTATTCCTCCCTTTGTTCCCCTGTAAAAAATATCTCTCCCTACCCTTTTTCTTTTTAACAATTCATCAGATAATAATCTTATTAATTCAAGTTTTTTTAATTGTATTTTAAGTTTCAGAGCTATTTCAGAAGCTTTAAAATTATCATCATCTTCTTCTGGTAAAAGTAGTCGAGATTTTAAATAAGTAAGCCATGTAGCCATGAGAAGATATTCGAAGGCTAAATCTAAATTTTTATCTTTAAAGTTTTTTATATAATCAGAAAACTCGTCAGCTAGTTTTGTTACTGAAATTTGTGTTAAGTCAACTTTCTGTTTTTTTGCTAGATCAAGAAGAGTTTCAAGAGGGCCAGAATAATTTGGAATATCTACAGATATCGAATTATTAATATTTGATTCCATTTTTTAATATTATCTTAAAAAATCATAGAATTGATAAGTTTTTTTTTGAGTAAAATTATCTATAAATCTTAAATTCTTTAATAGTTTTCTTGATTCTTTAATATCACCTTTACAATACAATACTAAATTACAACCTGCATTAAGTGCTTTATCTGCATTTAAACATAAATTACTACTTAATGCTTTCATTGAAATATCATCGGAAATTAAAATACCATTAAAATTAAGTTTTTTTCTTATTATATTTTTAATTATATAGGTAGAAAAAGTAGCTAAATTTTTTGAATCTATGTTTTTATAGAGAATGTGCGCAGTCATCATAAAATTAGAATTTAAATTTTTAAAAAGCTTAAAATCATCATTATATAATTTATTTGTTTTTTTATTCACAACAGGTAATTTGTGATGACTATCTGCACTAGCACAACCATGACCAGGAACGTGTTTGGCGACTGATGCAATTTTTTTCTTTTTTAAAAAGGAAATACAAAGTCTTCCCAAAGATTTTACTGTATTAACCTCATCAGAAAATGATCTGTCTTTTATAATTTCATGTGTGGATTTTTGCAACAAATCCATAACTGGAATGGTATTAATATTAATTCCTAGTTCTATTAAAATATTACACATTGTTTCTAGATAATATTTATAAATTAATTTCCCTTTTATTTTATTTTTTTTGAATAATTCGCCAAAAAAAGATTGAGAAAATTCCCTTGTACTAAAAAGTTCTGACAATCTTGACACTTTACCTCCCTCTTCATCAATTAATATTGGGTAAAAAGGGTCATTCATACATCTTCTTATTGTTTTTGTTAAAGATGAAGTTTGTTTAAAAGAAACTATATTTCTTTTAAATAAAATTACTCCCCAAGGTTTTTCTTTTTTTAAAAGACTCTTTTCTAAGGAACTTAATTTCGTACCTTTAATACTTATTATAGCTGCTTTTCTATTCATCTTTTAGAAGATTCCAAAAATATCTTTTTTTAATTTTTTTTTCGACATTATTCTGTAAATTAAAATTTATTACATTGTCAGTATCGTTTTTAAGCAAAGGTATCTCAAAAACTCTTGTTTCTATATTTTTAGAATAATTGGATCTATTTTGATTAATTTTTAATGAAACATCTTCAGAAAAATAAACAATAATTACATAACTTAGTAATAAAATAATGAATATAAAATGAAATGAGTTTACTATTTTTTTATACATTACATTTTTTTTGGTAAAGAAACTCCTAAGATGAACATGCCATTCTCAAGAATTATTGAAATTATTTGAAAGATTTTTAATGTAACTTTGTTTGCAATATTTCCATTCTTTATAAACTTATAATTAGGATCTTCATTTCCCTTACTCCAATAAGAATGAAATAGAGTTGAAAGCTCATATAAATAAAAAGGTATTCTATGAGGTTCTTTTTTATTTGAAGCAACCTCAACAACTTTAGGCCATTCAATAATTTTTTTAAGAAGTTTTTGTTCAAAATTATTTATTTTAAAATCAACAGAACTAAGACTTGTTTTTTTTGAAGGATCAATTTTTAAAGTTCTAAATATAGAATTTATTCTAGCATAACAATACTGAACATAAAAAACTGGGTTATCTTTATTTTTTTCTAAAACTTTTTTAAAATCAAATTCTAACTCAACATCATTGCTTCTATATAGCATCATAAATCTAATTGAATCTTTATTAACCTCCTTTAATAATTTATTTAATGGAAAGAAATCTCCTGATCTCTTAGACATTTTAAAGGGCTCTCCATTTTTTAAAAATTTTACTAATTGACAAACTTTACAGGTCAAATTTATTTTATTATTGGACATGGCGCTGACTGCAGCTGAAATTCTTTTTATATATCCTATGTGATCAGCGCCCAATATATTAATTAGACTGTCATATTTTTTATTTAGTTTTGTTGAATGATAACCAATGTCATTAGCAAAATATGTCCACGTTCCATCATTTTTTTGTAAAGCTCTATCTGTGTCGTCTCCAAAACTTGAAGACTTGAATATTAATCTTTTAGTTTTTTTCCAAGAACTAGAATCATCACCTCTAGGAGCCTCTAAAAAACCTTCGAATACAAAATTATTTTTTTTTAATATTTTAATTATTTTATCAACAGACTTGTTTTTTACCATTTTAGTTTCTGAAAAAAAAAGGTCATGTTTTACTCCTAAAAGCTTGAGATCAGATTTTATAAGATTTAAAGAGTAATTTAATGACTCTTTTTTTAATATCTCAAAATCTTTTTCATAACTATCAAATTTAATTTTCTTTAATTTGTTTAAAACTGCATTTGCAATGTCTTTAATGTATTCTCCATTATATAAACTTTTATTATCAGGAAAGTTTTCTTTAAATTTAATTTCTCTTATTCTTAAATAAACAGACTTGACAAAATTTTCAATTTGATTTCCATAATCATTTATATAAAATTCTTTTGTAACTTTACCACCGTTAAAAATTAATAAATTGCTTAAAACATCACCAAATATAGCACCACGACAGTGACCTACGTGCATGGGCCCAGTAGGATTTGCAGAAACAAATTCTATATTAAAACTTTTTTTTAGTTTATTTGATCCGTAACTTTTATTTGATTTTAAAATAGAATCTATTGTTTTTTGCCATGTATTATTATTTATTTTAAAATTGAGAAAACCTGGTCCAGCTATCTCTATAGAAGAAAAATCTTTAATTTCTTTAAGTAATATCTCTTTTAATTGTTCAGCAATAACTCTTGGATTTTTATTGATATTTTTAGCTAATATCATTGCAGCATTTGAAGATAAATCGAAATTAAATTTATCAGGTGGTGTTTCCACAACAATATTTTTAATATCATTTTGATTTTTTAAATTAAAAATAGATTTATTTTTAATAATTTTTTTTTTTATCTTATTTGTGTATAAATCAAATAAATTCATTATTTAATAATTTTTCTAAACGTTTTTATTGTTTTTTTAAGACCTATAAAAATTGATTCTCCAATTAAAAAATGTCCTATATTAAATTCTTTGATACCTTTAATTTTAGATAACACTTTGGCAGACGAAAAGTTAATTCCATGCCCCGCATGCACCTCTAATCCAATCATATTAGCATAACTAACTGCCGTTTTAATTTTTATAAATTCTTTTTTAATATTTTTATTCTTGTTAAGTAAATTACAAATTTTACCTGTATGAATTTCAATGCAATCAGCATTTATATCCTTAGCAATTTTAATATCAGATATTTTTGGTTCGATAAATAAACTTGATCTTATTTTTTTGTCTTTAAACTTTTTTAAAATCTTTTTTAATAATTTTTTATTTTTTTTCAAATTTAAACCTCCTTCTGTTGTGATTTCAGTTCTTTTTTCGGGGACTATACAAATGTAATCTGGTTTGTGCTTTAGTGAAATTTTAAGCATTTCTATTGTCGGAGCCATTTCTAAGTTAAGAGGAATTTTAAGTTTTTCGTTTATTTTAATTAAATCATTATCTTTTATATGTCTTCTATCTTCTCTTAAATGTATTGTAATTGAATCTGCTCCTGATTTTTGCGCTAATAAAGCCGCCCTTAAAGGACTAGGATAGTCTTCTCCTCTTGCATTTCTTACGGTTGCAACATGATCTATATTTACACCGAGTTTTGGCTTTAACATCATAAATCTCTACTCCCAGGTTTGGTTGCCTTAATTCTTTTAAGTTTTTCAGGAATATTTTCTTCAGTGAATGTAGGGATTTCTATTTGAACCTGCGAAATAATTTTTTTATTAATTTTGCTTTTTCCATTAGATCTATCTATTAAACTTGCAAAACCAATAATCTCGGCACCTAACTTTTCAGCTAGAACGGAACATTCTAAACTAGATTTTCCAGTAGTTATTACATCTTCAATGATTAAAATTTTATGATTTTTTTTAATTTCAAAACCTCTTCGTAATTGAAAAATTTTATTTACTCTTTCTGCAAAAATAGTTTCTACATTTAAAAGTCGACCTATTTCATATCCGATTACAATACCGCCAACTGCAGGGGAAAGGATAAGATTAAAGTCATTGAAATTTTCATTAATTTTTTCCGCTAGCGATTGACACAGGTATTTAGCTTTTTGAGGTTTGCTTAAAAGTTTTGCACATTGAATATATTTATCGCTGTG
>CACHBR010000004.1 GCA_902578115.1 uncultured Pelagibacteraceae bacterium | reverse complement strand
TGTTTTAAATTTCAAAACAGTTTTAGTTTGTTCAGCTGCTGGTATTGAAGCTACGTTATGATCTCTACCATTACAAATTTTACATGCCTCTAAAAACTCCTTCCCAAAATACAAATTTCTTATTTCCGCCTTTAAATCATTTGCTTTGGCGCTAAACAATTCAATATGTTCTTTTACTTTAGGTTTTATTATTTTCAAATTTTCGACATGTGCTGAATAAGGACATAAATAAAGCTTTCCATGAAGCATTGTTAAAGTTTCATTAACACAGCAGTTTCCAAATATTTCTTTATTTAATTTATCGGTTCTTTGAAAATCATCAATTTTTGCACAGTCTTGCCAAGTTGTAACTCGCTCAGTAATATAATGTATATTGTTTTCTGCTAAAGTCTTTTCAAGCTTTTCTACATTTCTGGAGTGTGTGCCATAATTAGATATTTTGAAATATATTTTTGGATTTTTAAAAATATTTATTTTATCTCCCTTAGGAACTATTGTGCCATTAGTATAAATTATTATATTACCAATATTTTTTTTTGATAAAACATGTTCTATAACTTTATTGATATTTTTATAAATCAGTGGTTCACCACCAATCATTCTTACTTCGTAACAATAATCAACAGCGTTTATAAAATTATCGAATGATTTAATTAATAATTCCAGGTCATTATCTATTGGTTGTTCATAATATTGCATCAAATTTGAACAATGTTTACATTTAAGAGAACATTTTTCAGTGAGTACCAAATCAATGCTATTTACATTTAGCTTATTAGGGTCTCTTGTAGCGTTTACTGAATAGTTGTAAAGATCGAGTTGTACCTTACATCTATCTTTTGACCACTTAGTTAAAGTCTTGGTAATATCGAAATTATCAAATAAAAAATCTACATCATAAAAGTTATTTATTCCAAGATCTTTAAGTTGTCTTTTTAAATATTTAAAATTTAAAGAAGCAATTAATACATTTGATTGTGGGTTTTGTTTAAAAAGCTCATTTGCTGAAATAACTTTTATTCCTTCAAAATTTTTTCCGCAATTGTTAAAATTATTATCAATAAAGAAATTAACATTTATTTTTTTCTGTTTTAAAGCCGATTTAGCTAAAGATCCAAAGTTTCCTGTACCAAAAACAACAACTCCCTCATTTTGAAATCTATTAATTATTTCAGGTGAATATTTTTTAATTTCAAATGGAGAATTATATATCATTTTCTTTACCTATATAAACTTTCAGATTGATTACCACAATTTTAAGCAATAAACTAGGCCACAGACTAGGCCAGATTTAGATAAATCAAGGTTAATTTATAATGAAAAAACAAAAAAACGTATTAGGAGAAACTCTAGAAAGCTGTTCAACTGATCCTATAACAGGTTGGTTTAGAGATGGTTGTTGTAATACAGACGAAAATGACCGTGGGCTTCATACTGTTTGTGTAAAAGTGAATGATGAATTTTTAAAATGGTGTAAAGAAGCTGGTAATGATTTAATTACACCTCACCCAGAATTTGGTTTTCCAGGACTTAAAGATGGTGACAAATGGTGTGTTTGTGCAAGTTGGTATGCGAGAGCACTTGAAGCAGGCAAAGGTTGTCCGATATATTTAAAAGCCACACACGAAAAAACTTTAGAATTAGTAAAAATAGAAAAATTAAAAGAATTTGCTGTAGATCTTTCTTAAATCTACATATCAATAATCATTGTATCTTTAGAGCCGCCACCTTGTGAACTATTTACGATCGTGCTTCCTTTTTTTAATGCCACTCTTGTTAATCCACCTGTTGTAACCCAAGTTGATTTTCCACTTAATATAAATGGTCTTAAATCTAAGTGCCGAGGCTCTATACTATTATCGGTTATAGTTGGCGTGGTAGAAAGTATTTCTAAAGGTTGAGCAATATAATTTCTTGGGTTTTTTAATATATTTTTTTTCATTGCTTCTCTATTTTTTTTTGAAGCATGCGGCCCAATTAAAATACCATTACCACCAGAACCATTTGTAGGTTTTACTACGAACTTGGAAATATTTTCTATTACATGTTCTCTGTGAATTTTTTCGCTACAAAGTAAAGTTTCAACTTGTTGAATTTTTGGTTGCTCACCTAAATAATAAACAATCATTTTATCGACATAAGAATAGATTGCCTTGTCATCAGCTATACCTGTGCCTGGAGCATTTAAAATTCCAACGTTTCCTTTTCTCCACGCTTTGAATAATCCTGGAACTCCGATCAATGATCCTTTAAAAAAAGCTTTGGGATCTAAAAATGTGTCGTCAAGTCTTCTATAAATACAATCAACTTTTAATTTTCCTCTAACTGTTTTCATGTAAACAACATCTTTTTCAACAAACAAATCTTTGCCCTCAACAAGAGCTATACCCATTTGCTCAGATAAAAATCTATGCTCAAAATATGCAGAGTTTGCTCTTCCTGGGGTTAAAACACACATGTGAGGATCTTTGGTTTTTTTTGGAATACATTCGAGCATGCAGTGATAGAGTTTGTTTGGGTATTGATGAATATCTGAAACTTTATATCTAGTAAATAATTCAGGGAAGACATCTCTCATTACCATTCGGTTCTCTAACATGTAAGAGATCCCTGAGGGGACCCGCAAGTTATCTTCCAGAACTAAAAAGTCTCCTTTAATATTTCTAATTAAATCAATACCAGAGATATTTGACCAAGCTTTATGTTTTGGAGAAAAACCGTCACACTCTTTTAAATAATAAGGTGATTTAAAAACTAACTCTTTGGGTATGACATTGTCTTTAAATATTTTTTTATCATTATAAACATCATCAATAAAAAGATTAAGCGCCTTAACCCTTTGCAATAAACCTTTTGATACTTTAGACCAATCTCTTTTTGGAATAATTCTTGGAATTATATCTAGTGGCCACTTTTTTTCTTGAGCTTTTTTCCCAGATGAATAAACACGAAAATTAATTCCTCTTGCACTTATTGTGCTTGCACAATTTTTTTCAATCTCTTGAAGCTTTTTGCTGCCGATTTTTTCAAGAATGCTTGAAATTACCTTAGCTTGCTTCCTAAGCTTATTGTCTTCACCTAGATATTCATCATAAGTGGTGTCGGAGTCGTATTTATCCCAAAGTGATCCCATAAACATTCTTTCATTGTTAACAATTATGCAAAACAAACAATTGCATTAATTAGATAGCTGGCATGCTATTATTAATTTGTATATTTATAATTTTTTAATTAAGTATTCGTACATGACATATTGTATCGGAATCAAGACAAAAGAAGGTTTAGTTTTTGCATCAGACTCTAGAACAAATGCTGGAATGGATAACGTTAATATCTATTCAAAGATGTTTTCACACGATGTTGGTGATAGAACAATAGTTATAGTTACTTCAGGAAACTTAGGTACATCCCAGGCTGTGTATAAGTCTATAGAAAAAGATTTAAAGAGTAAGTCGGGACCGAATCTAAATACTTGTAAAGATTTTGAACAGATTGCAAATTATTTAGGTAAATTAAACATAAAACATTCATCACCAGATGGAGTGAATACAGACATTCTTACTCTTGGAGCAACATTCATTGTGGGGGGACAAATTAAAGGTCAACCTCAAGAAATTTATTTAGTTTATCCGCAAGGAAATTTTATTAGACCGGCAGATAGTAAACCTTATTTAGTAATTGGCGAGGTCAAGTATGGAAAGCCTATTCTGGATAGAGTTATTACGCCAAGTGTAAAAATTGGCGACGCTGCGAGATGTGCTTTAATTTCAATGGACTCAACTTTAAAAAGTGATTTAACCGTGGGACCTCCAATTGATTTTGCTATTTACAAAAAAGATACTAATAAAATTGCATCTTTAAAATGTTTAAATACTTCAGATGAAGACTATTTCAAAGTCTGTAATCAATGGTCGGATAAAGTTGTAAAACTATT
This sequence comes from uncultured Pelagibacteraceae bacterium, assembly GCA_902578115.1. GTDB lineage: Bacteria > Pseudomonadota > Alphaproteobacteria > Pelagibacterales > Pelagibacteraceae > Anoxypelagibacter. The sequence continues at coordinate 115,097 of CACHBR010000004.1, read as the reverse complement.
CGATACATTTCCAAGATTTGATTGGGAAATATAAATAATTAAGTTTTCCAGATTTATTTTATGAAAACTGCAATAATATTTGGTTCCTCAGGTTTAATTGGAAATGAATTATTTAAAACCATGCTTTTAAGCAATACCTACGATAAAATAAAAATTTTCGTAAGAACAATACCCGAAGTTAATAATCCTAAAGTAGAAATTATTAAAACCGATTTTAGAAATTTAGAAAAATATAAAGATAAAATTAGCTGTGACGATTGTTATTTTTGCATCGGTACTACAAAAAAAGATACACCCGATAAAAGTGAATATACAAGAATCGAGTATGATATTCCTGTACGTGTAGCTACAATAGCAAAAGAAAATTCTGTAAATTCTTTTTTCTATGTTTCCTCTATTGGTGCAAACTCAAAGGCATCTAGCAATTATTTAAAAAATAAAGGACAAGTTGAAGAACAATTAAAAAATCTAAATTTTAAAAAGCTCGCTATTATTAGACCATCCTTGTTGATTGGAAATAGAAAGTCATTTCGATTGGGAGAAGTAATTTTCACACCTGTAATGAATACTCTTACTCTGTTTGCTTTCGGGAGTTTGAAAAAATACAAACCAATAAAAATTGAAAATGTTGTTAAAGCAATGTTGTATATATCTACAAGTAATTCAAATAAAATAGTTTATGAGTCAAACGAGCTTGAGACTTTAGCTAAATCAAATTAGTATCTAAAAATATACCGCCTAGTATTAAATCCGTAAAATATAATTGCTAAAGTAATTATAACTCCTCCGATAATTGTATTGTTATTTGGAACCTCATTAATTCCAAATAGAGGAAGCCAAACCCAAAAAATTCCACCTAAAATTTCTGTAAGAGATAATAAGGTTAAGTCCGCAGCTGGTAAATATTTTGATTTTGATGAATATAAAATTAGTGCTGAACAAACTATAAGTCCATGGAGTGAAGAAAGTGAAGTATTTTTTAAAGACATTAAAACATTACTGTCATTAAAAAATATAACTAATAAAGAAATAATTGCTGCAAAAATTCCTGCTATAGATACGGTTGTAAGTTTAGGAGTATTTTTTTTCCATCTTAGAGTAACTGTAAATACCGCAAAACCTAAAGAGGATACTAAACCATTAACGAGACCAAAGAGTGTTCCGGTTTGAATACTATCAAAACACATAAATACTATTCCAGCTCCAGCAATTATTATGGCTATAAAAGTTGTTTTGGATATTTTTTCATTTAAAAAAATATAAGCTATGATTGCTGCTAAAAAAGGTAATGCGCCCAACATTAAAAGTGTGACTGCAGCTGAAGTTGTTGTTAATGAAAGAATAAAAGTTAAATTTGCAATACCAAGACTTATTCCTCCAATTATTCCTGATAGACCAATTTTATTATAATTATTTGTAAACTTACTGCCTTCAGTTAAAAATAAATAAAGATTTAAGATTATAAAAATTGCTGATCCTCTTATTAATGAATACTGCCATGGAACAAGTTCGGCATTGTCCATATTTCTTACTACTAATGGACCAAAAGACCAGATTAACCCAGCTAACAAAACAAAAAACATAGCCGAGCTAATTTTGTTTTTTGACATTACATATTGCCGTATTTCGGGCCGCCGCCACCTTCTGGGGCTACCCAATTAATATTCTGGGAAGGTTCTTTGATATCGCAAGTTTTGCAATGAATACAATTTTGTGAATTAATGACAAATTCGTTTTTTTGAATCTCGTAAACACCAACGGGACAGTATCTTTGAGCGGGCTCGTCATACTCTCTTAAAGTATATTGGATAGGAAGATATTTGTTTTTTAATTGAAGATGTACTGGTTGGTTTTCAGTGTGATTTGTGCCTGTTAAATATACTGAACTTGTTTTATCAAAAGTAAGTTTACCATCAGGTTTTGGATATTCAATTTTAGGCATTTTACTTGCAGGCTTTAAAGCTTCATGATCTGCATGCTTGTGCTTCAATGTGAAAGGTAGTTTTCCTCTAAATAAAATTTGATCAATACCTGTAAAGATAATTCCAAGTAATAATCCCCAACTAAAACTTGGTTTAACATTTCTAGCTGCATGAAGTTCTTTATACACCCAGCTTTTTTTAAATAATTCTTCGTATAGAGATAACTTTCTTTTTCTTTTGATATGTTCAACAATAGTTTCTGCTGCAATCATTCCGCTTTTCATTGCTGTGTGAGTTCCTTTAATCTTTGGCATATTTAAAGTTCCTGCATCACAACCAACTAATAATGCTCCTGGCATATACATCTTCGGCAAACTTTGAAGACCGCCCTCAATTAAAGCTCTAGCACCAAAAGAAATCCTTTTTCCACCTTCAAACATTTTTCTTATTGCTTTATGTGTTTTAAATCTTTGAAACTCATCGAATGGAGATAGGTGTGGGTTTTGATAATCAAGTCCAATAACATAACCAAGGTAAATTTGTTTATTCTCAGCATGATAAATAAAACTTCCACCGTACGTTTTGCTATCTAAAGGCCAGCCTGCAGTATGCATTACTAATCCCTCCTGATGTTGTTCCTCACTAACTTCCCAAATTTCTTTTAGCCCAATACCGTATTGCTGAGGATTTTTTCCTTCATCTAAATTAAATTTTTTGATTAATTGTTTGCCTAAATGTCCTCTGCACCCCTCTGAGAAAACTGTAACTTTTGCATGAAGCTCCATTCCTTCTTGGTATCCATCTTTTTTATTTCCCTCTTTATCTAAACCCATATCCAGAGTTGCTACTCCTTTTACCGAGCCATCTTCATTATAAAGAACTTCACTTGCTGGAAATCCTGGAAAAATCTCAACACCTAACTTCTCAGCTTGTTCCGCAAGCCAACGACAAAGGTTAGCAAGACTAACTATGTAATTATTATGGTTTTTTTGTACCGCAGGTAAAAGCCATGTTGGCCAGCTAAGAGATGATTTTTTTCCTAAAAATAAAAATTTTTCTTTTGTAACTTTAGTTTTAACAGGGGCTCCCTCTTCTTTCCAGTTTGGTAATAATTCATCTAAAGCTCTAGTTTCTAAAACATTTCCGCTTAATATATGAGCACCAACTTCAGCGCCTTTTTCTAAGATACAGATATTTAGTTTTGGTTCTATTTGCTTTAGTTTAATTGCAGTAGATAATCCAGATGGTCCTGCGCCAACTATTACTACATCATATTGCATTGTCTCTCGAGCCATGCGGGGACTATATCAAACTAATTATTTTTGGATAGTGTTGAGTTTGTTTAACTCGGATAAAAATTCTGGAAGAGCTTTAAATAAATCTGCTTCTAAACCATAATCTGCAATACTAAATATCGGAGCTTCACCATCTTTGTTGATTGCGACAATTATTTTGCTCTCTTTCATGCCAGCTAAGTGTTGAATTGCTCCAGAGATTCCAACTGCGATGTATAAATCAGGAACAACTACTTTACCTGTTTGTCCTACTTGATGATCGTTACTTATGTAACCTGCATCAACAGCTGCACGTGATGCACCAACTGCTGCATTTAACTTGTCAGCGATATCATTTATGAGTTTGAAATTTTCTCCGCTTTCTAGTCCTCTTCCACCCGATACAACAATTCTTGCTGTTCCAAGTTCAGGTCTTTCTGATTTTGTTTCTTCCCTTTTTACAAATTTAGAAAAGTTAGGAACATCGGCTGCATCTACTTTATCAATTTGTGCAGAACCTCCTGTTTTAGGTGCAGGTTCAAATGATGTTGGTCTAATTGTTACACATCTTTTTTTATCATTACTTTTCACTGTCGCAAATGCATTTCCTGCATAAATTGGTCTTACAAAAGTGTCTGGTGAGTTTACTTTTATAATATCACTCACTTGAGAAGTATCTAATGCAGCCGCAACTCTTGGCATGAAGTTTTTTCCAAAAGTATTTGCTGATGCAACAATATGATCATATTTTTCAGAATGTTTGGTTACAAGTGGGGCTAAGTTTTCTGGTAAATAATTTTGATAATTAAGAGAATCGCAGTGTAAAACTTTTTTAACTAGAGGAACTGCTGCAGCTTCTTTAGCTACACTTTCTGATCCACTACCCGCAACTAAAACATGAACTTCTGGATCAATTTTAGATGCTGCAGTTATTGCATTTAAAGTAAATGGTTTAAGGTTTTTATTATTATGTTCTGCTATTAATAGTACTGACATTAAATTACCTTAGCCTCATTTTTAAGTTTACTTACTAATTCTGCAACGTTTGCAACTTTAATACCTGCTTTTCTTTTTGGCGGCTCCTCTACTTTTAATTGTTGAACTCTGTTTGTAATATCTACACCTAAATCTTTAGCAACCATCTGATCAATTGGTTTTTTCTTTGCTTTCATTATATTTGGAAGAGACGCGTAACGTGGTTCGTTTAATCTAAGGTCACAAGTTACAACTGCAGGTAAATTAACCTCAACAGTTTCTAAACCTTCGTCTATCTCTCTTACAATCTCCATGCTTTTATCTTTTAAAGTTACTTTTGAAGAAAAAGTTGCTTGAGGCCAATTCAACATCGCTGCAAGCATTTGTCCTGTTTGATTACAATCATCATCGATTGCTTGCTTGCCTAAGAAAACCATATCGGGTTTTTCTTTCTCAACTACTTTTTTTAAAATTTTGGCAATACCTAGTGGTTCAATATAAGTATCTGACTTAACATGAATCCCTCTATCGGCTCCAACTGCTAAAGCTTTTCTAACAGTTTCCTGTGCTTTGTCATCACCTATTGTAACTGCAACAATTTCTTTTACTTTTCCAGACTCTTTTAATTTAACAGACTCTTCTGTTGCATTATCATCTGGAGGATTGGTTGACATTTTTACGTTATCTGTGTGAACTCCAGAGCCATCTTCTTTAACTCTGATTTGTACGTTGTAATCAATAACTCTTTTAACAGCGACTAATATTTTCATTTGGTGCCTGTACCTTTTATATCTCCAGATACTTTCATTTTAAATGTATTGGTCTTGTGTGAAACCATTTTTGTAAACCCTTTTTTTGGACAGTAAGTATAACTATTATCATCTACTATATGACCGTCTAACTTAGCTTTTGACCATCTAAATGTTAAGCATTTTTTTTCATTACCAATTTTTTTTATTGTAATCGTCTTCTTATATTGTCTAGTTTTAGAAGAATAAACATAGCTAGATATAAATTCTCTTTTTTCACCCTCTTTCCAATTTCCTAAAGGGAATTTGCAGCCATTTTTTATATAAATTAATCCTCTTTTTTCATATCTGGTGTCCATCACTCTACCTAAACACTGGTCATTATTTGTTTTTGCGAATGATTGAATTTTAGAACCTCTTTTTCTTTCATAAACTTGTACTACTTCGCCAGTCCTTTTATTTTTCCATTCTTTGGGACCTGTAATTTTTATTTGTCCACCATACTGACTTTTTTTTGCAGTAAATAGCTCTAACGGTATAGATCTCTCGTTTGCAAAAGATATTTTTGGTAAAACTAATATTAGACAAATAAATATTAACTTTTTCATTAAGCTCTTAATAATTTATTTTCAGAATCGTAAGGGGAGTCCTCGATAATAGAAACTTCATGCATCTTACCAAGAATATCAATTTTAAGCTTTTGTCCTACTTTTGCGTATTCTGGTTTAACCATTCCAAGTGCAATAGATTTGTTTAATCTAAAACCATAATCCCCTCCGGTTGCTCTACCGATTACAGATCCATTTTCATAAATAGGATTGTTGCCCAGTACATCAGCATCTGAAACTCCGTGAATTTCCATAGTTACCAATTTATTTGAAAAGCCTTTTGCTCTCCATTGATCCAGTGCCGCACGTCCAATAAAATCTCCTTTATTTGGATGGATAAATCTATCTAAACCTGACTCGTATGGTGCATACTCAATTGAAAGTTCTGTTCCCACTAACTTGTAAGATTTTTCAACTCTCAAACTATTCATCGCTCGAATGCCGTAAGGCTTAAGATTAAATTCTTTTCCAGCTTCCATAAGTTTATCGAATATATGATTTTGATATTCAATTGGATGATGCAATTCCCAACCAAGCTCACCAACAAAATTTACTCTCATCGCATTACAAGGTGCTAAACCAATGTTAATATTTTGTGCACTTAGCCATTTAAATTTTTCATTTGAAAAATCTGTTTTAGAAACTTTTTGCATCAGTTGTCTAGCCTTTGGACCAGATACAACAAGCACTCCCATGCTGTTGGTTAAGTTTTCATATTGTACTGTTCCGTCTTTTGGCATCCATTTATATATCCAATCATGATCTAATCTTTGATATGCACCAGCTGAAACTAAATAAAAACTATCTTCAGCTTCTCTCATTATTGTAAATTCAGAATGCACTCCACCTTTTGTGTTAAGCGCATGACATAAATTAATTCTACCAATTTTTTTAGGAAGTTTATTCGCTACTAACTTATCTAAAAATTCTTCAGCCCCTGGACCCTTAATTCTGCACTTGCCAAATGCAGACATGTCTAAAAGTCCTACGTTTTCTTTTACGTTCTTGCATTCTTTCTCAACACTTTTAAACCAATTTGATCTTCTAAATGACCAATCATCCTCTTGCTTTTCTCCATCAGTTGCAAAGAAGTTTGGTCTTTCCCAGCCAAACTTTTGTCCAAAGACTGCTCCAAGTTTTTTCATTCTATCGTAGCAAGGGGCTTGTCTTAATGGTCTTCCAGCTTCACGTTCTTCATCAGGGTAATGCACAGTGAAAACATTTGCGTAAGCTTCTTCATTTTTTTCCATTAGGTAAGATTTTGTAACGTATGATCCAAATCTTCTTGGATCTACACCAAGCATATCTATCGTTGGCTCCCCATCGATAATCCATTCTGCTAATTGCCAACCAGCCCCACCTGCAGCAGTAATTCCAAAACTATGTCCGTCATTAATCCAAAAATTTTTCAATCCCCAGGCAGGTCCTACTAACGGGCTACCATCAGGTGTGTAACAAATTGCACCGTTATAAACTTTTTTAACCCCAACCTCACCAAAGGCAGGTACTCTTTTAATTGCACCTTCAATGTGAGGTGCCAATCTATCTAAATCTTCCTGAAATAATTCGTATTCACTATCTTTTGACGGACCATCTACATAGCAACATGGTGCGCCTTTTTCATATGGGCCTAAAATAAATCCGCCTGCTTCTTCTCTCATGTACCATGCGTTGTCACTATCTCTTAAAACTCCCATCTCTGGTTTTTTTTCTTTTTGTCTTTTTAAAACTTCTGGGTGCGGTTCTGTAACAATATATTGATGTTCAACTGGTATCGCTGGAATTTCAATGCCAACCATTTCTCCTGTTTGTCTTGCGAAATTTCCACTACAAGATACTACATGTTCACATGAAATAGATCCTTTGTCTGTTTCAACAGTCCAACCGTCTTTTGTTTGTTTAATTCCTACAACTGTTGTGTTTCTATAAATTTCTGCTCCGTGATTTCTTGCGCCTGTAGCTAACGCTTGTGTTAAATCTGCGGGTTGAATGTAACCATCTTCTGGATGTTGGATTGCACCTTCAAGTCCTTCAATGTTACATAACGGCCAAATTTCTTTTACTTGTTCTGGTTTTAGGAATTTTACTTTTACTCCAATTGTTTTTGCAACGCCTGCGTACTGATGATACTCGTCCATTCTGTCTTCTGTTTGAGCTAAACGTATATTTGACACGACACTGAAACCAACCTTTTTACCTGTTTCTTTTTCTAAAGATTTATAAAGCTGAACTGCGTATCGGTGTAGTTGTCCAACAGAATAACTCATATTAAAAAGAGGAAGTAATCCTGCTGCGTGCCAGGTTGAACCTGAAGTAAGTTCTTTTCTTTCAACTAAAACTACATCTGACCAACCTTTTTTAGCTAAATGGTATAGTGTGCTTACACCTACAGCACCGCCACCTACAACTACAACTTTAGCTTTAGATTTCATGAATCGAGAATATGATATGTTGATATAGATTTAAATGATTAAAATTAGCTATTTTGACTTAGACCAGTAAGAATAACGAGGTTTGCTTGCTGGGAAAGCATCTTTTACTTTAACGTTTTTAATATCCTTTAAATGTAAAACCCATTTAGTCTTTGCTTTCTCACCTTTAGATTGTAATTTATTTTTTTGGTCAATTACGCCTGCTCTAACCAAATTTGATTTATCTTGAACCATTGTTTCTATTAAATCGATTTTTTTAACGATTTCTTCTTTCTCTCTTTGAAACATATGTTCGACTGGAAACTTTCCAGTTTTATGTTTTACACCGTAACTTAACCCGGTGGATGCAGCAGAATAAGCCAAGTTCCCTTGGGAAGCAGTTGCTGCTGGCCCAATCATTGGAACAAAAGATGTTTGATAGCATCCCGAAAGTAAAAAAAGTAGGGATAGAATCCCTGCAATAAATTTCATACGTTTCAGTAACATAAAGTTTTTATTTTAAAAGAAAATTATGAGTGATATTTCGTTACAGGATATTTCTTCACGTGAAACGTAAACTTATAGTTGTGTTGAAATTTAGCTTTAGTCTTTTTTTTGATTTACGAAAATTTTTTGATGGTTTTTTTCTATTCTTGCTTGAAGATTAAGTCCTAGAAGTTGTTTTCTTGTTTTTTCTATTCTTGAATTTATCGCTTCACAAAAATCAGGATTTTGGTTGCATAAATTTATTTTAGACTTGGTTTTATCTAGAGTTTTAATTTGTTTTTCACTTAAAACGTGTTCAACAGGAGTTTTTCCTGTTTGTTTTTTTACTATATGATTAATTGTTGTTGATGTTGCAGTTTCAGAAAGCTTTCCAGATGCGACACCTGTAGCTGGACCAACCATAGTTAATGAGTTGGCATAACAACCAGTTAAGAAAATCCCAAAAAATAATAGTCCTATAATTTTTCTCATTCCTTATCTCCAATAACGAATCAATCACAAAACTGTGGATAAATATATAGAAGTTTAGGTTGTAAATACAACCTGTAGTTTATGCTAATTTATTAGTCTTTTTGGTTTTCCTTCGATGCAAGAATTTAAATTTTCGATCATTTGTTCGAAAAAAATTGAATAATTTTCTTCTGTAACATAACCAAGGTGAGGAGTTAATAATGCGTTTGGTAAAAATCTCAGTTTGTGATCTTGCGGTAAAGGTTCTTTATCATAAACATCTAGACCTGCTCCCGCAATAACATCATCTTCCAAAGCTTGTATTAAATCCTTTTCATTTATTATTGGGCCTCTTGAGGTGTTGATTAAGAAAGAGGTCTTCTTCATCATTTTTAACTCATTTTCAGTAATTAAATTTTTATATCTTTCACCCAATACAACATGAAGGGATATAATATCTGATTGTCTAATTAATTCTTCCTTGCTCATGGGCAAAACTCCAAGTTTATCAGCTTCTGATAAATTTAAATTTTCACTCCATGCAACTACCTGCATGCCAAATGCTTTGCCAATTTTTGCGACTTGTGAACCTATTTTTCCAAGCCCTATTAATCCTAAAATTTTACCTTTTAATTCAAATCCAACTGTTGTCTGCCAATACCCCTGGAACATATTGTCTATTTCCTGCTTCATGTTTCTTACTAAGCCAAGGATTAAAGCCCAGGTGATTTCAGCAGTTGGATTAGAATTTATTTCTGTTCCACAAACAATAATTTTTTTACTTTTTATATATTCTAAATCTATTGATTTATTTCTCATTCCACTTGTTAGGATATATTTTAGGTTTTTTAACCCTTCTAATAAGGTTTTTGTTAGAGGGGTTCTTTCTCTCATAATAAATAAGGCGTCAAATTTTTCTAAAGCTAAAATTGCTTCAGTTTCGCTTTGAAATGGTTCATTAAAAATCGTGAATTCAAATTTATCTTTGTATTTATCAATATCAATAAATTCCTCAAAAATATTTTGGTAATCATCCAAAACAGCAATTTTAATCATTTAATTAAATCTCGATGAGCTATAAGGTAGTAAATCTAAATTTGTTTTTTCATTTGCTAAAATACCTGAAACAACTTTTCCGGTTATTGCTCCTAGCGTCCAACCTAAGTGTTGATGACCAAAAGCATATACAATATTTTTATAATTCTTCGATGGTCCAATTACTGGAAGAAAATCTGGCAATGTAGGTCTGAAACCTAACCATTCATCCTCATGTTCTTTCAATTGAGGTAAAAGTTCTTTTGCACATTTAACAATATAATCAATTCTTTTTTTTGAAATAGGATTTTTTAAACCGCCTAGTTCTACAGTTCCAACTGCTCGAAGTCCCTGATTCATTGGAGTTAATCCAAATCCGCGATCTAAAAAAATAACAGGACGTTTAAGAAGATTTTCCATACCTTTAAAATGAACATGATATCCTCTTTCAGTATCGAGGGGGATTTTTTCATTAAGTTGGTCCGTTAATTTTTTTGAAAAAGCACCACATGCAATCACAGATTTTTCAAATTTGTAATCTTTAGTTGTTGTCTTAATAATTGTTTCATTATTTGATGATTGCTTAACAGTTTGAACGCTTTCTTTTATAAACTTTCCACCTCTTTCAATAAAAAGTTCAAATATTTTTTTAACAATTGCACCTGGATCTTTAGCGTGATAAGCATAATCATAGTAAGCACCTCCATCAAATACAGGTTTTAGGTTTGGTTCAAGATCTAAAATTTCTCTAGTAGTTAATAATTGTTGCTTTACTCCAAAATCATTTCTGACTTTAATCTCTAGTTCTCTACTTTTCATATTTTGATTAGTCCAAACGTAAATAATTCCTTTTTTTTCTACTAAGTTTGTAATATCAAACTCTTGAAAAATTTCATCATATGCATCTAAAGATAAATTTAAAATTTGATGCATGTACTTTGCTGTGTGTAGCATAGATTTTTTATTACAATTTTTTAAATATCCAAGTACCCAAGGTATCATTTTGGGCATGTAGTTCCATTTAAGAGCTAAAGGACCATATGAGCTAAACAACATTTTAGGTATATCGTATAAAACATCTGGTCTATTTAATTGTAAAATTGCGTAAGGTGAAAAATGACCTGCGTTACCATAGGATGCCATAGTACCTGGGTCCTCTGTATCAAAAATAGTTGCAGGAATATTCTTTTTAAGCAATTGAAGTCCAATGCAAACTCCTTGAATACCAGCACCTATTATACCTACTGACTTACAAGAGTTCGATGACATATAGAACAGTTTTTATGCTTATTTAAGTTTTATTAAATGTGGTGAATTGTACTTCTTTTTAAGCGTTACTAGCAACTATTTTAGGACGGCCTTTTTTAGCAACTTTTTCTTTTTCTTTATTTTCTTTAGCTTCAATTTCTTCAAGTTTAAATTCGTCTTGTGCAGCTTCTAGGCTAGTGCTTTCAGTTTTCTTTATATATCCATTTATATCTGCACCTTCTTCTGTTTTTAATGTTTCGCTAAATAAAATATCACCTTTAACTACAGCTGTGTTTCCTATTACAATTGTTTTAGCAACAACTTTTCCCTCTAAATGTCCGTAAATTTCAATTTTATCGGTTTCGACTGGTCCAACTACTGAACCTGTTTCTTTTATAACTAAATCGTTTGTGAAAACTGCACCTTTTATTAATCCTGCAATATCAATTGCTCCCGAAGTTCTAAGTGTACCTTCTAAAGAAAATGTTTCACTGATTAAAGATCTTCCAGTATCATTTAAAGGTCTAGGTGCATTAGGTTTTTTTGTTCCAAACATTGTTGCGTATATCACCAAATTATTGTGACGATTGCAACTAGAGAAATGTACTATTTTGGGTCATATATTGTATATCTATGGTTGTATTAACCTAAAGATTGATCTTTGTGTATTTTACAACTCATCACAATACCAAGGCCTATCATAATCGCCATCATTGAGGATCCTCCGTAGGACATGATTGGTAACGGAGCACCTACAATTGGTATCAATCCTAAAACCATACCCATATTTACAGCAACATAAATAAAGAAAGCTGTAGCAAAACTATAACAATATAATCTGCCAAAACTTGTTCTTAGGGAGTGGCCTATGTTTATAATTCTCCAAGTTATTAAAATATAAATTAGTAATATTACCATTGAACCGAAAAAACCAAACTCTTCAGAAAATAATGTGAATATAAAATCAGTATGTTTCTCTGGTAAGTAATCAAGATAACTCTGTGAACCATCTAAAAAACCTTTTCCAAACAGGCCGCCAGAACCAATGGCTATTTTAGATTGTGTAATTTGATATCCTGCACCTAAAGGGTCTCTGGATGGATCTAGAAAAGTTAAAATTCTGGATTTTTGATATGGTTTTAGAAATGAAATGGCTACCGGTGCTGAAAGTAAAAAAAGTCCACCGAGATAAGCAAAAAATTTCATTTTTACGCCAGCTAACCAAACAACTATTACTCCACCAACTGCAATTAAAAAAGACGTTCCGAGATCTGGTTGTGTTATCACTAATATTACTGGGAATAAAAGTGCTAATAAAGGTTGGGCTAAGTATCTAAATTTATTCACATCACCTGAAGAAATCTTATGATAATACTTTGCTAAAAATAGTATTAGTCCAATTTTCATTAATTCAGATGGCTGTAGGTTTAAGAAATAAAGATCTAACCATCTTTGAGAACCTGATGATGTTAAGCCAACATATTTAACTAAAATTAATAAAAATAAGACTCCTAGATAAAAAATTGTAGCAGAACTGTACCAAAAACTTGTTTTTATGAAAGATATTAAAAAGAATAATGTAAAAAATATTATAAATCGAATTATATGGCTTTTAGTATGATAGGCAAACTGGCCTCCATCAGTAGAATACATTGCAAAAAAACTAACTATACCAATTAAAAAAATACAAATTGTTAAGGTGAGATCTAGAGAAAATATTTTATCCCTTAAAGTCAAATGAGATTGTATTGAGCCAGATCTAAACATCTTCACCTTTATAATTATCGTGAATTTGTTGTCTTAAAGGATGTCTCTCTAGTAATTTTTTAATTACTTTCTTTGCGATTGGCGCTGCACTTTTACTTCCTGAACCTCCATGTTCCACAACTACACTAATCGAGTATTGTGGTTCATTGTATGGAGCAAAAGCAACAAAGAGTGCATGATCTCTCTGCTCATAAGGTAAATCTTCATTTTTTATTTCAAGTTCTCTTTGTTTTTCAGTTATTCTTCTCACCTGCGATGTTCCGGTTTTACCTGCAAACATGAATTCTTTTTTGCTTAATCTTGATCCATAAGATGTTCCTCCAGGTTCATTCGTGGCTCCAAAGAATGCATCTTTTACAAAATTTATATTTTCTTGATTTTTAAATAACGGCTTGTAGCCAAGATCAATTGTTGTATCATCAAATTCATTCGATACATCAGTATCAAAAAATTCTTTAAGTGATTTTGGATTCTTCTTTTTTTCAGCAAATATACTAAATTTACTTTTCTCACCTAAAACTATTCTAGGTTCTACATCATAACCACCGTTAGCAATTCTTGCTGTCATCAAACACAATTGCATTGGTGTTGTTTGCCAATAACCTTGACCAATACCACTGTGAAGTGTTTCGCCTAAATACCAAGATTTACCTATTCTTTGTTTTTTCCATTTTGTATTTGGTACAACACCTGTTTTTTCCTCAAAAAAACCTTTGACCATAGTGTCACCTAATCCATATGCTCTTGCAGTTTCCGAAAGTCTATCAATACCTAATCTTCTTGCTACTTCGTAAAAATATACATCACACGACTCCTTAATTGCTTTTCGCATGTCAACAAATCCATGGCCTTTCTTCTTCCAGCAATGAAATTTTTCTCCATAAAGTTCTATGCTCCCGCTACATTGTTGAACCATCTTCGTGTTTACAACATCATTCTCCAATGCACTAATTGCGACCAATCCTTTTATGGTAGATCCAGGTGGGTACAATCCAGATATGGCTTTGTTTACTAGGGGCTTATCTCTGTGATTAATTAACTCTTTCCAATCTTTTGTATTAATACCATGTACAAATTTATTAGGATCAAAAGTTGGTGAGGAAACCATTGTAATAATATCGCCTCTATAAATATCCATTACACATATTGCTCCTGCCTTATCTTTTAATAAATTTGCAGAAAGATTTTGAAGTTCTAAATCAAGTGTTGTTTTATAGCTCTTTCCATTTTTTCCTTGATCAATTGAAACCTCTTTAATTCGTTTTCCAAAAGCATTTACCTCATATCTTTTGTGACCTACATCACCAATAATTTCAGAGTCTAGTTTGTTTTCTAAACCAGTTTTTCCGACTCTCATACCCGCAGCTTTCATATTTGCTAAATAATTTTTTTGCTGCAAATCTCTTTTGCTTATTTTAGACACATATCCAATGACATGCGATGAAGATTGTTCACGATAAACTCTAGCTACTGATATTATTGGTTCAACTCCCTGCAGTTCATGTAAAAATAAATTTATCCTTGAAAATTCTGCCCAAGTTAAATTATCTGAAATGATAACTGGATCCCAAGGTTTCTGAGATTTAATTTTTTTCTGAATTTTAGAAACAGCTTTATCAGACATTTTCAAAATATTTTTTAATCTGAAAATTAATGCTGAAAGATTCTCTGCATTTTCTGGAATTAAATGAAGTTGGAAAACTTTTTCATTAGATGCTATTTCCTCATCAAAATAATCTTTGATAACACCGCGTGGAGGAGCAAATTTCCATTCTCTGAATCTATTTTTATCAGATAGAGTTTTATATTTTTTACTCTCATTGATTTGTAAAGAGATCAATCTTCCAACAACTCCAAAGACAACTACTGCTTTGGCAGCAGTTAGAATAAACATTCTTCTTCCTATTAGCCTTATTTTGCTACCACCACCGGAATCGCTAATCATTTCTCCTCGCAAAAGTCATTTTTTTATAAACCTCAAAGATTGACCAAAATAAAGGATACAAAATAAAAGTAAAAAGCGAATTATAAAATAATGTTGCGTATTCAATTCCTGCATCAGCAAATCTATTCATTAAAAAAAAATAAATAAAATTACCGATAAATACTGCAACAATAAAGGTAAACCAGTCAGTGAATAAAGAAGTTCTGACTGTTGCGTTTCTTACATATGCAGCAACTAATGAAACAAATAAATAAGACAAAGCACTTGTGCCAAGTGGTAAACTAAGTACAACGTCGTTTATAAATCCACATATAAAAACAAAACCGTAACCTAAAATATCTGGATCTCTTAAAATCCAATAATAAATTACTATGAATTGTAAATTAAAAGAAAAAATTGCCCAATAATAAAATTGTGTATGGAATTCCGAAATACAAATATAAATTAATAGAATTAGAGGACCAAGCTTGAATAGTGAATCTTTGAATTTTGATAGTACAAGTGCCATTTTATCTTGCCCCACTATCTTCCTGCTGCTTTAAAGCAACGCTAACAAAGTTAATTTGATCTGGATCTGCAAAAAGTTTTACCAATTTTTTATTGTCTTCAAGAACTATTTTACCAACTGCAATCCCTGGAAAAAGAACTCCATCTTTACCAGAGGTAAAAACGACATTTTCCTTATCACCTAAAATGAAATTATCAGGTAAATACTCTAAACTTGGTTCTCTCTTACCTATGCCAGACAATATAGCTTGTGTGCCTGATGGAGATACGGTTACTGGTATTCTGCTATTAAGATCATTAAGAAGTAAAATTCTTGAAGACACAAAATTTACTTCTACAATTCTACCTGCAAGATAACCCTCATTAAGAACGGGCATACCTAATTTTATTCCTGAATTACTCCCTTTGTTTATTATAACTGAGTTTAAATAAGGGCTATTTTTATCTAAAATTACTTTGGCGTTTACAACTGAATAAGGGGATTTTTTTTCCAACTCTAAAACATCTTGTAACTTATTATTTTCAGCCTCTAGGAAAGAACTTTGAAAGTCTTTGCTTTTTAAATCCTCTAATTCTTTTCTTAATCTCTCATTCTCCTGGTAAGTGAAAATATGTTTTACAAAAAAGTCTTTTGATGCGCCTGAAAATTTAATAGGAGAAGATGAAACAGCAGATAATCTATATACACCGTCGTTAATAAGACTACGTAAAACTTTAATAGGTTTTAAATTTGAGTTATCTAAAATAAAAATAAATAAAGAAAGTAAAATTAAAACAAATAAAGAAAACTTTTGTTTTGCTCCTCTTTGTAAAAGAGCCGAACGAATAACTATACCAAAATCATCTCGGCTTGTAGACATGTTTTAAACTCGATAGTCTTAGTACTCCGAAAGCATTGTAGAGAATAACTCTTCTTGTTCTAATGCTTTTCCAGTTCCAACAGCTACACATGATAAAGGATCATCTGCTATTTGAACAGGTAATCCTGTTTCTTTAGAAATTAACTTATCAATATTCTTTAGAAGCGCTCCGCCTCCTGTTAAAATTAATCCCATATCAACTAAATCAGCTGATAATTCTGGTGGAGTATTCTCGAGTGCAGTTTTAATACCATTCATCATTACATCTAATGTTGGCTTGAGTGCTGCTGCTGTGTCTTCCTCTTTAAGATTTATTTCTCTAGGAGTTCCAGATCTAATATCTCTTCCCTTCATTACATATGTGTTTCCAGATGTAGCAATTGCTGTTCCAATTTCTTTTTTGATTTTTTCTGCGCTTGCTTCACCAATCAACAAATTAAATTTTTGCCTCATGTAACTTATAATTGCATGGTCCATTGCGTCTCCAGCAACTCTTAATGACTCAGAATAAACTACTCCGCCTAAAGACATCACCGCTATTTCTGTAGTTCCACCACCAATATCAACTACCATTGATCCTGTGGCTTCAGATATTGGTAAGCCGGCGCCGATAGCAGCAGCAATTGGTTCCTCTATTAATTGAACTTTTCTAGCACCAGCTGCTAATGCGGAGTCTTGAATTGCTTTTCTTTCCACTGGTGTAGATCCAGTTGGAACACAAACTAATATTCTAGGGTTCGCAAATGCATTTTTTTTATGAACTTTTCTTATAAAGTGTTTGATCATTTCTTCTGTGACTACAAAATCAGCAATAACTCCATCTTTAAGTGGTCTTACTGCTGAAATATTTCCTGGAGTTCTTCCCAACATTGTTTTTGCTTCATCACCTACCGCCAAAACAGATTTTTTTCCTTTTTCCTCAATAATTGCTACAACTGAAGGCTCATTCAAAACGACACCTCTACCCTTAACCACAACTAATGTGTTAGCAGTTCCTAGATCTATAGCCATATCTTGCGACCACATTTTTGATAATTTATTTAATCCAAACATTTTATATTCCTCTCACTTTCTCTTGGGCCATTTCTTCTGGCGCAGTTTTTTCTCTTTTAATAATCATTTTATTTAATGCATTTAGATATGCGTTAGCAGAAGCAACAAGTGTATCGGTATCGGCTGCCTGACCAACTGTTGTTTTGCCATTTTCTTCAATTCTTACACTTACAGTTGCTTGAGCGTCTGTGCCTTCTGTAACTGCATGTACTTGATATAGTTGAAGCTTAACATCATGAGGATATAATTTTTTTATACATTTAAATATTGCATCTACTGGACCATCTCCAGTTTCGTTTGCTTTTTTTACATCCCCATAAACTTCTAGTGTCATCTCAGCTTTTTGAGGTTCGCCTGTGCCAGCAAAAACTTTTAGAGATTTTAAATTAATAACATTGCTTTCTTTAATTAAACTATCATCTACCAATGCGATTATATCTTCATCGTAAACGTGTTTCTTTTTATCAGCCAGAATTTTAAATTTCCCAAAAGCAGTTTGAATAACATCATCTGTAACTCCAGCATAACCTAGATCAGAAAGTTTATCTTTAAAAGCGTGTCTTCCAGAGTGTTTGCCCATTACTAATGAAGTTTTTTTAACACCAACGCTTTCTGGTGTCATAATTTCATAAGTATTTCTGTTTTTAAGCATTCCATCCTGGTGAATTCCAGACTCATGTGCAAAAGCATTTTTACCAACGATAGCTTTATTAAATTGCACTGGAAAACCAGTGGCATTCGAAACTGTTTTTGAAGCTTTGCTTATAAGCTGTGTATTTATCCCAGTTTTATATGGCATCAAATCATTTCTAGTTTTCATTGCCATTACGATTTCTTCTAAAGCTGCGTTACCTGCTCTTTCACCAATACCATTTATTGTACACTCTACTTGTCTTGCGCCTGCGGTTACACCGGCTAAAGAATTTGCAACGGCTAAGCCTAAATCATTGTGACAGTGTACTGAAAGAATTGCTTTGTCTATATTCGGAACTTTATTTTTTAAAGTTTCAATAATTTTTTTAAACTCTGAAGGAACTGTATAACCAACCGTATCTGGAATGTTGATAGTTTTTGCACCAGACTTAATTGCAAGTTCAACAGTTTTACACATAAAGTCCATATCTGTTCTTGTTCCATCTTCACAAGACCATTCAACATCATCAGTAAATTTTCTTGCATAAGTTACATGCTCTTTAATTGAATCGATAACTTGTTCAGGTGTTTTGTTTAATTTGTGTTTCATGTGTAGTGAACTTGTAGAAATAAATGTGTGAATTCTAAATCGTTTTGCAGATTTTAAAGCTTCGTGGCAAGCGTCAATATCTTTTTTTGTATGTCTTGCTAGTCCTGCTGGAACAGATTTTTTTAAAATTTTACTTATTGCAGTTACAGCCTCAAAGTCACCTGGTGAGGCAATTGGAAAACCTGCTTCGATTACATCAATTCCTAACTCATCAAAAACTCTGGAAATTTGAATTTTTTCCTCAAGACTCATAGATGCACCTGGAGACTGTTCTCCATCACGCATGGTAGTATCAAAAATTATTATTCTGTTTTTATCTTCCATTTTTCTTTATTTTGATTACGCATAATACAATTTATGCGTTAATTTGCAAAATAATTATTTAAAAATTAAAAAATTACAAACTAGATTGGCTTAATTCTTCGATTTATCGACGAGTTTATTCTTACCAATCCAAGGCATTAAATCTCTTAATTTTTTACCCACTTTTTCAATAGGATGTTTTGCAAGTTCTTCTCTCATTTTCAGAAAGTTTTTCTGACCACCTTTACATTCATCCATCCATTGTTTTGTAAATTTGCCAGATTGAATGTCTTTTAATACCTCTTTCATTCTCTCTTTGGTTTTTGAGTCTACAATTTTTCTTCCAGAAATATATTCACCATACTCAGCTGTATTAGAAATTGAGTAATTCATATTTGCAATTCCACCTTCATAGATTAAATCTACAATTAATTTTACCTCATGAAGAGTTTCGAAGTATGCCATTTCAGGTGGATAGCCTGCTTCGGTTAAAGTTTCAAAACCATTTTTAATTAATTCTACTAAACCGCCACAGAGAACTGTTTGTTCGCCAAACAAGTCTGTTTCACATTCATCTTTAAAAGTTGTTTCAATAATTCCAGATCTACCACCACCAACAGCACTTGCGTATGACATTGCAAGGTCTCTAGCTTTACCTGAACTATCTTTGTGAACTGCCATTAAACATGGCACACCGCCACCTCGTTGGTATTCACTTCTCACCAAATGTCCAGGACCTTTAGGTGCAACCATAAATACATCTAAATCTTTTCTAGAATTAATTAAATTAAAATGAATATTCAAACCATGAGCAAATGCCAAACTAGTACCCTCTCTCATTCTTTGTTCAATATGATTTTTATAAATCGATGCTTGAAGTTCATCTGGAGTCAAAACCATAACAACATCTGCCCACGCTGCAGCATCTGAAAGTGACATTACTTTTAATCCTTCACTCTCAGCTTTTTTTATACTTGAAGAACCCTCTCTAAGAGCAACTACAACATTTTTTACGCCACTATCTTTTAAGTTTAGTGCATGAGCATGTCCCTGACTACCGTAACCAAAAATTGCAACTTTTTTGTCTTTTATTAAATTTGTATCTGCATCTTTTTCATAAAACATTTTCATTTTGTAATTCCTTTACTATTTAAATATTTCAGAGCCTCTTGTCATTGCAACAGCACCGGTTCTTGAGGTACTAACTAATCCAAGCGGGCTAAGTGTCTCGATTAGTTTATCAATCTCTCTTCTTAAAGCAGTTACTTGAATAACAAAAGAGTTTTTTGATTTATCTAATATAAAAGAATTATATTTTTTGCATAATTTTCGAGCTTTCTCCCTATTTTTCTTGGATGAAACAACCTTAAATAAGGCTAGCTCTTTAAACAAAATATTTGGATCATTTCGTTTAAAATCAGCAACTTTATGAACTGGGATCAGCTTCTTTAGTTGAAGTTTAATTTGTTCAACAACTGAAGGGGTACCAGAAGTAACAATAGTTATTCTAGATATATGTTTTTTTTTATCAACTTCTGCAACGGCTAAGGACTCTATGTTGTAACCTCTACCAGAAAATAGACCAACAACTCTTGCTAATACTCCAGCCTCGTTATCAACCCATACTACAATTATGTGGTGCTCAGATTTTCCGAGTTTTCCAGGTTCGCTATAAGCTGATTTTGATTTTGCCATTATACTAAAGTTTTACCTTCATCTGAAACTTCTTCTTTCTCATCCTCAGGACCTAAAAGCATTTGGTTATGAGGTTTTCCCGACGGTATCATCGGAAAGCAATTTTCTGTAGGATCTACTCTACAATCAAAAATAACTGGTTCATTTATATTTATCATTTCATTTATTTTTTCGTCTAATTCATCTGGCTTTGTAGCTTGAATTCCTACACAACCATATGCTTCGGCTAGCTTTACAAAGTCAGGTAAAGCTGCTGTGTAACTTTCAGAATAATTTTTTTCATGTAGAAGTTCTTGCCACTGTCTGACCATTCCCATGTACTGATTATTCAAAATAAATATTTTTATAGGAAGCTTGTACTGCACAGCTGTTGACATTTCTTGCATGGTCATCAAAACTGATGCCTCCCCAGCAATATCTACAACTAGTTTATCGGGATGAGCAATTTGGACTCCTACTGCAGCAGGCAAACCGTAACCCATTGTGCCAAGCCCTCCAGAAGTCATCCACCTATTTGGTTTATTAAATTTATAATGTTGGGCAGCCCACATTTGATGCTGTCCTACCTCAGTTGTTATAAAAGTATCTTTATTTTTCGATAATTCATAAAGTCTCTGTACTGCGTACTGTGGTTTGATAACCTCTTTACTGTTCTTAAAGCTTAAAGATTTTTTTTGTCTCCACTTATCTATATCCTTCCACCATTTAGATATATTTTGTTTATTGGAGTTTAAAAAATCTTTATGTTTTTCTTTTATTCTTTTATTTAAGGCTTTTAAAAAACTACCAACATCACTGACAACAGCTAAATCTACTTTAATATTTTTACCAATAGACGATGGATCAATATCCACATGAATTTTTTTTGACTTAGGTGAAAACTCATCTACTTTTCCAGTTATTCTATCATCAAACCTTGCTCCGATGTTTATCATCAGATCGCAGCTATACATAGAATTGTTTGCCTCATATGTTCCGTGCATTCCTAGCATTCCTAAAAATAAAGGATCGTCTCCAGGGTAGGCACCAAGACCTTGTAAGGTAGAAGTTATTGGGAAACCAGTTATTGAAACAAGTTCTCGTAATGACTTGCTTGCCTCAGGACCTGAATTAATTACGCCTCCTCCAGTATAAAAAATTGGTTTTGATGACTTCTTCATCAAATTTATAACTTTGTCTAAATCAGTAGAGCTTATTTTTCCATTTGGTTTGGATTTTCCATTTAGTTTTTTCTTATTTGAGCTTTTTAAAACAAAATTTGTTTTTTTAAATTGAATATCTTTTGGTATGTCGACTAAGACTGGTCCAGGTCTACCAGTTGTTGCAACTTCAAATGCCAAATCCATTACTTTGGCCAAATCATTTACATCTTTAACTAACCAATTATGTTTTGTGCAAGGGCGCGTAATTCCAGTTGTGTCACATTCTTGAAATGCATCTGTTCCGATTAAATGAGTTGGGACTTGGCCGCTTATGCAAACCAACGGAACTGAATCCATGTAAGCATCTGTAAGTGCGGTTACAGCGTTAGTTGCTCCAGGTCCAGAAGTAACTAATAGAACTCCAGGTTTTCCAGATGAGCGTGCGTACCCCTCAGCTGCATGGCCTGCGCCCTGTTCATGACGTGCTAGAATATGTTTTATTGTTTTATGGTTTTTAAGTTCGTCATAAATTGGCAATACCGCTCCACCTGGATATCCAAATATATGTTCAACTTTATGATGCTCTAAAACTTTAAAAACAATTTCAGCACCAGATATTAATTTTCCCATAAATATAATCTATCTTAGGAAAAATTTGGGTCAAGTTTTAGATAAGTAAGTTAGAATTTTTTTTCTTAAATCTAGATAATTGGTATCGTTAAACCCCTTCCAATCCTTCATCTGACCTCTTTGCCAGGTCAATTGCCTTTTCGCATATTGCCTTGTCCTTATAGCTACTCTTTCTTTAACTTCTTCTAATGAAATTTTGTTTTTTAAAAATTCAGATATTTCATTAATACCAATTATGAAATTTGAAGATTTGAGGGAGTTTACACGTTTTTTTTTAAAGTTTTTTGTTTCCTTTATTGCTCCATCTTTCAACATGTCTGAAAATCTTTTTCTAATACTTTTTTCAATTTCAATCTTGGGAGGACATAAAAAAATTTTTATAAATTGAGATTTCTTGAATTCTTTTTTATTTTCTTTTTGCCATGACCAAAGGGGTTTTTTTGTAAATTTATATACCGAAAAAGCTCTTTGAACCCTTTGCGTATCGTTCAAGGATATACCTTTAAAAATATCTGGATTTTTTAATACAAATTTTTTTTCAATCTTTAATTTTTTATATCTTTCCGGGATGTCAGGTATTTGAGTAAAACCATCAGTTAGTGCTTTAAAATAAAGGCCAGTTCCACCAACAACTATCGCAACTTTTCCTTTTTTATTTATTTGTTTAATTTTTTTTGTTGCAAGTTTATACCAGGCCCCAGTTGAAAAAGTTTTGTTAATTGAAACAAAGCCATATAAATGATGTTTAATATTTTTTTTTTCAGGTCTTGCTGATAAAATTTTAACTTCCTTATAGATTTGCATACTATCTGCATTAATTATTTCAGCGTTGTATATTTTAGCTATGTCTTCTGCTATTTTTGATTTCCCTGATGCAGTAGGACCAAATAAAAGTATTATCTTTTTATTTATTTTTTTAGGCAATCTATTTGTCTTTAAATTCTTCTGCTGACTCCATTCTACCTAATGTAAATTTTTTTGATATCAGCTTCTTTTCTCTCCAAATTTTTACGTTTACCCTTTTATTGGGTTTTGTATTGGCAACTACTCTTGGGAGGTTTCTCATTGTTTTAATTTTTTCTCCATCAAATTCTAAAATAATATCTCCCGATTTAATTCCACCCTTATCTGCTGGTCCATCTTCGGATACTCCACCAATGTAGGCACCTTTAGGTTCATTCAAACCTGTAAGAGATGCAATCTCTTGAGTAACTTCTTGAATTCTTACACCAAGCCATCCTCTTTTAGTTTCTCCAAACTCAATTAATTGATCAATTATTGTTGAAGCATAATTTGAGGGAATGGCAAAACCTATTCCGCTACTTGCACCTGAAGGACTTATAATCGCTGTATTAATTCCAATTACATTTCCATTCATATCAAAAAGAGGTCCGCCGGAATTTCCTTGGTTAATAGATGCATCTGTTTGAATAAAATCATCATAACGAGTTAGATTAATATCACGGTTTCTTGCTGAAATTATTCCTGAAGTTACTGTTCCACCCAATCCAAATGGATTTCCTATTGCCATGACCCAGTCTCCAACTCTTGCTTTATCTGAGTTTCCAA
Organism: uncultured Pelagibacteraceae bacterium; assembly: GCA_902578115.1. Taxonomy (GTDB): domain Bacteria; phylum Pseudomonadota; class Alphaproteobacteria; order Pelagibacterales; family Pelagibacteraceae; genus Anoxypelagibacter. The sequence continues at coordinate 91,204 of CACHBR010000004.1, read as the reverse complement.
ACTCAACTATCTCAAAATTTTCCTTTGTATCAATTTTTAAAACAGCCAAATCAGAATAAGGATCTGCACCAATAACTTTAGCTTTGTATTCTTTGTTATTAATTCTAACAATTATATCCTCGGCGTTAGCAATAACATGATTATTTGTAATCACTGTTCCGTTTTTTTTAATAACAAATCCTGATCCTAGAGACGTTGCCTTTCTTTCAGTTGGTCTATCAAATTCTTTGAACATTTCCCCAAATGGAGATCCTGGTGGAAATTGAAATGGAAATGGATTTGCTTGAGTTTTAACAGTTTGAGTTGTTGAAATATTTACAACAGATGGCATCAGTTCCTCGGCAAGATCTGCGAACGATTCTGGTGCTGCCTTTGACCAAAGGTTTGTGTTTATAAAAAAAACTAATATTAAAACTTTAGTTGTAAATTGTTTTAAAAATTTCATTATCTTTTAATATACCAAATAATTATAAATCCAATTATCGTAAATACCACTCCTAGAATTCTTAAATTATTAGCTGGCATAGCCTCAATTAATTTAGACATATTCTTGATTTTTGACGGAAACAAGGCGCATATCAGCCCCTCGATGAATAATATTAAACCAATGGCAATAATGAATTCCTTCACGCCTTGATTATTGTTTTTTTGAAACTCCTGCTTTACCGAAGAATTTAAAGAAGTCGCTATCTGGTGATAGGATTAATGAGGTGTCTCCACCAATCAATGCTTTTTCATAGGACTGCATTGCTCTGTAAAACCCGAAGAATTCTGGGTCACGACCAAAAGCTTCTGCAAAAATTCTATTTCTTGTACCGTCACCTTCACCTTTCATAATTTCGGATTGTTTATTTGCTGTAGCTAAGATTACAGTTACTTCTTTATCAGCTGTTGAAGTAATTTTTGCGGCTATCTCCGCACCCTGTGCTCTAAATTCCTTTGCTTCTCTTTCTCTTTCAGTTTGCATTCTTTTAAAGATCGCTTCACTGTTTGCTTGAGGTAAGTCAGCTCTTTTAATTCTCACATCAACAATTGTAATTCCAAAGTTTTGGGCTTCAATGTTAACATCATTTTGAATTGTTGCCATATGCTTGGATCTATCTATCGACAAAAGTGTAGCTAGGTTTTGGGTACCCAATACACCTCTAATTCTTGAATTTATAATTGTAGCAAGCCTTGATCTCGCAACATTCTCGTTACCTACTGAAATATAAAATTTTAATGGATCAACAATTCTAAAACGAGCAAATGCATCAACAATAAGCCTTTTTTGATCAGCAGCAATAACCTCTTCTGGTGGAGTGTCTAAATTTAGTACTCTTCTATCAAGATAAGCAACGTTTTGGATAAAGGGTAATTTAAAGTTTAATCCAGGTTTGGTGATAATTTTTTTCGGATCACCAAATTGTAAAACAATGGCTTGATTAATTTCTTGAACAATAAAAAGACTTTGGTAACCAGTTACTGCTAAAACTACTATTAATGGTATTAAAAATTTTTTCATTGGTTCGCTTTCTTCTTAATTTCTGGAAGAGGTAAGTAAGGTACTACTCCTGATCCTGAATTTTTGTCTATAATTACTTTATCAATATCAGCTAAAACTTTTTCCATTGTTTCTAAATACATTCGCTCTTGTGTAACTTTTTTCGCTTTTGAATACTCAGTATATATAGCTAGAAACCTACTTGCTTCACCCTCAGCTTTTGCAACCACTTCTTTTTTATAAGCTTCGGCTTGTTGTAAAATCTTTTCTGCTTCCCCTCGTGCTCTTGGTATAACATCATTAGCATAAGCTTCAGCTTCGTTTTTAGATCTTTCTCTATCAGCTCTTGCAGCCTGTACATCTCTAAAGGCATCAATTACTTGGTCAGGTGGATCGGCTTTTTGTGTTTGAACTTGGGTTACCTGAATCCCTGAACCATATTCGTCTAAAATTCCTTGTGTAATTTCTTGTACCTCTATTTCAATTTTAGATCTACCTTCTGTAAGAATAGATTGAATTTTGCTTTTAGCTATAACTTCTCTCATTGCCGTTTCTGAAGCAGCTTTCACCGTTTCTAATGGGCTCTGAATATTAAATAAAAATTTTCCTGCATCTTTTATTACCCAGAAAACTGAGTAATCAATATCTACTATATTTTCATCACCAGTTAACATTAAGCTTTCTTCTGAAACATCTCCTATACCAGAAGATCTCCCACTGTCACTTGCAGATCTAAATCCAACATCAATTCTATTAACCTTTGTGACTTTTGGGGTAAAAACTCTCTCAATAGGAAATGGTATGTGGTAGTTTAACCCTGGTTGGGTTGTTTTTGTAAATTGTCCAAACCTTAAAACTACTCCTTGTTCATCTGGTAAAACTCTGTAAAGACCACTCAATGCCCAAAGAACTAACAGAACAACTAAGCCAATATAAATTGGTTTATTACCACTTGATCGTCCACCTGGAAATATTCTTCCAACTGAACCTTGAGCTTTCCTAATTAAATCATCTATGTTTGGAGGCTGTCTTCTTTGGCCTGAACCGCTACCGTTACCATTATCGTTTCCACCACCTGGGGGTGATCCCCATGGAGACTCTCTTTTAAATGTAGTGTCGTCTGATGACATGACACTTTATATAGTGACTTTTTGAATAAAAACAAGTTATGATAAAGCGATATAATGTCCGAAAACAAAGCAAAATTAAGCGATAGCTTGAAAAAGAATGTTGCCCCAAAAAATTTTAAGAAAAATCCAATAAAGGGAACAAAATTCACAATAATGGTATCTAGTGCAAAAGGTGGAGTTGGAAAATCTACATTTGCAATAAACCTAACATTTGCACTTCAAAAAAAAGGTAAAAAAGTAGGATTGTTAGACGCAGATATTCATGGTCCTTCTTTACCAAAAATGATTGGACTAAATGATAAACCCAAAACTGATGGAAAATTTCTTTTTCCATTAGAAAAATACGGTGCTCAATTTATGTCTTTAGGTTTTTTAGTCGATGAAAAAACCCCAATGATTTGGAGAGGTCCAATGGTTATAAGTGCTATCAAAACTTTGACTGAAAAAGTGGCATGGAAAGATTTAGACTTCCTTATAGTAGATATGCCTCCTGGAACAGGTGATACTCAACTTACTTTTGCTCAAGATGTGAAAATTGATGGAGCAATAATTGTTTCAACTCCGCAAGAGTTGGCTTTAATGGATGTACAGAGAGGTATTCAAATGTTTGATAAAACTAAGATTAAGATAGTTGGATTAGTAGATAATATGAGTTTCTTTAAAAGTGATGATGGAAAAAAACACAATATATTTGGTGAAGGTGGTGTTGAAAAGACAGCAAAAGAATTTAATAAAAAATTTTTGGGAAAAATTCCTATAAGTACAAATTTAAGAGAGTCAGCTGATTTAGGCTTGCCTTTAACTTATAAAGAGCCTGACAATGAAATTTCGAAAATATTTTTAGAGATTGCTGATGAAGTTATGCAAGATGTTGTTTAAAACCAAAAGAATCCATCAATTCATTCCACTCTCTTTTAGAAAGGCCAGAAGACTCTATATCGCATTTCTCACCTTTAATCATTTTTTGTATTACTATTTTACCTTTAGCAGAAAGCTCCATACCTCCAACTCTATAGTCAATAAAAGCATCATATGTTGTAGGAACCCATTTCTTCACTGTATTCAACATAACATTTGCATACTCCCTAATTTCATATTGTGCATGGCTATCAGCTCTTAACGCTAAAAAATTTAAAAGATTTAATAAATCTGTTTTCCAATACCATTGTGTATAAGAATTTAGTGTAAGATTCATCCTTGCAAGCTCTCTGGCTAATCCCTGTTTCTTATCATCAATTATGCTTCCATCATACTTTTCATTGAGCATCTCTTCATAATGTTGGTAATTTCTTTCTGCATCTTCTTTTAAAATTTTTAAAATACTGTCAGCCTGTTTTCCATTTATCAAATCACCTCTGCCTTGTCTGTTATTTGTTGATTGTGCTGCTAAGTTTTCTCTTTCTGGAACATAAAATTCTTTATCCATAATTGAGTATCTTGCAGAATATTCATTTACATTAGCTGTTCTATGCCTGATCCATTGTCTTGCAATAAAGATCGGAAGTTTAATGTGATATTTTATTTCGCACATCTCAAATGGAGTGCTGTGTCTGTGTCTCATTAAGTATTTTATCAAACCACTATCTGTTGAAACTTTTTTAGTTCCTTTGCCATAAGAAACTCTAGCGGATTGAACTATAGATGTATCATCACCCATGTAATCTACTACTCTAACAAAACCGTGGTCTAATACGGGCATTGCCTCATAAAGAATCTTTTCTAATTCTGGTGAGGTTACTCTTTTAGTAATATTTTTTTGTGATTGTTGGTCTAAAATTTCCTGTTTTTGCTCTTTTGTAAGTTTCATCTGAAATATTTATTGAATCTTTATTTTTTGATTTTATATTATATCTGTTGGTTTTCCAACTATGACGATAAACGAGTTTCGTAATAAACATTGCGGACGTGGGGGCAGTACCCACCACCTCCACCATTTACAACTTATGGGGGTGAATCAGAATCGACGAGTGTCTAAAGGCTATTCTTTCGTTCGAGATGGTTCCGACGTAACGGGCTAATTATAAATGCAAATGATAAATTTGCACTTGCTGCTTAATTAACTTTGTTAATTAGGTAAACGGGGTTTGGGGCACCTGGCAACAGAACGCCCCTTCAAATCTCTGATTCTTCTTTAATACCAACAATTAAAAATTTTGTGACGCACTATGGACGCAGTGAGAAAGAGTTTTAATTAAAATTTTGATCCTGACTTTTTGCATTTCATTGCGGTACCGTCACTGGCAATTTCTAAATCATAATTTTTTTTACCTTTTTTCCAAGGTTTGGTCGTTCTCATTATAGAAACAAAACCATTCATACGATCTATTTGGATTTGATATAAATGTTTTTTATATTCTTTAAAATCCCAGTGATCCCAATCACTTACGTGCGTGTTGTATTCTCCGTAATTTTGTAAAACACCTCTTAAGTGAGAAATAACCCATTGTTCGTTTTTTGTTTGAATTTTAAAATTTACCTTATTTCCTCCTGAGCCTTGAAACACTTCAATAATTTCATTATCAAAATTAACATATACGAGGTCCCCCTCAATTTTATCCAAAATGCTTTGGCATTTCAGTTTAATTTTTTCAGCGTTAACATTACCGCTCCATAACAAAGCCAGAAATACGATCGCTAAAAGTTTTTTCATGTTCCTAAATTTTAGGTTTAGTTTTTATAACACAATTATATATGTTGTTTTGATCATAAATTTGATTAGCTAAAACAGAGATATCATTAGGAGGAAGGAGCGATTTTTCACCAAATAAAACTCTACCATCGGTCCAGTAGAGTTTATAAGCGAGTTTTAAAGTATCTCTATCAATCATGTAATATCTGCTAGATTTATTTCCAGTATTATTGAATATATATATTCTGTCATTTTTAAAAATTCTTTTAAAAATAACGTCTTCATTATAAATTTTTGAATCAAAAAGAGTTGTAACGCTAGCTTTTTCAACAAAACGTTTTCCATTTTTTTGCATAACGTAGAACCTGTCATCACAAATTAAATGAACATCTTTTGAAAAAGCATTCCCACTCCACAACAAACCCAGAACCACGATCGCTAAAAGTTTTTTCATAGAGATCATCCTATCCTGACGCAATTTCTGACGCAATACCGACGCACTGAAGAACCAGTTTTGGACTTTAGGTTGTAAAATAATTATTCTATAGTGACTGTTACATCAGGTTCTGCTGCGTACAATCCTTTTGCAGCACCAACTGTCTCACAAGAGTCTCCCATATCATCAATGGCCCCTACAGCATTATCAGTACCAAATGCAATAGTTACACTTGGTATATTTCCTGGTTCCATAATAAATGTATTTGCTAATTGTTGTCTGTACTGAAAAAACTCATCATCTTCATCCATAGTTGATGCAACTCCTGTAGTGTCTGTTAAAGTCTGTAGACCAGTTAAATTATCACCAACACTTGTTCCATTCACAGCTGCATACAAAGTTGCCGATGCTTCTTCTCCTGCGTCTTCTGATCCTTTAGCAAGTGTTCCTGCTGATCCATTGCTTTTAGTATGGCAGGTAGTTCCACTACCATCAGCCGCAGATCCTTTAACTGTAAAGTCTCTACCCATTGTAATCTGTAAATAAGTATACGCTGTTCCAAATTTTGCAGCATTTGCATTTCCTAAACTTGCTGCAGCTGCTCCTGCAGTTGTATTAGCAATGTCAATATCACCTGAGTTACCATCAAAAATAGTAACAGCACCATTGCACACCGATGCTGTACTGCTACTGTCACACAATTCTATCTTAAATATATTTATTTTATACTCTGTTGCTTCGCCTGTTCCAGCAACAACATTACTATAAAAAATAAATGTAAATATAATTGAAATTAAAAATGTTTTTATTTTTTTCATAACTATTTGCTCGTTACAATAACTGCTCCTTGAATCTCAACTGCCAAGTTATTATTTCTTCTTACTTTTTCAGTTAGTTTTGCCTGCATATTATCCTTTTCGAATGCAACATCTGATTTACCGTTTTGCATTGTTCTAATATTTTCCCTTGGCGGGTAAGTAAATAATACCTCTGCTTTGTAAATATCTTCAACGCCCTCGTTGCTTGATTTATCCAGAGAAAAATTAAATTGTACTACTGGATTAATATTAAATTCAGATCCATAGACCATTCCTTTAGAGTCTGTAATTGCTTTTTCAGCTTTCCATTTATATCCCTCTAGATTTAATTTAATCCACGGATGATATGGAACTTGCGTTGTTAAATTATAGTCCCAACCACTTAAGACTTTTTCTTCAGTTTCATCAACTATTTTCATTCTGGTTAATCCTTGATAATAATTTGTGCTTAAATCCACTAGTGACGATTTAGTTTCCAAACCTAATCCTAATCTTTTATGTCCTTCTAATATATCTGCATCTAAAAAAACATTAGCTCCATACATAAAAGATTGATCTTCGTTTAATTCTCTTAAACCAAAACCTAAATTTCCAGTTAATCTTCCTGAGCTATTTTTTTCCTCATTTCTTAAACTAAATTGAGTAAAAACATTTGAATCATCAGTTTTTTCTATACTTCGAACTCCTAGAATTGAAAAATTGATATTATCATTATCTGCATCATTTAATTCAACTCCGACTTCAGTTATACCTTCTCCTGGTATCCAGCCTGCAATGATTTCTGATATTCTATTTTCAAGATCAGCATGTGAAGGTGACATAAAAAAAATTGAAGCAAAAATTAATGACAATATTTTTCTCATTAACTCACCATATACAGATACAGTAGTTGATGCAATACCAACGCAATGAAGAACCAGTTTTGGGCTTTAGGTTGTAAAATAATTATTATATAACGAGGATTAACGAAATGAGGTTAACGGCACCTGGCAACAGAACGCCCCTTTTTAATCTAATATTTTCTAGATTTTATTCTGATTAATTAATCTTTGGCACACTGGTGGCACAATTTTAATTAGCACCTTTTTCTAAATTTTCTCTCCACCACAAAGGTTGGCAATTTTTATAATTAAAAGCAATAAGTTGTTGTTTAGGGTCAGACAAATCAAATTTTTCTAAAGGACGTATGTGATCTATATGCCATCCATATCTACCGTGATTTTGCCAAGTCATCCCTTCTTTAAACTGCTTTTCAAGATGTTTTCTCATTGTTTTAATCGAACAACCTATTAGCTCTTGAGTTTTAAATGCTTTCTTTGTTTTCGCAAATTTAACTGCAGCTAAAACTCTTTTAGATAAAGCCAGTCTTAATTTAAAATTGACATCAGTTTTTTTTCTTTTAGCAACTCTTTTTCTTAATCTAGGAGCATATTTTATATTATACTTTTTTTTTAATTCTTTGATTTTAGGTCTGGATCTATATTCTTTTGAGTAAGCAGAATTCTTTTCTTTATTTTTTATTCTTAATTTTTTTTGTATCGATCTATATTTAGGTGTTTGATGTTTTTTTTTAACTTTTTTTTTATTTTTTAAATACCATTGATGTCTATATCTTTTGACATCTAGCTTATTTTTTTTGTACCAAATAGCCTTGAGTTTTTTTTTTGCAGCTTTTCTTTCAGCCTCGTTTTTGTATTTTTTTGGTCTGCCCATCATAATACAAATCTCTTTTATTTATGAAGTTTCTGCCCCATCAAATCATAAACTTCTTTTAGCTTATTTTTTTGGTGCAAAAGGTTCATTCTGCTTTTAACTAAATATCCAACTTTTTGAAAGCTTGGGTCTTTTTTAACTTCAAGCATGTACGCACCCTCTACCTCCATAACTCCAATTGCTTCGCTAATAGTGTTTCTGATTATTCTGTGAAGAGCTTCTAATTCTTCTTGTGATATATTTTCTTTCATAATTTAAAATAGCATAAAAAATCTTGGCACAGTAGTGGCACACTTTTCGTTAAATTTAAGACTTTTCAATTCAAATTATTCCCGGATAATGCTACAAAGTCCGGGGCACCTGGCAACAGAACGCCCCTTAAATGTTTTAACTACTAAAAAATTGATATATAAATTTTTTAATGGCAAAGAAAAAAAGACAAAAAAAAACGCAACAACAGTCTACGCTAGGGATAATTTCAACTATTTGTGGAGTAATAGGAATCTTCATGGCAGGATTTCTTTTGGGTTTAATTGGTTTGATTTTAGGAATACTAGCTTGGAAAAAGAACGAAGTAAAAGTTTTGTATGTTATTGGTATTACCACATCGGTTATTGCTTTTATAACTTCTATTATATTTTGGGGAAGTGTTGGAATTGGATTTTTAAGTTTATTTGCCTTAAATTAAAGCACCTGGCAACAGAACGCCCTTCTTTCAACTTATAATCTTTATAAAAAATTTAATAAAATTATTTATTTTTTCTTACAAATTTGGCAGGTCTACCATAATGAATTTCTTTATCTTTAATATTTTTCAAAACTAATGAACCAGCGCCCACTCTAGAAAAATTACCAATTCTAATTCTATCAATAATATCTACTGATATATTTATTTCACAATAATTGCCTATTTTTGTAAATCCTCCTGTGATTAAATTGGGGTTTAAGTCACAAAAATTTCCAATTACATTGTGGTGTTCAATTCTACAACCTGATTGAATTACAACACCATCGCCAATATCTGTCTTATATCCTAAATAACAATCTGGAAAAATAATTACTCCTTTTCCTATTGTATTATGACCCATAAGTTTTACACTGCTGTGAATAAAACTTAAAATTTCTATTTTCTCTTTTTTTAATTGATTAAAAATATTACCTCTTTTCAGTCCACTATCCTCCATTAAAAATACTTTTTTAATTTTTCTTTCTTTTAACGTTTTTACAAAATTTTTTTCATGAAAAACTGGCAAACCAAAAATTTTATTATTTAATATAAATGCACTTTTTTTATTAGGTCGTTTTTTATGTTCTTCAGTAATATTAATTTTAGATATTTTATTAACGTTTAAAATACAATTCAATTTTTTTTTATATTTATCGTCCAACATATTAATTAATTGTCCAGTTGAACTATCTTTAAAACCGAATATAGCAATATCTTTCATAACTATTTATTTGATGATGTAAAAGTTTCACCTAAAAGTTACATAACAAATATATTCATTTCAAGTTATAAATAACTTATATTGTGTTTAATTAATCTCTTTAAGATGAAATTGTACTTTTTCTTTTTACGAAGAACCAAAATAAGGAATCTGACAAATAATAAAAACTTACTATGAAGTTTCTACTAAGAAATTTCCAAAAGTCCTTGTTCTCTGTTATTTATGATTTAGAGGTTGTTCTACGGAACGCCCTTTTATTTAAAATCTATTTTTTTAATTTCTGCCAAAATCAAATCATTTATCATGTTAGCTCCCTTTAGAGATGGGTGATGCTTATCAGAAAAAAAAATATTATTATCGTCATAGACTTTACACTTTTCTGTAATCTTATTGCAAAATTTATTCTGTGGTTTAACTTTAATGAGATTCTTTAAATCTATTTCATCAAAAAAATTTATGATTTCGTTATTAACTGATAGATAATCATTATAATCAAATTGCCACTCGCCATAAAAATTATTAATCAAATATCTATTTAGATTGATACCAATTTCAGGTATGGGATACAAAAGAATTATTTTATTTTTTTTTGATAACTTGCTTATTAAATTTTTAAAGTCCTTCTTTAACTCACTTGTTTCTGTCTGTAAGTTTGACCTTGAAACATATTGATATGGATTATAGGGATTATTATTTGCAAATCTTTTTTGATGAAAATAATAAGAAGTAATACCTCCAATAATTATTATGTTATCTTCAGATTTTTTAAGAAGTTCGTTTATGTTATGATTTAGCTTATTATAGTTATTTACAATACTTTTTGTTTTTTTATTAAATAAAACATGTTCTTCAAAATGAAAATAAACTGCATCAGTTATTGGAATGAAAGTAAAAGAATCGTCTAATCTTTCTTTTAAATCAAAAGATAAACTTGACAAATGAGAGTCTCCGATAAGAAACACTTTTACTTCACCATTTCCAAATTTGCAGAAATCATTTACTCTTGAAAAGCATACTTTATCGTCCTGTTTCAAATAGTTATAAGTAGATAGTTCTTGGTAGTAATTTTTGGTTTTAAGTCTATCTAAAAAACCATTATTTTTAATAATTAAAAAACATGTAATTAAAATTAAAATAATACTTGTAAAGATAAGAGTCATAATTTTTTTAAAAGAGTTTTTGTTGTTTCTTGATGGTTTCTCAATCAAAAAATATGTTAGGATTGATAAAAATAAAATTAATAACCCTGATAAGATTTTAATATAAATATTTACATCTAATATATTTCCAGTTCTTAAAAAAGCAAATACAGGGTAATGCCAAAGATATAAGGAATAAGAAATAAGTCCTATACTAACAAAAAATTTTGAGCTAAGAATTTTGGTAATAATTTCGTCTTTACTTGCAAATAGAATTATTAAACATGTTCCGATAATAGGTATCAATGTTAACATAGAAGGATGTTGTGAGTAATTATTATCTAATTTGATAAATGAGAATAAGATTAACAGTATCCCAATAAATGGGAAATAATTATATTTTAGTAATAAATAGGAATTTTTTTTTTTAAAATTAAAAAATGCTAAAAGTGATCCAACCGATAATTCCCATGCTCTTGAACCCAAAAAATAAAAATTAAATTGTGGAAATTTTAGACTGCCTATTTGAGAAAAAATAATACTTGAAGTAAATATTAAAAAAAAAATTAAAAAAAAATTTTTTTTAGAAAATTTATAAATAGCTAATATTATAAAAGGTATTAATATGTAATATTGTTCTTCAACCGACAGAGACCATGTATGCAAGAGAGGGATTAAAAGTGTGTCTATTGCCCCATATTCTAAACCAGTTTGGTAGAAATAATAATTAGAGACAAAACCTAACATTGTGATTGTTGAAATACTTAGATCAATAAATTCTCTAGGAAAAAGAAATATATATCCAAGTATCAATGAACTAAAACATACCAATAATAAAGGAGGAACAATTCTTCTTACTCTACGCTCATAAAATTTTATGATAGAAAATTTTTTTGTTGTTATTAACTCTTTGTAAATAATTGATGTTATTAAGTACCCTGAGATCACAAAAAAAATATCTACACCTAAAAATCCACCCTGAAATATAAAATTTTCACCTAAATATATTCTTGCATGATAAATAATTACTGCTCCAACAGCTAAAGCTCTGAGACCATCTATTTCTGGTCGATAAGAAATTTTAGTTTTCATAAAATTATTTTTTTGCTTAACTTAATTTTAATCCCATATATTCAACTACTCCAGTTATTAATATAGTTTTTTACAGGTCATTTGATAAATTAATGTACTTGAAATATGATATATATTAAAGAAAGATAAAATAATTTTATGAAAAAAATTTCAAAAATAATTAATAAGTGTCAATTTTCAAATAAGAAAGATTTAATTAGAGTATTATCCTTGGGTTTTTTGCCTGGAGTAAATCAAATGCAAAAAGTGGGATCTTATAAAAATTTTGAATATTTTTTCCCAACAAATCTTGTTTATTCTCCATCATCCAAGTTATTTCAAATAGATAATATAGTAGATAAAAAAATTCTCTTTCCAAAATCTTACCCTTATACAAGCAGTACAACAAAAATTTTAAGAGAAAATTTTGAGGATCTATATCATGAAACACATAATTTAATAAAGTTAGAAAAAAAAGACCTGGTTGTTGACATAGGATCTAACGATGGAAATCTTCTAAAAAGATTTAAAGATTGCAAAATTCTTGGGGTAACGCCTGAAAAAATTGGTTATAAGGCAATAAAAGAGGGAGTGCCAACAATTATAAATTATTTTGATAGGCAAGTAGTAAATAAAATTATTAAAAAAATTGGCAAAGCCAAAGTTATCACAGCAACTAATGTTTTCGCACATATAGATAAAATCGATGAGTTAATAAGAAATATATTAAAGTTAATGAAGCCTGATGGGGTGTTTGTGAGTGAGTCACACTATTTTCTATCACTTGTAGAAACATTGCAATATGACACGATTTATCATGAACATTTAAGATACTATACGGTTACTAGTCTTAAAAATATTTTTAATAAATATGGGTTAAAAATCATAAAAGTAAAAAACATAAAAACTCATGGTGGTTCTATAAGAGTTTACGCGACTAAAAATAAGGCTTTTGAAGTTCACAAAAGTGTAAAAATTGCTTTAAAAAAAGAAAAAAAATATTTATCAAAAAAAAATTTGAACCTATTTAAATCTAAAGTTTTAAAATCAAAAATCGATCTGTTAGAGATAATTAAAAAAATTAAATATAAAAATCATAATATTTTTGCAGTAGGAGCTCCTTCGAGGGCTACCACATTGGTAAATTATGTGGGTATTAACGAGGAAATGGTAGATTATATTTGTGAAATAAAGGGTTCACATAAAATTGGTCATTATTTGCCTGGTACAAAAATTCCTATTATGCCTGAGGAATTTATATTTAAAAAAAAACCTCAGTATCTGCTTCTTTTATCTTGGCATATTTCAAAAGAATTAATTAAAAATTTAAAAAGTAAAGGATACAAGGGTAAATTTATAATTCCTTTACCAAAAATTAAAATTTGTTAAAAATGTTCAATAAAAGAATTTTTTTTAATAAATATATTTTTTTTTTAATATCAATTAACTTAATTTTTTTTTTAATAACTTTTGATAATCCATGGACCTTTGATGATTACGGCTATATTCATGCCGCAAAATTATATAATTTAATCAATAATCAAATTTTAACCTTAGAGCCTTTTTATTTTTATAGTGAATATGGTTTTGATGACCCTAATAGATATATGCCCATATATTATCTTTTAAATCAACTTCTTCCAGATACGAATATTTTATTTCATTTTGTAATTGTTTTGTTTCATACTATTACATGTATAATTATTTTTTTTATTGCAAAAAAAATATTTACCAGATTAGATTTAGCACTATTATTGTCAGCTTATTATGCTTTAAATTACAGTGTTAGTATCAAAGCTTTGTCATGGAATATATTTTATGGACATGTGTTAGCAGCACTATTTGGTTTTTCCGCGATTTTGGCAATAATATTTTGCTTTGAAAAAACAGAAAACAAAATATTTTTTATTACTTGTTATAATTTATTTGCCTGCTTAGCCTTCTTAACTACAGAATCTGGTTTAATATTTCCAATACTTGGGTATTTAATAGTAATTTTTTTTTTTTCAAAAAAAAATATTCTTAAAAAAACCATTGTTATATTTTTTCCGCTTATAATATTTATTAGTTTACTTTATTTTAAAACAGGCAAGATTCTCCCTTTACTTGAAGCAAGAATTAATGATCAAACTCAAACTTATTATGAAAGATTGCTAAACCCAGAAAATAAAAATAAATTTTATTTCTATAGATCAACTTATGCACCTCGTAATTTTGAGACATATATTATTAGAGGATTTGATAATTTAATTACAAGTTTAAATATAGCATCTATAGAAAAGGTATTAAAACATTACGATAAAAAAAATTATATTAAATCACATTTGTACAATAATTTTTACATTTATATTTTCTTAATTTTGTTTTTTTTAATTTTATTAATTATTTTTTTAACTAAGAATAAAAAAAATCCTGCTGATTTGAGAGACTTTAAAATGACACTAATATTATACTTTGTAGTATTTTTAGTTTATACAATTATATTTTTTAGAAGGGATATTGGTTTTGGCTTATCATTTTGTGCAGGACTATTAATCATAAATTTGTACAAAAGTTTTGAAAAAAATAAAATTAAAAATCTCTATAATTATTTTTTCTTAATTCTATGTTTTCCCTCAATTTTATATGCCTCAACTTTTTTTTCATATTGGGGCGAGGATTGGGGACCAAGATCTAAAATGATAATAAATGCTAAAGAAGTTAAACTTCTGACAAAAAATCAGAAAGTTATTTATAAACATAATGATTCAGTAGATTATAAAAATTATTATTATTACATAAATTTTGATTATTATGAGAAACACTTAAAAAATTCATATAAAGGTAAAAATTTTACAGAATTTCAAAAAATGCTCGAGCAAGATAATGCAATCTTTAAAGGTAGAGAATAACTAATTCAACTGAGTAAACTCTGTTATTTTGTTTAATTAAAAATAATTTCTTTCAAACCTTGATCAAGTGTATACTTAGGTTTAAATCCTAATTTTCTTATTTTTGCTATATTTGGCTTTCTTATCTTGGTGCTACCTTTCTTTAAGGAGGAGGTTTTAATAATTATTTTCTTTTTCATTATCTTTGAAATTTTTAAAACTAAATCTTTAATTTTAATACTTTGAGTTGTTCCGATGTTGTAAATTTGTAAATGTTTTCCCTTTGTCATAAGTTTGTGAAATGCACTTATAAAATCCTTAATATAGATAAATGAACGAATTTCTTTTCCTGTTCCCTGAATTTTTAGAAAACTATTTTTTTTAATTTTTCTCATTTTTTGAATCAATTCTGGTATTACATGCTCATTACCCATATTAGCTCCATAAACATTATGAGGTCTAAAAATAATAATTTTAGTGAAAAATTTTCTTCCGTAGTTAATTCCCATTAATTCTGTTAAAATTTTTCCACCTCCGTATGAAAATCTAGGGTTATTTATATCGGGAATTTTTAAAGGCTCCTCTTCTGAGGTAGGGATTTTTAAAGGTGTTTGATATACCTCAGAGCTTGATGCTAAATATAATTCCCTAATTTTAAATTTTTTACATCCATCAAATATATTTACTAAACCTTTAATAGCTACATCTAAAATTAGTTCTGGTTTTTCGTAAAAATATTTTGTTCCATTAATATAAGCAAGATGTATAATTGAATTAATATTTTTCAAACTTTTAAAAAATTTTTTCTTATCTCTAATATCGCCTCTTATAAATTTAACTTTTTTATTTAATTCTCTTATTCTTTTTAATTCACCTCTAGAATTGTTGTCAAAAATTGTAACCTCGTGACCAAGTTCAATTAAAAGCTTACAAATGTTGGATCCGATAAACCCCGTGCCACCCGTTACTAAAAAATTTTTTTTATTTCTCATTTTTAATTTTCCTTACACCCCAAATAAACCACTTTAAATATTCTTTTAACCAAGGACCAAACTTGAATGTTGTGGATCCGCCAAATAATCTGTCTACAGATTTAAGAGGGTACTCATCTATTTTAAAACCTTTTAGATATGCTTTTATTGATAGTTCAAATGAATAAGCCCAACCTATTGGCTTTGACTCAAGTTTAATTGACTCCCATACAGTTTTTTTCATCATTTTTATTCCTGTAGTGCAATCTGATAAAGGAATGTTTGTAAATAATTTAAAAAGATTATTAGCAATTCTTGAAAAAATTGAACCTATTATAGAACCACCTAAGCGAACACCACCTTTTGAATATCTTGTTCCGCTTAAAAAATCTAAATCACTATTTATTAAATGTGATATCATTTTGTCAATCGCTAAAATTGGAAAAATTTCATCTACTGCCGTTATTAATATGATGTCATAATTAGCTTTTTTTACTCCTGCTTCAACTGCAAATCTTACTCCAGGTGCAATTTTATTATGAACTAATTTCACATCTTCCAATTCATTAACTAGATCTTTTGCTACATCGATAGCATTATCATTTTCTGAGTCGTAAACAATAATTATCTCTTTTTTAAAATTTATTGATGAATCTAACAACCTAACCATGATGGGTAGACTATCTCTCTCATTAAATATTGGTAAAATAATTGATAATTCTTTTTTCATTATCTCATTTTTGAGAAAAAAAGATTAATTTTTTCACAAACCTTTTTTTGGTCTTTTATACTCATATCTAAAGACGAGGGTAACCACATCATTTTTTCTTGAAGTTTTTTTGAGTTTAATAAGCCTTTAAAAGACGATTTATAAGGTTTACAAGTATTAATAGGTTTCCAATAATATCTGCAAATAATATTTTTCTTTTTTAAAAAATTAAATAGTCTATTTCGTTTTAAACACCATACATCAATCCATAGAGGAAGTTCGCCATCTTTTAAATTAAATTTGATTATTTTAAAGTTTTTATTTTGATTCAAATTATTTAAGTAAAATTTATAAATTTCCTTTAACCTTTTTATTCTCCAATTAATATTCTTTAATTGTGATAATGCTAGAGATGATTGTAAATTTGTAAATTTAAAATTATAACCGATAGAAATATATTTATCTTCTCCCCCAGTGGTAGGGCCTTCCCTTCCTTGATTTTTAAGTCTCTTTAATCTTTTAAATAATTCAGAATTGTTTGTAACAACTATCCCACCTTGACCACTAGTTATAATTTTGTTTGGAGCGAGTGAGAAACAACCTGCTACACCAAAACTTCCTAAATTTTTCCCTTGAATTTTGGATCCTAGTGCTTCTGCGGCATCCTCTATTACTTTTATTGATTTCTTTTTACATATTTCTAAAATTTTTTTTATATTTCCCCCTCTTCCCGATACGTGGACAGGAATAATAAACTTAGTTTTACGATTTATTTTTTTTAATAATGATTTATCATCAATAAGTAGGTTTGACGGATTTACATCAACTAAAATTACTTTACCTCCGGACATTGTTACCGCATTAGCAGTTGCTGGAAAAGAAATATTTGGAACAATCACTTCATCTCCATTTCTAATACCAGCAGCTTTTAAAGCAAGAAATAAAGCAACCGTCCCGCTGGTAGTTGCGACCGCGTACTTAACATTTAATAATTTACAAATTTTTTTCTCAAAGTTCCCAGTTTTATTTCCTTCGTTTATAAAATTACTTTTTAAAACGGAGTTCAAATTTTTTTTTGCATCACTAATATTAATTAATGGTTGAGCTAAAATTATTTTTTTCATTTAATTAAATGATTCCCCATATATCAATTAAATATTTATTTTTTGGTAATTTTACTCTTTTATATTTTTTATGCGGCGCACCTAAAATAATTATATCTGATTTTTTTATAAGTGTCTTAAAATCGTAACAATATTTATCTTTATAATAAACATCTGTATAAATTACTTTAAGTTTATTTCTTTTTAATTTCTTGATTAAATTTAATGGCAATGAGTCTCTAATGTCATCAGTTTCAGCTTTAAATGTGATGCCTAAAACTCCAATTGTTTTCTTTTTGAAATTTCTGATTTTCTTTATTTTTTTTATTACTAAATCTACCATGCTCTCGTTTACTCTCATGGAGGCTAAACCAAGTGAAAAGTTGCCTTTATAAAAAGAACTTAGCTGCATAGTATCTTTTAAGAGACAGGGACCCGCAGAGAAACCTGAGTTAGGTAAATTTAAATTTCTTTCATAACCTAGCATCATTAAATTTCGTACATTTTTAAAATCTACATTATATTTATCACAGATTAAGTATAATTGATTAGCAATCGCAAAATTAATATATCTGTTAGAATTTGAAAATAATTTAATAAGCTCCGCCTCTTTAATATTTGAAACTAAAATTTTTTTACATATCTTTTTAAAAAGCTTACTTGACTCTTCTACAGATTTTTTAGTTAGCCCAGAGACTATCTGAGGAAGGCGTGGTAGCTCAACTAAAGCCTTGCTTTGTACAATTCTCTCAGGACAGTAAGAAATATTATTATTTATTTTTCCAAATTTTTTAGAAATTTTTTCAACTATTCCAGGGAAAACAGAGCTTCTTATAATTATAATTTGATGTTTTCTAATATGTTTAAATAAAGATGAAAAAAAATCAAAAAATTGTTTTGTTTGTGGCTTCAGCCTTTTATTTATAGGTGTTCCTATGCATACTATTATAAATTTACTTTTTTTAACACTTGCTAAATCTGTTGAGAAAAATATTTTTTTATCGGCTAAGCATTTGCTTAATATTTTTTTTGCACCCAACTCGTAAAAAGGTGGCTTACCTGATTTAATTAATTTTAAGCTGCGGCTATTTAAGTCTATTAAGTTGACATATAAATTTTTATTAGCAAAAGCTAACCCGAGTGGAAAGCCTACATGTCCAGCTCCTCCAATTATTGAAATAAGATTTTTAGACATCTGTTAGCTTGAGATATACTCAATTCAAACATAAAATAAATAAAAAACTCAGCGTAGTAAAGATAATCAATGTAAAATATTAATTATCAAGATTAAAACGAATGAAAAATGTAGTCTAAAGGGTAATTTGCACCACCGAGTAATCCATAATTACTAATTGAAGATATAATATCTCTTCTAAACAATTGAATGTTTTTAATTAAAATTATTGTTGAATAATGATACAAAGTTTGGGGCACCTGTTAACAGAACGCCCCTTTAAATATGCAAAAAACAATTATAACATTTTTATTATTAATTATACTAACAGCTTGCGCAACTCCAACAGTAGTAAATATTATTGGTCCAAATGACAACAAACTAACTTGTGAAGAACTAAGTAAAGAAATTGAAATAGCTAATAAGTATGCAAATGAAGCTCAAGAAGCAAAAAAAATGAGTTCTCCACATAATATTGGAGCAATATTATTTTTTCTTCCCGGAGCAGGTGTGACAATGAAAAATGTTGAGGAGGCAGTAATTGCTGCTAAAGAAAGAGCTTTGCATTTAAATAGGCTTAAAGAGAAGAAAGGTTGTTAATTATAAATTACTTAGCAATACGATGTCCTTTATAAAATGGAATTACCAGTAGTCAATCATCCCGAATATGTAGCTAAGATTAATGAAAATAGTGTTTTTCCTATTAAAAAATTTTCTTCTTTAGCTAATTATCTTTTAAAAAATAATATTATTAAAAAATTTTACATTCCAAAAGAATGCTCGGTTGAAACTTTAAGTAAATCCCACTCTCTGAGCTACATCAACCATATTAAAAATAAGACTTTAGATAAAAAATCTGAAACTAAAATTGGGTTTCCCATCAATGATAGTGTTATTAAAAGATCGTTTCTTGCGACAGGTGGAACTGTTTTAGCAAGTAAACTCGCTTTAAATCATAAACTTGCATGTAATACCGCGGGGGGTAGTCATCATGCATCTTTTAATAACGGTGCAGGATATTGTGTTTTTAATGATGTTGCTGTTGCTGCAAATTATCTAAAATATAAAAAAAATATAAAAAAGATTCTTATCCTTGATCTTGATGTTCATCAAGGAAATGGAAATTCAGATATTTTTAAGAATGATAGAGATATATTTACTTTTAGTATGCATTGTAAAACTAATTACCCTGCAAAAAAATCAAAGAGCGATTTAGATATTGAGCTTAATGATGGACTTGAGGATAGAGAATATTTAAAAGTGCTTAAAAACAATCTATCAAAGTTAAACCAATTAAATTTTGATTTTATTTTTTACATCGCAGGTGTCGATGTTCATTTTAACGATAAGTTAGGAAAATTAAAATTAACCGATGAAGGTATAAATTTAAGAGATAAAACTGTGATTGAAAATTTTTACTCAAGAAAAATACCACTTTGTGGTGTCTTAGGTGGTGGATATAATAAGAGTTTTAATAAGTTAATAGAACTTCATGCAATGTTGCACAGAAACTGTTCATACTTCTTTTAATTTTAAGAAAAAATATAACTATATTCTTTTTTCCAAACTATTTTATAGCCTTTGTTATCGAGAAATTTAAAAGTTGGATTATTTTTAAAACTTCCTTCATTTTCTGAATGGATTTCAACACATATTAACCTAGGTTTATAAATATCAAAATTAAGAGACTCTAAAACATCTTTCTCTGTATTTTCTACATCAACATTTAAGAAATCGATTATTTTATTTTTGAATCTAGTTTTTTCCAAAATATTATTGAGTGACAAACATTCAATTTCTCTACTTTCATATCCGTTAGGAAAATTTCTTTTGGCAAAACTTTCATCAGTTGTGTTTAGAACGTTCATATTTCTCCTATAAAAAAGTTTAATTTTATTTTTTTTTTTATTTGTCACAGCAAGATTAAAATTATAATCATCTTTTCTTGCAATATTAAAAAGCTCAGTAGATAATGGATTTGCGTCTATATTTATTCCATTCCAATTTTTTTTGTAAAGTAAATATGTGTTATTCCAAAAGAAAGGGTGATATGAACCCACATCAACGTAATAACCTTTATTATCATTTTCAAAAAAATCTTTAACAAATAAATCTTCACCAAAACATGAGTATTGTTTTTTTGGTAAAAAGGATTTGTGTTTCCAATAAAGATTATAAATATTAGAAAAATATTTTAACATTCTTATTTAATAAATTTGTTTAAATCCGGCTGAAAATATTTAGGTCCTTTCATTACTTTACCCTTTTCATTATAAATTGGTTTTCCATTTTCTCCAAGTTTACTCATATTGGATCTTTGAACTTCTTCAAAACATTTATCAAGATCAATTCCAAATGCATGTCCCGCTCCATACGTTACATACAAAATATCAGTTAAAGCATCTGCTACCTCTTTTAAATCCTTGTTTTTCAATGCCTGATCAAATTCATCTAATTCTTCTTGGATTAAATTTAATCGAAGTTTAATTATTTTTTCTGAAGGAAATTCAGCTTTAGTCTTTACTTCCTGACCAAAAACTTCCATGAATTTTTTAACACTATTAAAGTTTGTCATAAAATCTCCACAGTTAAATGTTAACTAGTTTACAATTATCAATGTTTAATATAATTTGGTACACGAATGAAATATAGAACTGAATTTGATTCTATAGGTAAAATTAAAGTTCCTGGTGATAAGTATTGGGGCGCTTCGACACAAAGATCAAATAAATACTTTGATATTGGTGATTTTCTAGTTAGACCAATTTTAATTCAATCAATAGGAATTGTTAAAAAATCAGCTGCTATTGTTAATGCAAGGAATAGAGATTTAGACAAAAAATTAAGTAAATACATTATTAAGGCTGCCGACGAGGTGATCAAAGGCAAGCTCAACGAACATTTCCCTTTAAAGGTTTGGCAAACTGGGTCGGGTACTCAAACTAATATGAATGTCAATGAAGTAATATCTAATAGAGCAATTCAAATGATGGGAGGAAAAATGGGAACTAAAAAACCTGTTCACCCAAATGATCATGTTAATAAATCCCAATCAACAAATGATGTATTCCCTACGGCGATGCATATAGCCATTGCTTTAAAAACTAAAAAAAAATTATTACCAGCTTTAAAGCTTCTTGAAAAAGAATTAAGTAAAAAAATTACTCAATTTAATAAAATAGTAAAGTTAGGTAGAACACATCTGCAAGATGCTACACCTTTAACATTGGGTCAAGAATTTTCTGGTTATCATTCACAATTAAAAAAATGTATTGAGAGAATAGAAAAATCTTTAGATGAAATATATTACCTGGCTCAGGGAGGAACAGCAGTAGGAACAGGTTTAAATACAAAAAAAAATTTTGATAAAAAAATAGTTACAGAGATAAAAAAAATAACTAAACTTCCATTTAAACCTGCAAAAAATAAATTTGCTGCTTTAGCTGCACACGACGCAATAGTAAACTTTTCTGGAACAATGAATACTGCAGCTGTTTGTCTAATGAAAATAGCAAATGATATAAGATTTTTAGGTTCTGGTCCTAGAGCTGGCTATGGTGAATTGATACTTCCAGAAAACGAGCCTGGATCCTCGATTATGCCAGGTAAAATAAATCCAACTCAGTGCGAGGCAGTTACAATGGTTTGTGTAAAAGTGATTGGAAATCATAATGGTATAACCATGGCTGGATCACACGGACATTTCGAACTTAATGTTTTTAAGCCACTTATTATTCATAATATTTTACAATCAATAAATATAATGTCGGATTCTGCCAGTGGCTTTGCAAAATATTGTATAAAAGGTCTAAAGGCCGATAAAAAACGAATAAAGTTTTTGCTTGATAATTCATTAATGCTAGTAACTGCTTTATCTCCAAAGATTGGCTACGATAATGCAGCTAAAGTAGCAAAAAAAGCCCACACAAATGGTACAACTTTAAAAGAGGAAGCTTTAAAAACTGGATTGATTAGTGAAAAAGAATTTATAAAAATTGTTGATCCTAAAAAAATGATAAAACCAAGATAATATTTTAGTGACACTAATTTAAAATTTCTTTTGTAAATTTCTTTAACCTAAAAAAATCAATAATACCGACAATACCTGCGTCTAAAACAAATTGGTTAAATTTTTTTTCTACATCTAATATATCTTTTCTATCTAGTTTTTCTCTATTATTTAATATTATATTTTTAAATTTTATTCTATTTTTTTCTACATCTATTTTTCCTTGAAGGGATAGCGATGTTTTTTTATTAAATTTTTCGTAAATATTAAATCTCCTAAGAATTTTGTTTGTATTTTGAGAGTTAAAATTTATATTAAAATCTATAAATGGATTAGTAAGGTTTTCGGTAAACAAAAAATTAAAATTGATTTTGCTTTTATATGGCAAAATTGCAGATCCGCTTTGCACCCTAATATCTCCATTTTCAAAAATTAATTTCATTTTGAGGTCGTTTATTCTTCCGATGAAGGAGTCTGTATTTTTAATTAAAATGTTTAATTTACCGTTAATTTTTTTACTCAAACCTGAATTGAAAATATTATTTTCTTTTCCTTCCGGAAAATAATTAAAAATCAATTTTCTGAAATTTATTTGATTTATTTGTAAATTAAGGTTGAATGTTAAATTTTCAACTAACGAAATATCACCATCTATCTTAGAATTTAAAAATTTACTTCTCAAAAATGATTCGTAAATTTTAAATTTATTTTTACCCTCAAAATTAATAATAAGAATATTATCAAATAGTTTAATTTTTGACTTTCCTTTTACACTTTCTAAACTACTAGAAGGATTAAAGGATACTTTGATATTTGAATCGATTTGCGGGACTTCAATATCTAAATTTTTTTTTCCGTCGATGATGTTTTTAAATTTAATTTTTATTTTATTTTCTGAAAAAAAACTTTTTAAGTCTATGTGGTGAGTATTATTTCTTAACTTGTCACTAAAATAAAAATCTTCAAACAAAACTTTATTTTTTTGATCGTCTAAGAAAAAGAGAGTTGAATTTTTAAAAAGAATATCTTTATTTTTAATTTTTGTTAAGTATATAAAGTAGTCTTTAAAGTCACTTGAGTATATTTCAGTGGTACTATTTTCTACGTAAAATTTTTTAAAATTAATATCTTTTAGTTCTTTATTATTTAAAACTGGTATCAATATATTTATTTCCTCTAGTAAAATAGGATTTTTTTTATTATTGAAATTTAGTTCTGATTTCTTAATTTTAATTCTTGGTGATGGTAAAAAACTATATGATATTTTGCCGTTTATTTTTATATCTAATTTAAATTCTCCTTTTATTTTTTTTTCAATAACTTTTATGTTTGAGTCATACTTATAAAAATAAGGTTTTAAAAAATAGTATGAAAATATAAATAAAACAGATAATAAAATTAAAGGTATAACTGTTTGTTTACTTAGGTTTTTATATAATTTTTCAATATTCTTTTTATTTAATATAAATTTTATAATTTTAGTTGCTGAATTTTGCATCTCGTTGTTTTATAAGCAGTATAGAACCAAAAATAAAGAATTTTACAATGAAAGATTTTTTACAAAAACTGAATGATGAACAAAAATCTGCTGTATTAAATACAGAGGGTCCTAGTCTAGTTGTCGCTGGCGCTGGATCAGGTAAGACAAAAGTATTAACGTCGCGATTGGCGTATATTCTTGAGCAAAAAAAAGCTTGGCCAAATCAAATACTTTGTGTCACTTTTACAAATAAAGCAGCCAAGGAAATGCGCGAGAGAGTTATCAAAATAATAGGTGGTAAAACAAACTCGCTCGCTTGGTTAGGTACTTTTCATTCAATAAGTGTAAAATTTCTTAGAAGACATGCAGAAGCAATTGGTTTGAAAAGCAATTTTACAATATTGGATACTGACGATCAAAAAAAACTTA
Source organism: uncultured Pelagibacteraceae bacterium (assembly GCA_902578115.1). GTDB lineage: Bacteria > Pseudomonadota > Alphaproteobacteria > Pelagibacterales > Pelagibacteraceae > Anoxypelagibacter. Next base: position 66,592 of record CACHBR010000004.1, on the reverse strand, counting down.
TTAAAAATATTTGTAAAGGTGAGAATATTGATGCAAAAAAAATCTCACCCCAATTTATAATGTCCTTAATTGACCAGTGGAAAAATAAGGGTTTATTACCTGATGAAGTTAATTTGACAAATAAAAACTTATTTGAGGCACAAATCCTTAAGGTTTATAAAATTTATCAGAATAAAATTAAAGATCTAAATGCATGTGATTTTGGTGATTTAATTCTTTATTGTGTAAAAATTTTTGAAAGTAACGAAGATATTAAAAATATTTATTCAAATAACTTTAAATATATTTTAGTAGATGAATATCAAGATACAAACTTTATTCAAAATAAATGGCTAAATTTAATTATAAATAAAAATAAAAATATATGTTGTGTTGGAGATGATGACCAATCTATTTATAGTTGGAGAGGTGCTGAAATTAAAAATTTTTTAGGTTTCGACAAAGTTTATCCTGATTGTAAAGTTTTTCGCCTAGAACAAAATTATAGATCAACTAAAAATATATTGGATGTAGCATCTTTTTTGATATCTCATAATAAAGATCGATTGGGGAAAAAACTTTGGTCCGATGGCGAAAAAGGAGATGCTGTTAAATTAAACTGTTATAGAGATGGTAAAGAAGAAGCTGAAGGTATAAGTGATTTGATAGAGGAAAATATCAAAAAAAAATCTTCACTTAACAATATAGCAATCTTAGTTAGAGCGATATATCAGACAAGAGAGTTTGAGGAAAGATTTTTAAAAACGGGAATTAATTACCGAATTATTGGAGGAATAAAATTTTATGAAAGAGCCGAAGTTAAAGATGCAATATGTTATTTAAGAATTATAAATCAAAAATTTGACGATTTAGCATTTGAAAGAATTATAAATACCCCAAAAAGAGGTTTAGGTGATGCTACAATTAAACAATTACACAACTATTCATCAAAAAATAAATCTTGTTTAGAAGATTCTGCGCGAAAGCTTTTACAACTAAACGAATTTAAACCTAAAGTGAGAGTTGTGATTAATAACTTGCTTGAATTAATTTCAAAATGGAGATCAAATTTAAAAACCAAAAAGCATTATGATCTTTTAAAAATTATTTTAGATGAATCTGGATATTCAGCAATGTTAAAAAATAAAAAAGATTTAGAAAATGAAAACAAAATTGAAAATTTAAAAGAACTTTTAAGAGCTATGCATGATTATGATAATTTACAGGGTTTCTTAGAGCATGTTGCTCTGGCAACATCAATCGATCAAGAATGGGGGGATGAAAAAGTAAATATTATGACTATGCATGCTGCAAAAGGTTTGGAATTTGAAAGTGTTTTTTTACCTGGGTGGGAAGAAGGTCTTTTCCCCCATCAAAAATCTCTAGAAGAAAAAGGGGATCTTGCTTTAGAGGAAGAAAGAAGATTGGCATACGTAGGCATAACTAGAGCACAAAAAAAAGCCTATATTTCTTTTGCAATGAAAAGATTGTGGCATGGTGATTGGATGGATAGTTTGGCTTCGCGATTTATAAATGAACTCCCTGATAATGGTATTGAAAAAAATGAAGAACCAGTAAAAGAAATAGCTGACGACTTTGATTTCAATCAGGATAATCTTATAGATGATAACATCGAATATAGAAGCCCAGGATGGGCAAGATTAAAAAAAAAATTAATTAAGTAGTGAATAAATTTAAAAAATTATTTAGTAAATATAAAATTGATGGATACATAGTTCCAAAAAACGATGAATATTTTAATGAATACATTCCAGCTTATAAAGATCGACTTAAATTTATCTCAAATTTTTCTGGTTCTGCTGGTTTTGCAATTTTATTTAAAAACAAAAATTATTTATTCGTTGACGGAAGATATACAACTCAAGCACGTATCCAATCAGGTAAAAAATTTAAAATAGAAACAATTCCAAAGAAATTTCCAAAAAATGTTTTAAAGACAAACAAAAAAATAATCATTGGTTTTGATCCAAAGTTGCATACTGAGCAACAGTTAAATTACCTTTTTAAAATTAAAAATATAGAACTTAAACCGATAGAAAAAAATTTAGTAGATATAGTTTGGTCAAAAAAACAAAACGCTATAACACAGTCCTACTATTCGATACCCAAAAATATGGTGGGTGATAAAGCAGAAAAAAAGATTTTAAAAGTAAGAAAATTATTAAATAAAAATAAAATTGATTTATTGTTGGTTACTGCCCCAGAAAATGTAGCTTGGATCTTAAATATAAGAGGTTATGATAGTTTTTACTCTCCAATTCCAAATACAAGATTAGTAATTAGTAAAAGTGGCGAGGTATTCCTTTTTGCCGATTTAAAAAAAACACGTAAACTCCATAAATTCCTTAAAAACAAAGTAAAGATTTTAAATGAAATTGATATAAATAAATTTTTTTTAAAACTATCAAATAAAAAAATTTGGTTAGATAAACAATCGTGTTCATTATATTTTAAAATGATATTGAGAAAAAAAAATAAAGTTTTTGAAAAAATAGATCCAATTTATTTCTTAAAATCTGTAAAGAATAATACTGAAATAAAAAATATGAAAAAATCTCATTTAATAGATGGTATTGCACTAACCAAATTTTTATTTTGGCTTAAGAAAAATTTTAAAAATAAAACTATAACAGAAATATCAGCACAAAATAAGTTGGAAAGTTTTAGAAAAATGAATTCAAAATATAAATTTCCAAGTTTTAGCACAATCTCTGGTTCTGGACCTAACAGCGCAATAATTCACTACAAAGCCACTGCTCAAACAAATAGAAAATTAAAAAAGGGAGATTTATATCTTGTTGACTCAGGTGGCCAATATAATTTTGGTACAACTGATGTTACAAGAACACTTTCTCTTGATAATAAATCAAATTATATCAAAAGTATATATACTAGGGTTTTAAAAGGTCATATTGCTGTTTCAAATTTCAAAATCAGAAATAATACAACAGGTTCAAAAATTGATTTCGACGCAAGAAAATACTTAAAAAAAATAAAATTAGATTATCCGCATGGTACTGGTCATGGTGTAGGATATTTTTTAAATGTACATGAAGGACCACAGTCTATTTCGAAAAATAGCCAGATAAAATTAAAAGATGGTATGATACTTTCCAATGAACCTGGTTATTATAAAGATGGTTCGTTTGGAATTAGAATAGAAAATCTTGTTTATATTAAAAAAAATAAATTTATAGAATTAACTTTGGCACCTATTGAAAAAAATTTAATAGATAAAAGTATTTTGAGTTCAACTGAAATAAAATGGCTTAATAACTATCATAAAAAGGTAAAGGAAAGTTTATATAAATTTATGAATGTTAAAGAAAAAAATGATTTAATTAAAGCCTGCTCACCTATTTAATAAGTTGTACCAATTTTTTTCGGTCATTATATTAACTTTCAATTCTTTTGCCTTTTCAATTTTTTTTCTAGTTGGTTTTGAATTACCAATTACAAGGTAGTCTAATTTTTTTGAAACTGTACCCAAAATTTTTGCACCATTTTCCTCGGCCAATGCTTTTGCTTCTGATCGACTCATTTTTTCAAATCCTCCCGTGAACATGACACTTTTATTACTTAATTTACCGGTCTTATTAACCTTTGGAATATCTTTAATGTTAAGAGACAGCATTAAGGATTGCGTTATTTGAGAATTTGTTTTGTTTGAAAAAAAATCATTTATTGACTTTATTTGAGTGTCACCGATTCCATCAAGATCTTCAAGGTTCTTTAATATTTCGTTTCTTTTTTTTTGATTAAACAATTCAGAAAACTTTTTGGGTTTTTTAAAAAAATTACTCAGAATTTTTGCGTTTTCTTGTCCTATATGTCTTATGCCTATTGAATAAATAAATTTATCTAAAACTATATTCTTTGATTTATTAATTGCATTTTGTAAGTTTCTTACAGACAATTTCCCCCAACCCTCTAATTTTTCGATTTTTTTATAATCCAAACTAAAAATATCAGCAGGCGTTTTTATTAATTTAAGTTCCCAAAAATTATCTATTACTTTTTTTCCTAATCCCTCAATTTCAAAAGCGTCTTTGGATACGATATGTTTGAGTTTTTCCTTTGCTATAAAATCACACTCATACCCTTTTGTGCATCTACTAACAGCGTCTTTCTTTTTTGTTGATATATTAATTTCTTTTTTAGTCAAAGATCCACAGAGACATTTGTCTGGAAAAATAAATTTTTTACTACTTTTGTCTCTTTTTGATTTATCAACAGAGAGAACTTGCGGGATAACATCGCCGGCTCTTTGAATAGTGATAATGTCGCCAACTCTCACATCTTTTCTATTTATTTCATCTTCATTATGTAAAGTTGCATTTGAAACAACTACCCCGCCTACAGTTACTGGATCTATTTTGGCAACGGGGGTTATTGCACCCGTACGACCAACCTGGATTATAATTTTTCTAATCTTAGAAGTAGCTTTTACAGATGAGAATTTATATGCGATTGCCCAACGAGGTGAATTTGAAGTAGAACCTAATCTTTCCTGAAATTTAAAGCTGTTTACTTTATAAACTACACCATCCACATCATAATCTAAATCAGATCTTAAACTTTCTAATTTAGAATGGTTTTTTTCAATCTCATCAATTGTGTTAACTGTTGTACAAAGTGAATTAACAGGAAAACCCCATCTTTCAAGTTTTTTTAAAAAATCTGACTGGTTTTCAAAAGTGTTTGGTTTAATTTCACCTGAACCATAAGCAAAAAATCTCAATGGTATCTTTGCGGTTTCCCTTGAGTTTTTTTGTCTAAGCGACCCACCTGCAGCATTTCTAGGATTAGCAAACTTATCTTTAATTTTTTCAAAATCTTTTTTTCCTATATACACTTCTCCCCTAACTTCTAGAATTTTTGGTGCATCGTTTAATTTTTTTGGTATATCTTTAATTGTAATTAAATTTTCTGTTATATCTTCTCCAAAAGTACCGTCTCCTCTTGATAAACCATAAATTAAAATACCATTTTCATATCTTATAGTTGATGAAATACCATCAATCTTAGGTTCGGAAGATAATTGAATTTCTTCCTTATGATTCAAAAAATTATTGATTTTTTTTTTAAAGTCTACCATATCATTTTTTTCAAAAGCATTACTTAATGAGAGCATTGGTTTAAAATGTTTTATTTTTGCAAATTTAGATGACGGTTTATGTCCTACTAAATTATCTATATTTTGAATTTTTTTTAGAAATTTGTATTTATTTGATAATTTTACTAACTCATTTTTAAGATTATCAAAATCTAAATCAGATACTTCTGGGTTATCTCTCTCAAAGTAGGCCTTGTTTAAATCTAAAAGTTTTTTAAACTTTCTTTTATATTCTGCCTCGATTTGAATTTTATCTTTATTCTTCATCAATAAATAATATTTTTTTTATTGTTCTTTTAATTAAGCTTGTGTCTTTTTTCTTATCAATTTGAATAGGTTTATAATTTTTATTTAATATTTTATAAGATCTTTCATACCATTCACTTGAATTGTAGTTATACCCTAACAAAGCAGCCGCTGATTTAGCTTCATTTTCCAAACCAATTTTATAATATATTTCAACCAATCTATGCAAAGCCTCTTCTATAAAAATTGTTTTATCATATTTTTCAACAATTATTTTTAACCTATTAATCGCAGGTATCCATTTTTCATTTTTTATATAGTACCTTGCAATAAGTAATTCTTTTGCAGCAAGTTGGTTAATAACCAAATCGAGTTTAAATTTTAAATCGATTGCATAATCTGTATCTGGAAATCTTTCTAAATAAACCTCAATCTTTTTTTTAGATAATAGAAGTGGTTGGATATCTTTATCTTCATCTAGTATTTGTTCGTAATAACTTATTGCAATTAAATAATGTGCATAACTTATATAAGGACTGGCCGGATAAATTCTAATAAATCTCTCTAAATTTAGAACTGCTTCTTGATAAAAGTTAATATTGTATAAACAGTAACTAGACATTAATGCTGATTTTGATGCCCAATCTATTTGTGGCAACATACCTTCTGCTTCACTAAACTTTTTTGAAGCGTAAAGGAAATTGCCTTCCAACATACCGTCCAAACCTTCTTGATAAATTTTAATCGCCTCCTCGTTAGTAGTTGGAGGTTTAATTGCCTGTTCATCTAATTTAGGGCCGCCACAAGATAAAAGAAATGTAATTAAAAAAATGAATAATAAATTTTTACGCATTAAGTTATTAATAACAAAAAAAACACTTGGCGTAAAATGGTCTTAGAATTAAGCGTTTACAGCAAATCTCTTATTAAGAGGAATGATTTTTCTTACATTAGAGAATAAAGAATGACTTTCTACAACTTCATAGTTATTTTTATTAGAAAAAATCTTTTTTAAGAATTCAATAGTCAATGCATGACCACCGTGAAAACATTCTACCGAACCAATTAATCTAGTTCCTGAAAGCATGAAATCTCCGACTAGGTCGAGTATTTTGTGATTTACAAATTCTTTTTTAGATCTAAGTCCACCCCTATTTAAAACTTCATTGCCTCTAACAACTATGGCATTATCTAAACTTCCACCTTTGGCAAGTCCCATAGATTTTATCATCTCTATATCTTCGTATAAGCAGAAAGTCCTTGCAACTACAATGTCTTCTAAATTTTTTTCCGCAAAATTTATTTTATTTATTTGTGTTTTAATTAAAGGGTTTTTTTTGTAATTTAATGTAAACTTTACATCAAAAGTTTGGCTTGACGGTTTTGCACTTATTGTTCTCCCATCTTCTTTTTTTAATTCAACACTTTTTTTGACTCTTACAAACTTCCTTTTGCCTTCAAGTGTTTTTAATCCTACCTCATTTATAATCTTTACAAATTCTTTCGCTGAACCGTCCATAATAGGGACTTCGGGACCATTTAAATTTACAATGATATTGTCAATTCCACACACATAAAACGCTGCAAGTAAATGCTCTATAGTTGAAACACTTACACCATGATTATTCTCAATTTTAGTACACAATTTTGCTGAAGATACATTTTTAAAATTAGCAACAATTTCATTGTCTTTTTCTAAATCTGTTCTCTTAAAAACTATTCCTGAATTTGAATTACCTGGAACTAATGTAACGTCAACTTTTACACCAGAGTGCAATCCGATTCCTGAAAAGTTCGTTTCACTATTTACTGTTTTTTGATATTTGTCCCACATGACTCAAGTTTATATAGAAATTTAAAAAACTACTGAAAACAACTAATGTTACAAAAGACTACGATTTAGCTAAAAAAACGATCGAAAAAACCAGATATTATTGACTTTTTTTTAATAGAGAAAGGTAACGCCTCATTGGGCCAACCTTTAAATATTAATTCAGCTGCTCCATAAAGTGTCCCGAGGTCATCGTCAGTGAAATTTTCTATAAGAATTTTTTGATCGTTAAGATCTAAGTGGCTTTTAAAGATTTCACCCAAATTTTTGTAAATATCAATATCTTCAAAAAAAATATTTATTTTTCCAATTTTTTTCTTATAATAAATTAAATCTTTATTGCTATTAAAAGTATAATTTAACATTTCTTTTATTCTAACATTAATTATTTCTTTAAAATGATTTAAACTTATTTTTTTATAATCTGAATTAACAAAAAATTTCCTATCTATATATATTGATTTATTATTTTCTAAATTTTCAATAATTGTTTTTGCTTCATTTTTCGATAAAGAGCAAAGTTGATTTATATCATTATAAATTGAATTGGACCCAAATGGGAAAGTTTTAAAGAAAACAAGAGAAGAATCTTGACATAAAGTAATAGTTGAAAGCTCATTTCCAATATTTATTGAAATAAAATTTTTTAATTTTTTATTTGAATTAAGTAAATTAATATTTTCAGCAAAAGGTTTACTAATTATTCTATCAATTTTTAAATCACTATTATTAAAAATCTCCTTAATATTTTTTAAATTATTATCTGGTATAGAAACAAAAGTCATATGTAAACTCAAATGGTCTCCAAATATATTTAATGGTACTTTATCTTGTTTTGTTTTATCTAAAATAAAATTAGAATTCAAAATATGAAGTATAGAATTATTTTTCTGGTTTTTGGAAATAGAATTTTTCGCTTCATTTAAAATGAAGTCCAGGTCTCTCTTTTCAACTTTTGAACCATTTAACTTTTTAAAACCACATAAGTTTGTACAAAATACATCTTTTTGATTCAAAACAACGGAGATACTTTTAAAAACTTTGTTAACATTTTTTTCAATTTCATTAAGATCATTACTTATTATTTTTGATGAGTATTCAAAATCAAGAATTTTTCCTTTTTTAATTCCTGCATTTGTTGAGATTTTATTTCTTAATAGTTTATAATCCTGTTCTTTATTAGTTTTAAAAACAGCATACTTAATTTTATCATTGTCTAACTCTATGATTAATTTTTCATCCATTGTTTTTTACTTTATTATTAATTGATTCTTTACTCGAAAATCAAATATTTTAAATTTATCAAATTTTTTGTCTTTACTAATTGACATAAATTTGAATATAGATTGCTTAGTATCATTTTCATTACTAGGAAGTTTGATTAGTCTGCCACTTTTGAGAAATATATCCCACCGCCTTGTATCAAAATATTTAAAAAATTCGATTTTATTAATATCAAAATTTGTTTCTTTAAGAGATTTATAAAATTGAGGAAAAAAATTTTGAGCTTCTTTTCCGTAAATGATTGGTAATGTTTCAAATTTTTTATCAAATTTTTTAATAATTATTCCGTCTTTACTTAAAATATATTTATTTTTATTTTTTATAATTATACCTATAATCTTATGTTCCTTTATTTTTATCTCAACCTTATCAGGATATATTTTTTTTATTAAAACTTTATTAATAAAATCAATATCAATTATAGAAGAAGCTATTTGACTTCGATTTATTAAAAAAAAGTTATTATATTTAAATCTTTCTAATCTGAGATTTAACAAATTTATATCTGCATTTTCTACACCATGGATCTCAATTTTTTTTATTTTAAAAGTTTCTGCTAATTTAGTTTTATTAAAATCAAAATAAAATGTAGTTAATAAAATAAAAAGAAAAAACCAAAAAAAAATATTCTTTTTTTTCATCTATTAAGACTTGCGTTATTTACCATCCATTTAACAAGTTTTGTGAAGGAAATATTCTCATATGCTGCTATTTCTGGAACTAAAGATAAACTAGTCATGCCAGGTTGTGTATTTACTTCCAATAAATAAAATTTGTCTTTGTAAAATCTAAAATCACATCTTGCAATACCTTTGCATTTTAAAATTTTATAGGCTTTCTCAGATATTTTTAAGACTTCCTTATATTTTTTTTTTGAAATATCAGCGGGCATAATGTGTCTTGTATTAGATGACTTTTTATATTTAGCATCATAATCATAAAATTTTCTTTTAGGTTGAAGTTCTATAGCGCCAATAGCATTATTGCCAATATTTGCAACTTGTATCTCCTTTCCAGGTATATAATTTTCAAATATTAAATCGTCGTATTTTTTTCTAAGTTTTCTAAATGAACTATTTAAAAAGTTATAATTTTTACAGATATTTACACCAATACTAGAACCTTCCTGGTTTGGTTTTATTACTATTGGAAATTTAAGTCTATTTTTTTTTATTTCTTTTTTTAGGTCTATATTTGAGAAATTTATTTTATTTAAATAAAAATATTTAGGTGTAATAATTTTATTCTTTATAAATATTTTTTTAGAAAAATACTTATTCATAGCAAGCATAGATGAAATAGGGCCAGAGTGAGTGTAAGGTAATCCTATGTATTCAAAAAAACTTTGAATTGTTCCATCTTCACCACCTTTTCCATGTAGTGCATTAAAAATTATATCTGCTTTATTTTTTTTAATATCACTGATCGGGGCAAGTTTAGGGTCAAATTTTATAATTTTATATTTTAATTTTTTTAATGCTTTAATACAAGCCAGACCCGTGTCTATACTAATGGCTCTTTCTTTTGATGTTCCACCTAATATAACTAAAATTTTTTTTTTTTTATACAATGTTAATTTTTCCCTACAATCTTTATCTCAAGATCTAGTTTTATACCTGTTTTCAAATAAACTTTATCTTTAACGCTCTCAATCAACAGCTCAATATCCTTTGATGTTGCGTTTCCCTCATTAACAAAAAAATTACAATGTTGATTTGACAATTTAGCTCCGCCGACTTTCAAATTTATACATCCTGAGTCTTTGATTAACTCCCAAGCTTTTTTATTTCCAGGATTTTTGAATGTACTACCGCAAGTTTTTATTTTACTAGGCTGACTTTTCTTTTTTTGATCTAAAAATTTATTCTGTTTTTCTTGTATTTCTTTTTTTTTACCCTTGCTACCCTTTAGTTTAGCACTTGTGATAATAAGTGGTTCTCCAAAGTCACTTCCTCTATAAAAAAATTTAATTTGATCTTTATTAAAAGTTTTTAATTGTCCATCAAATGTCACTGCATCAACAGAAATAACTAATTTAGAAATTTCATTGCCATAGCACCCACAATTCATAGCAATTGCACCTCCGATACTGCCGGGTATACAGGATAAAAATTCAAAGTCTTTAAAAGAGTTTTCTAGCGCAAAATTTGCAATTTTTTTGTCTAAACATGCAGCTCCGACAAGTAAATTTCCATCATTTAGAATTTCAATATTACTAAATTCCTTTCCCAATTTAATTATTGTTCCATTGTATCCACCATCTCTAAAAAGAGTATTAGATCCTGCTCCTAAAATATGAATATTTTTATTAATATCATTTTTTTTATTAAAAAAATTTATAAGGTCAGTATTATTTTTTGGTTTAAAAAAGTTTTTGGCTGGGCCACCAAGATTAAACCAGCTGTAATTTTTTAAATCTATATCTCTTGAAAATAAGTTTGACATTTAAAGTTCCATTTCCCTTATCCATTTTGATATAGACCCAGCACCCATACATAACACTAGTTCATTACTAATTAAATTTTTTTTAAAAAAGTTTTTAAGATCTTTTTGATTTTCAACAGTAATCACCTGAACATTTGACTTTTTTGATATTAGATCAGCAAATTTAAATGTATCATAATTTTTATCAACTTTTTCTCCTGCTGAAAAAACAGGGCACAAAATAACTACATTTGAGTCTTGAAAAGAGGATGCAAATTTATTTTTTAATAATTTTAACCTTGAATATCTATGTGGCTGAAAAACAGAAATTATTTTTCTTTCGGCACTGATTTTCTTCATACTTTTTAGAACAGATTTGATTTCAGTTGGATGATGAGCATAATCATCAAAAAATTCTCTTTGTTTATCTGAAAAAACTTTTGTCAATCTTCTTTGTATACCACTAAACTTTTTAAGTGCATTTCTAATAACTTTGATATCTATACCAATATGTAAACAAATAGCTATTGCACTAGCAGAGTTAAGAATATTATAAGCCCCGATAAGGTTTAACTTTATTTTTTTTAATACAGTTTTTCTTATTCCTGGTATCGAGATCTTGATATCGAAAATGGAATAGTTTTTTTTATAAACTGTATTAAAAATTCTAAAATTTGATTTTTTTGAAAAACCGTAAGTAAAAAAATTTTTGTTTTTTACTCTGGGTATTATTTTTTTTATTTCTTTATCATCAATACATAAGAAAGATTTGCCAATTGTTGGTGTTTTATTTAAAAAGGTTAAAAAAGATTTTTTTAGATTTTCGAAATTTTTATAATAATCTAGATGTTCCTCGTCAATATTAGTTATAACAGAATAATTAACTGGAAAATTTAAAAAGCTTCCATCAGATTCATCCGCTTCTAAAACTGCCCAATCACCTTTTCCAAGTCTAGCTGAACTTTTTATAGAATTTATTACACCTCCATTTATAATTGTTGGATCTAATTTGGCATCGTATAAAATCCTTGAAATAAGAGATGTTGTAGTGGTTTTTCCGTGTGAACCAGTTATTACAATATTTTTTTTTAGTGAAACGACATGCGCAAGCATTTCTGCTCTTTTTAAAATTTTTAATTTTTGTCTTTTTGCAAAAATTATTTCTGGATTATTATTTCCAATCGCTGAAGATTTAACTATAATTGAAGAATTTCTAATATTTCTTTTGTTGTGTTTTAAAAAAATTTTAATTCCATTTTTTCTGCATCTTTCAATATTCTTGTTATTAGCAATATCGCTCCCTTGAACATTAAATCCCATATCTTTCATTACTTCAGCTAATCCACTCATTCCAATACCGCCAATACCAATAAAATGAATTCTTTCACTAAAACTAATTTTAGATTTTTCCATTAAAATAATCCTTAATTATTTGTTTGGCTTTCATAAGAGACTCTTTATCAGAATGCTTACTCATTTTCTGCTTAAATGAATACAGCTTGTTTCTATCTTGATGTGCATCTTGCAATATATTCAATAATTTAGATAAAAGAAATTTTTGCTCAAGTAAAAAGCAATAATTTTTTTCGTTAAAATATTTTGCATTTTTTAATTGATGGTTATCAATTGATGATGGGAGAGGTACAGCCACGAAGGGGATTCTTAGATTTACTAGTTCAGCAATAGAAGATGCTCCACATCTTGTAATCGCAATATCGCTTTTTTGGTAATACTTTGATAAATCGTTACAGAAAGTAAATAATTCAAATTTAATATCAAGTTTGCCATAAATATTTTGAATATTATTTTTTTGGGACTCTAAACATTGTTGATAAACATTAAATTTTATTCCTTTCTTGTAACATTCTTCTATTATTTCTGGGATTTGTTCGCCAAAAACTTTTGCAGATTGACTTCCACCTATTACTAAAATCGATAGATTATTCTTAGTAACTTCTAAGTTTGTATTTTTTACACCTAAAATATTATCTCTTAATAAAAACCCAATATGACTTATTTTATTCTTATATTTGTTATCAATACCTTGAATACTATTTGTGGAGACTAGTATTTTTTTTGAAAAAGGTAAAAGAATTTTATTAGCTCTTCCTATAACTAGATTATTCTCATAAATAAATATTGGGATTTTTAAAAAAAATCCTGACAAGCATACTGGGAAAGATGAATATCCTCCCATACCAATAATTAATTTTGGTTTGAGTTTAATTAAAAGAATTATTGAGAAAATAATTGATAAAAAAACTTTAACTGTTCCTATTATAAAATAAATTATATTTTTGCCAAAAACTCTGCTTGAAGTAATTTTTTTTATTTTGATATTTTTATGATTATTTAAATATTTTATACCTCTTTCATCTGTAAAAACTTCTATATCATAATCTTTCATTAAATAATTAGCTAAACCAATAGATGGGAATACATGTCCACCAGTTCCACCCGCAGCAATAACAATGCAATTTTTTTTATCCATTTAATTCTCAATCTCCAAGCTTGTATAATTTAAAATTATTCCTGCTATTATACCGCTTGATATTAAAGAAGAGCCACCATAACTTAAAAATGGCAATGTCATACCTGTAGTTGGTAATAGGTTTGCATTGACCCCTACGTGTATGAAAGTTTGAAAAATAATTAATGAAACTAAGCCACTTAAAGATAATTTTAGCAAGTTATTTTTAGAATCAATAATTATTTTAGTGAGCCGTAAAGCAATAAAAAGAAAAATGCATATTATAAGTATCGAAACTATCGATCCAAATTCTTCACTGATTACTGCAATAATATAATCAGTATGTGCTTCTGGTACAGACTCTTTTAAAATACCTTCACCCATTCCTTGTCCTTTTACCCCTCCTAATCTTATTGCATCAATTGCTTTTTGTGATTGAAAACCATCACCTTTTGAAGGATCTATAAAAGATGAAATTCGACTTAGAATATAATTAAATTTTTCAGGAGAGAAAAAAATTAAACTAAAAAAACCTGAAATAACTATAACGCTTAAGGCAAATATAAAATAAATATTCATACCCGAAACAAAAATTACAGAAATCCAAGTGGCTATTAATAAAACTGATTGACCTATGTCTGGTTGGACTACAAGTAGAAATATTATTAAGGATAAAATTATAAATGAAATAAAGTGAGTAAAGTTTAAACTTTTAAAATTGTTTGAACTTATAATTTGTGCAATTATTAAAATGAAAAATGGCTTTATAAATTCAACTGGTTGAAAATTAAAAAAATAAAAATTTAACCACCTTTTTGCACCTTTTACCTCTATTCCTATAAATGGAACTACAGATAACATAATAAAAAAAATCAAAAAGCAAGGCACAAAAGTTTTATTTAGAAAATCCTTATTTAAAAAAGAAATAAAAATCATCAAACAGAAAGACAGAGTAGCGTAAAGAAAATGTTTTTGGAAAAATGAATAATATTCTCGATCTAATCTCTCATCTGCTAAAATTGATGTAGATGAGAATGAAAAAAAAACACCCAGAATGAATAATAAAGAGAAACCAAATAATATTTGTTTGTCAATATTTCTCCAATACTTGTTAAACTTAAAGTATTTTGACGTAATATTTTCAGAGATATTTTTTTGCATTATAATTAATAAGTTTTTTAAATAGTTCTCCCCTCTCCTCAAAATTTTTAAATTGATCATAAGATGCACATGCTGGGCTTAATATAACAAATATTTTATCTTTATTTTTATAAAAGTTTTTAAGTTCACTGAAGATATTTTTTACTGCTTGATGAATATTTTCTGTTTCTACAAAATCTATTTTTTTGATTATTTTATTTTTAAAAAAAGATCTATTTTTTCCAATAATAAAAACTTTTAATATATTTTTTTTAATTTTACTTAGGTTAAATCGATCACCAACTTTTTTGAGGCCTCCCACAATCCAAAATATATTTTTATAATTCATTAAACACCCTTCGGTTGCTGTAAATGTTGTGGCTTTCGAATCATTAATAAAATAAATATTATTTTTTTTAAGAAATATTTCTTGTCGGTGAGGTAAACCTTTAAATTTATTTAAAGAGGTGAAAAAGCTTTTATTACTTATTTTAAAATTATTTTTTAAATCATAAATAAATGATATATTTTCAAGATTACTTTTTGACATTAAGTGAGCATTTGAAATATTTTTTTTAATAAAGTTTTGTATCCTTACTTTATTTAAAACAATATTAGCCTCCATATTATTTTTTTTGAAAAGTTTAATTATGTTTTTATTTTGAGGTAAATAGGCATAATCTTTTTTATTTTGAAGCAAAAAGATTTTAAATTTAGAATTAATATAATTTTTCATACTTCCGTGCCAATCTAAATGATCTCTAGTTATATTGGTAAGAATTGCATGATTTGGTCTTACGAATTTTGAATATTCCAATTGAAAAGAGGACATCTCAATGACTATTACAACATTTTTTTTTTTTCCAATATTATAATTTAATATTGGTTTGCCTATATTACCTACTGCTACAGTATTATATCCTGAATCAGATAATACCTTTTTAACAATACTGCATGTTGTAGATTTTCCGTTAGTACCTGTTACAACCACAGATTTGAAAATTTTGTTAGTTAGAAAAAAAAGATCTATATCAGTAATTATTTTTCTTTGGTTTTTATTTAGTTGTTTTTTTTTATTGCTTTTTCTAAGACTAATACCGGGGCTTAGTATTATATAATCTACCTCTGAAAATTTTTTTTTTATCGAATAGTTGTTTTCTCTTAAATTAAATTTTTTTCTTAAATTGATATTATCATCCCAAAGATAAATATTTTTTACTTTTGTTTTTTTTAAAAATTTTATTACAGATTGACCGGTTAAACCTAATCCATAAACCAAAAAACTTTTATTTTTCAGAATCTGCTTAAATATCATTTTATCTTAATTTTAAAGTTGCAAGTCCAATTAAGGCCAAGATAATTGATATTATCCAAAATCTTATTACTACTGTGGACTCTGCCCAACCTTTTTTTTCAAAATGATGGTGAATAGGTGCCATTTTAAAAACT
The DNA here is from genome assembly GCA_902578115.1 of uncultured Pelagibacteraceae bacterium. Lineage (GTDB taxonomy): Bacteria > Pseudomonadota > Alphaproteobacteria > Pelagibacterales > Pelagibacteraceae > Anoxypelagibacter. The sequence goes on along the minus strand of CACHBR010000004.1, from coordinate 50,632 downwards.
CTTTTTCCAGTTAGCTTGAAAGAAATTACTTGAATTATTACTGATGCTGTCTCTAAAACAAAAAGACCTCCTACTATAGCTAGAACTATTTCATGTTTTACAATTATTGCTACAGAGGCTATTGATCCACCTAAAGATAATGAACCTGTATCTCCCATAAAAATTTTAGCTGGTGGGGCATTATACCAAAGAAAACCAAGACAAGACCCCACTATCGAACCACAAAAAACTGATAGTTCTCCAACATTTGGTACGTATTGAATCTGAAGGTAATCTGAGAAAATAGTGTTACCCACTAGATAGCATATAAGTGAAAATGATAGTGCCACTAACATAACTGGAACGGTTGCTAAACCGTCTAAACCATCTGTTAAATTTACAGCATTTGAAGATCCAATAATAACAAAAATTCCAAATGGAATAAAAAATAAACCCATATTTAAAATTAGGTTTTTGAAAAAAGGGAAATATAAATTTGATATAGTTTCATGATCCGTAAAATAAACTAAAGTCAATATTGCTATTAAGGCTATCATAAATTGTCCAAAAAATTTTAATTTGGCATTTATACCAGAAGAATTTTTTAATTTAATTTTTAAATAATCATCTAAAAAACCTAATAAACCTAAAGATGTACAGACAAATAAAACAATCCAAATATAAATATTTTTTAAATCTGCCCACAAAAGAGTACTAACAATAATTCCAATTAGTATCATTAACCCTCCCATTGTAGGAGTTCCACTTTTTTTAATAATATGATCGATTGGTCCATCTTGTCTTATAGGGCCAGTAATTTGTTTTTTTGCAAAATAATTAATAAGTGGGTTACCAATTAAAAAGATTATTATTAAGGATGTAACTACTGATAGACCAATTCTAAAAGTAATATATTTGAAAACATTCAAAAAAGAAAATGTTTCAACAAGGGATGTAAGAAAACTATAAAGCATTTTGTTGACCTTTTAAATAATTATCAGAAACTGTATAAAGTTTTGTTGCGTTTGATCCTTTTATCATTAAATAATCTCCATTTTTTAAAATTTTTGATATCACCTTATCGAATTTCTCAAAATTATTAATAATTTCACCTCTTTTATTTTTATTAATAAATTTATATGCTTTAGATGCCCTTTTTCCATAAACATATGTTTTATCAATATCACTTTTATTAATAAAATTTGTAACTTTTTTGTGGTAAATATGTGATTTGCTTCCTAATTCCATCATATCACCAAAAAAGAAATACTTTTTCTTTCTATTTTTTCTTATATTTGAAAAATTTTCTAAAGCTGTTTTAATTGACAAAGGATTTGCATTATAACTTTCATCAATTAAATAAAAAGTTTTACCAAACCTTTTTACTTTTTTAATTTTTCCTCTCCCTTTTAAAGGTTTTTGATTTTTAAAAAACTTTTGAATATTTTTAGTATTTAAATTAAAATCGCTTAAAACTGCTAAACAGCAAAGTATATTCATAATAAAATTTTTGTTAGAATTATTAATTGGTAAAGATATTTTCTCTCCTTCTAAAGATGCATTAAGAAATAAATTATTTTTAATTTTCTTGGTATTTAAAAATCTAAAATCAGCATTTTTGGAATATCCAAAGGATTTAATTCGAATATTTTTTTTATTAGCTATATTTTGGTGAAAATTAAAAAATTTATCATCACGATTAAGAATTATTAGCCCATTTTTTTTAATATTATGAATAATTTCACTTTTTGCTTTAGCTATATCAGAAATGTGTCTAAAGTTTTCTAAATGTGCCTCAGAAATATTTGTAATAATACCTACGTCTGGTTTTAGAATTGAAGAAAGTTTATTAATTTCATTAAATTTATTCATTCCAACTTCAAATACTCCAAAATTGTGCTCTGGTTCAATATTAGATAAACTTAACGGAACCCCATAGTGATTATTGTATGATTGTGGTGAAAAGTAAGTTTTTGAATATAATTTTAATAAATTTCCTAACATTGATTTTAATGATGTTTTACCAGCACTTCCTGTAATAGCTACAAATTTTGCTGAGGAAAACTCCCGTTTCTTTTTGGAGAAAGTTTTTAGAAAATTGAAAGTATTCTTTACTTTAATCGGTTTAAATCTTTTTTTGACGTTTTTTGAAACAACACAATAATTAGCACCTTTACTAATTGCCTGATTTAAAAAATTATGCCCATCTTTATTTTTTCCTTTAATTGCAATAAATAAATTATTTTTTTTAATTGTATTTGAATTTATTGAAACACCAGAAAAAAGGTTTTCTCTTTTATTTTTTAATATTTTATTTATTAAAATATCATTATATTTTAATTGATTTTTTTTATTGCTTATTTTCCTTAAATGAACTTGCTTAATTTTTATTTTATCACTAAAAAAAATTTCTTTTTTTCCCAGGTTTTGGTAATTTTCATGACCTTTTCCGGCCACTAAAATAATTTCATATGGACTAGAATTTTTTAATGCAAAAGTAATTGCTTTTTTTCTACCAGGTATTTCTCTTACCTTCCCTTTATCTATTACTTTAATAATTTGTTTTCTAATTTTAGATGGATTTTCATTTCTTGGATTATCATCGGTAATTATAATTTTTTCACATAATTTATTTACTATCTTTCCCATTTTTTCTCTTTTTGACTCATCTCTTTCACCGCCACATCCAAAAACGACTGTTATTTTTTTATTAAAGTGTTCCTCAAGGGAGATTATTGCATTTTTTAATGCTTCAGGTGTATGAGCATAATCTAAAAAAATCTTTGATTGATTTGGTAAAGATCTTATAAATTCCAACCTTCCATTTACACTCTGAATTTTATTTATAACTCTAAATATATTTTGGATACTTAAACCGCAAATTTTGCAAGCCAAGATAGCCATGAATAAATTTTTTATTTGAATTGATCCAATTAAATTTATTTTTAAATTATATTTTTTTTTATTATATAAGATTTTAATTAACTGGTAATTATTAAAAATTCTATGATTTAAAATTTTAAATGTATTTCCAAAATTCCCTATACTTTGTAAGTTTAGATTTCTCTTTTTTTGCAATCGTTCAAAAACTCGATATTCTTTAATTTCTGAGTCTGTAATAATTGTAGATTTTTTTTTAAGTAATTTTTTAAATAAAATTAACTTTGCTGAAAAATAATTTTTCATATTTTTATGATAATCTAAGTGATCATGGCTTAAATTAGTAAAAATCCCTGATTTAATATTTAAAAAATTTAGTCTTTTTTGAATAAGACCATGACTTGATGCCTCAATAATAACATTGTCTATTTTTGATTTTTTCATTTCTTCTAGATCTTTGTGAAGATTTAATGAATCTAAAGTAGTTAATTGTCTTTTTTTTAAATTATTATTTTTTTTAAACCCCAAGGTTCCAAGAAGACCTACGGGTTTATTATTCAGTGTAAAAATTTGGTGAAAAAAATCTGATACTGATGTCTTACCATTTGTACCTGTAACAGCAATAATATTTTTTGGTTTTTTTTTGAAGTATTTTGATGAAATTTCTGCGAGTTTATCTCTAGTATTTTTTGTTTTGATGTAAGTGATATTGTTATATTTTTTCTTTAGTAATCCTGAATAAACTACAACTTTTGCTCCTTTTAAAATTGCATGATCAATAAACTTATTACCATCAAATTTGTTTCCTTTTATAGAAACAAATAAATCACCCTTTTGAATTTTTCTACTATCTGCTGATATCTTTCTAATCTTTAAATTACTAATTTTAGAATTTAAGTTATCAATCAGATTTTTTAACAACATAGTTGTCATAAAAATCGTTTTTATTTATGGCTAAAATAGGACCAATTTTCTCTATAATTTTGCCAGCAACGTAAGCAGAATTCCAACCGGACTCATTCCTGTGTATTCCTGAAATTTTCTTTCCTCTATAATTGTAAACAAGCTCAGGTGCTGGTTTAGGTTCGTCTATTAATGTTAATAATAAGTATTCAGGATTGTTTGTTGGAAAAACAGAAATAAAAGATGTTAATTTTTTTGAGGTATATTCACCATTTATATTCTTATTTGCTGTTCCAGTTTTTCCTCCAACATAATAACCATTGACTTCAGCTAACGACGCAGTTCCATCTGCACTAACTACGACCTCTCGCAACATATTATTTATATTTTTGCTAGTTTTTAAACTTACAATCCTTTTTGTTTTAGAATTCATAGTTTTATTTTTTATAAGTGTTGGATTAACAACTACGCCACCATTAGATATTGATGCGTATGCTGATGCTGCCTGTAAAGGGGTAGTAGTTATTCCATGACCGTATGATACTGTTTCTAACTTACACTTATTCCATAAAAATTTTAATGGGGATCCAATTTCATCTAATTCTAAATTAATTTTATTTAATAAATTTAAATCTTCTAAAAAATTTCTAAGTTTGTCTTCACCCAAACTCCTAGCAACTTTGATAGTTCCAATATTAGAAGATCTAACTAAAATTTCTTTTAAAGTCAGATCACTTGGCATTTCATCATGCTCATTTATTGTAAATTTTGAACATTGAATTTTATCAGGTATATTTTTAATAATTGTGCTTGGAGAATATAAATCATCCTCAATGGCTAAAGCTAAAGTAAATGTTTTAAAAATAGAACCTAGTTCAAAAACACCTTTTGTTATTTTATTTGTAAAATTTTTGTCTTTTAAATCTTGTCTTGAGTTAAGATTATAATCAGGTAAAGAAATTAAAGATAATATTTCACCAGTATTAATGTCCATCAAAAGACTTGCTGCTCCTTTTGATTGAAAAGTTGAAATAGATTTAAGCAGTTCCTCTCTTATCAAATATTGTAAATTTGTGTCTAAAGATAAGTGAATTGATTGATTATCATTTTTTTTGAGTTCGGTATCATAAAATTTTTCTATTCCAGAAATTCCATTATTATCTATATCAATTTGACCTATAACATGGCTAAATAAATTTTTATGGGGATAAATTCTAGTTTGAGTAGTCTCAAAAATTAAACCTTTTTCACCTAATGACCAAAATTTATTTTTTTCATCTAATGTGAGATTTTTTTTCAAATAAAAATAACTGTTTTTTTTTAATTTATTTTCAATTTTTTTATAATCAAGTGTTGTATCGAATAACTTAAGTTTAATAATAAATTTTTTTTTATCTTTAATTAAGTTTGGCTTTATTGCTACATGATAAACTGGAATATTCCTGGCAATATAATCTCCGTTCCTATCTACAATATCATTTCGTAATGGTTTAAAATTATTATAACTTTTCAAATAATTTTCTGAATCATAAGTTTTAAGAGAAACGAAGAAGATTTTTACGGCAAATATAAATATTAAACAAAAAAATATAAAAAAAAGTACATACACTCTATCTTGATTTATATTTAAATTATTATTTTTTTTCTCATTAAATAAATTTTGGTTATATTCATTAAAATAAAAACTCCTTTGGTTTTGATTTTTTGGTATTTTTTTCATTTCGATTTAAGATTTAATAATCTTGTTTGTTTATCGTTGTAAATTATAAATTGGTCTGTTGAGTGGAATATTCTTGAAACATCATAAATGGAAAAATCATTAATATTTAAAGTAATTAAATATTTATTAAGTTGTTCCGGGCTTGAGAGGAACACATAATCTGTTTTAGCATCTTTCAACTGTTTTTTTAAAACACCAATTTCACTATTTAAATTATTTATTTTTTTTTCTAAATTTCTTGTTTTATGCTTTACAGAAGAGGTGTAGATCATAAAAATAAAAAAAATCGATAAAGATATAATTAATGGTTTATTAAACATAACGATCCTCTACCTCCAAATATTTTATAAATTTTTTTTTTAAATCGTTTGGATAAAAGAAATCATTTTTACATCTTGTTATGTATCTTAACTTAGCTGATCTAGATGCTTTATTTTTAATAATTTCTTCTGAAGTTGGGATAACTATTTTATTTTTATAATTTTCAAATAGAGTATTACCTTTTGATAAATCAGGTAAATACCTCGATACTTTAGATTTGTTTTTTGAATAATTTGTAAAAAAAAATTTCACAATTTTATCCTCTAGAGAGTGGAAACTAATTACAATTATTTTTCCACCTGACTTTATCAATTTAGTAGCTTCGATAAGACCATTTATTAATTCAGAAAACTCTTTATTAACAAAAATTCTTAAAGCTTGAAAAGTCTTTGTTGAAATATTTATTTTTTTATTAAAATCTTTTTTTTTACTTTTTTTTATAATTCCAGCTAAATCAACACTTGATGATATTGGTGATTTTTTTCTCTCATTTATTATATTTTTTGATATTTTAAAACTTTCTTTTTCGTCTCCGAAAAGTCTAATTATATCGTTTAAAGTTTGTTGGCTATAACTATTTATAACTTCATTTGCTGAAATTGAATTTAAACCCATTCTCATATCAATACTTGTTTTAGAATTAAAAGAAAAACCTCTATCTAAATTTAGAATTTGCATATTTGATGCTCCAAGATCAAAAATTATGAAATCAAATTTTTTTTTTGTATTAATATTTTTTGATAATTCACTAAATTTTTTATTATAAAAAGAAAAACGATCTTTGTAATTTTTTTTAATTTTTTCCGCATATTTCTTTGTTTGAATATCTCTGTCTAGCGCAATGACTTTTGTTTTTGGATATGATAATATCGCATTACTAAATCCTCCATATCCAAATGTACAATCTATAAAATCTCCCCCATTAATAGGATTGCATATTTTTAGAACCTCATCCAACATTACAGGATAATGTGATATGTGTTGGGGAGATGAAAAATTTTTCATCTTGCCTTAAAACTTAAAATTTCTGTTTACGTAAAAACGCAGGTATTTCAAATTCTTCTTCCTCGTTTTTCATATCTTCGCTATTGTTATTTTCCGATGATGTTTTGTTTTTTGCTTCATCGGAAAATAACTGGGGAAAACCTTCTTCTTCAATAGAATTCATCTCTGGTTTTTCAATAGGCTTTTCTTCATAAATAGAAATATCGTCAATTATTACTTCCTCTTGTACCTCATCTTTATGAGTTTGTTCTTGGTTAAGGTTATTTTCAAAATAAGAAGCACTATCAAGAGATATTCCGGAATCCAAATTTGTCTGGGTATTTATTTCCTGTTTATTCTCATTTATAGTTTCTTGTTCTGTTTTTATTTCGTCATCTAATTTTAAAGCTGTCGCGCCTTGAATAGAATCTAAACTAGGTGAAGCAGGAATGTTATTACTACCTGTAGCAAAATTACTTTCGGAGTAACCATAGTTTCTATTATTAATTCTATGCACCATATTAACTACAGACCTTGTCTCAGGAGCTTCTCCGTCTAAAGCTGTTGCAACAATTGAAACTCTCATTTTTCCACTTAAACTCTCATCCTTAATTGCTCCAAATATTAATTCAGCTTCAGGATCAACTTCCGATCTGATCTTATTTACTGCTTGATCAACTTCGAATAATTTAATGTCATCACCGCCAGTAATATTTACTAATAGCCCCTTAGCACCTTTTAGGGAATAATCATCAATTAAAGGGTTGTTCAAAGCTGACTCGGTTGCTGCTAAAGCTCTATTTTCTCCTTCAGCTTCTCCAGTACCCATCATTGCTTTACCCATTGAACTCATAACTGTTTCAACATCTGCGAAATCTAAGTTAATTAAACCTGGTCGAACCATTAAGTCAGTAATGCTTCTTACACCTTGTTTAAGCACATTGTTCGATAGTAAAAAAGAATTTTCAAATGTAGTTGCTTCATTAGCAATTTTAAAAAGATTTTGGTTAGGAACAACTATAGATGCATCAAGATGTTTTTTTAAATGAGCCCAACCGTCATGAGCTCTTCTCATTCTTTTTGGTCCCTCATATGAAAAAGGAAGGGTTATTACTCCAACAGTAAGAATATTTAATTCTTTTGCTGCTCTTGCGATTACGTGTGATGCGCCAGTCCCAGTTCCCCCGCCCATACCAGCAGTTATAAAAACCATATTAGCACCTTGTAAATATGTTACTATCTCATTAAGCGATTCATCGGCAGCTGCTTGACCAATGTCGTGCTTAGCACCTGCACCAAGTCCTTTTGTTAAATTCATTCCGATTTGAATTTTTGCATCAGCTTTATTATTTTTAAGATCTTGTGCATCTGTATTTACCGCTACAAACTCTACACCTCGCATACCATCTTCAATCATTGCATTAATTGCATTTCCACCAGCGCCGCCAACGCCCATTACTAAAATTCTTGGTTTAAGTTCTTTTAATTCTCCACCACCAATATTTATTGTCATACACCCTCCTTTTTAAATTTATTGTCCCACTTAAGCGCAGATCTATTTAAATAAGATTTTTTTCTAGCTATTGATTTAAAATTTGTAAATAATTTTGGATCCCACATTTGAAAGACTTTGCCTAATCCAACGAAAACTATATTGGATTTAATTTTTGCATGCTGTAATAATTTTTCAGGTATAGATACTCTTCCCTCACTATCAAAATTCAGATTGACACTCTCCGACAAAACAGAAGTAGCAAAATAATCTCTTTTGTCTTCGAATGGACCAAGAGAATCGATGCTTTCTGATAATTTTTCAATTCTATCTTGTGCACAACCATCTAATGCTGAATGATTAAAGGAAGGATATGTAATAAATCCATTATAACCCATAGAATTTAGATAAGCTCTAAAACTAGATGGCACTGACACCCTTCCCTTTTTGTCTAATTTGTTCTCGTAACTTGACAAAAACATATTTCATCTTTCTTTCAAAATCTCCTAATTCCCCTTATATGGGAATTCATGGGATAGTATGGGTATATTAAAGTTTAGTCAATACCCTATTTATTAATAGGTTTTAAAACTTACCCTACAACTGTGAATACAAAACATGAACATTTGAGATGATTTGCTAGGCAATCTTTAAGCCGGGTTCTGTCATTTAAGATGTCATTTATCTGGGTTTAAGTTCACACTTAAACTCAAGCGACTAACCCTGATGACTAACTAAAGACTGTTTTTAGCTTACGCAGTGTCATCTCTTTATAGTCTTGCTCCCGATGGGGTTTGCCGTGCGTTTTTTGTTACCAAAAAACCGGTGTGCTCTTACCACACCGTTTCACCCTTACCTTGATTAGGCGGTCTATTCTCTGTGGCACTATCCCTAAGGTCACCCTCGCCAGTCGTTAACTGGCATCGCGTCTTTACGGAGCCCGGACTTTCCTCCAATTTCTACAATGAAAGTGGCGACAATCCAATTGCCTAGCAAGTGTTGGTATAATGCCTAAGAAAATAAAATCAAGATATTTTCAATTTTTTGTTAAAAATTCGCTTATTTTCAAGGTTTCTTGGTCTAAAATACCGTTTATTTTCTTTTGGCGATATCTTCTTTGAAAGTTTTTAATTATTTTTTTCTTTAGTTTTGTATCTAAATACCTGTAGCCAATTTTATGTAAATTATTAAAAAATAACTCATTTTTTAAGATTAAATTATTTCCTTTTTTTTTAAATATTTTTTTTGGATAAATGCCTATTCCTTTTGATGACAAATAATTCCAAGGAAATTTCTCGCCAGGGTCTATTTTTCTTAGTGGAGCAATGTCTGAATGACCTAATACTAATTTTTTCTTAATATTATATTTTTTCATTAAAAATTTACAAAGCTTGGCTAATTTTTTTATCTGTATTTTGGGGAAAGTTTGGTAACCAAATTTGTGACCTCTATTAACTAGTTCAATACCGATAGAACTTTTGTTTAAATTTTTGTATTTTCCCCACATCGATTTTCCAGCATGCCAAGCTACATCTTCATCTTTTACCAGCCTAAATATTTTGCCACGCCTATTTATTAAGTAATGACAGCTTACTTTTGAGCTTTGTTTAGTTAACCTTTTAATAGATTCTCGCTCTGATTGCATTCCTGTATAATGGAGTATAATTGATGTTATATTTTTACGGGTTCGCTTTTTTTTATCAAAGTTTTTAGAATAGAATTTGGTAATTTCCATAAAAAAGATATATAACATAAAAAATGTCTCAAAAACCCTTAAAAACTCTAATCTACGCAATAACAATTCTATCGCTTTGCTTTACGAGCTCAATGGCAGAAGAAAAATACACTGCCAATGAATGTTTTGAAAAATTTAGTAGAGGAACACTAAAATTTAATATGGCATTAGATAGAGCTGTATTTAAACCAGTGGCAAAAGGCTATAGGGCTTTACCGGTTCCAATCAGAAAAGGTTCGAGCAACTTTATAGAAAATTTAAGATCATTGTTAAGCTTTTCAAATAATGTTTTACAAGGAGACTTGAAAGGAGCAGCAAACACCGCGGGTAGATTTGCGGTTAATACTACGGTTGGTATTTTGGGAGTATTTGATCCAGCTACAAAAATGGGTTTAACTAAAAGAAGTAGAGAAGATTTTGGTCAGACCTTAGGAGTTTGGGGTGCAGATACAGGATGCTACTTTGTTTTGCCAATTTTAGGGCCAACTACTGCCAGGGATGCTGTGGGGATGGTCGGTAACGTCTTTATAGATCCAGTCTATCAAGTCACACATAACACTGAAACAGATATGCTTGTAGGTAATGATAATTTGCAGGAACATAATTATTATATATATAAAGGAACGGATGCAGTAGATTTCAGATCAAAAAATATTGAGTCCATAGAAAGTCTGCAAAATAATTCAATAGACTTTTATGCTTCTGTGAAAAGTTTGTACTTACAAAATAGAGCTCAAAAAATTTCTAATTCTCCGATTTCTAATAAAAAACAAGATGATAGCGATTGGGAAGAAATCGACAATCAATAAATTTAGGACCATGAAAAGAATATTTTCATCTTTTCTTGTTGTTTTTTTTATTTGTTTTTCAACAAATTCGTTGGTTGCGGCTTACAGTTCAGATCCTGAAAAATTTATCTCAGAAATAATTAATGAAGCCAAATTGATATTAAATAGCCAAGACACAAAAGAAATGAAAGCCGAAAAACTATCAATAATTGCTCTAAAGACTGTAGATGTAAAAGGTATTGGTTATTATACTTTAGGAAAAAAAAGGAAAGAAATAACTCCAGATCAAAAACAGAGATATGAAGCTACGTTTGAAAAATACTTTTTAAAAAGTTTTACTTCAAGACTAACCGATTATTCAGATCCGAAAATAAGCGTTCTATCAGCTGAAAGAGTAAATGAAAAATATACTATAGTAAAAAGTATGTTGCTTAAAACAGACAAAAGACCTGAGGTAAAAATCGATTGGAGAGTTTACACAAAAAATCCTGAAAAACCTTTAATAAGAGATTTAATAATCGAAGGTTTAAGTTTGGCAAGAACACAAAAAGAGGAATTTGCATCTATATTAAGTAGTAATAACAATGACATAAATGCTCTTTTACAAACATTAGAAGAATTCTCAAATAGATAAAGTATGATTTGGTATATTTTAATATCTTTGTGGCTTATTGGAACAATTTCAGATTAGTTGGTGGGCCCGCCAGGATTCGAACCTGGGACCAATACATTATGAGTGTACTGCTCTAACCAGCTGAGCTACAGGCCCCTATTAATTAAGTGTTTATATTACTTTTTAGAGTCAAGCAACTTTTAAAAACTATTTGATAACTTTTTCTAATCTTGTGAAAACAGGATTTCTTTGAACTTCAATTTTAAAATCACAAATTTCATAAAATTTAACATCATTATTAAAAAAATTATAATCAATATATCTCGTTGGGGGAGTTTCAACATTATTATTTTCATGTTTATTAGCTATTGCATATTTTTCAATTCTATTGGTATTAAAAAAAAAAGAACCGTTTTTAGAAACTCTTTGGATCAATTTTAAATATTTGTTAACTTGATCTATTTGCATTTCACCGAATGAATTAGTATTAATACTGAGATCTATTAAATTATCTTCTAATAAATTTATTTTATCGGGTGTTAAAAAAATAAAATCATACTTTTCTAACAATTGGGTATTAATTTTATTATCACATTCATTTGGAAACAATATTTTTGACTGAGGAAATAACTCGTTTATTGTAGATATTGATAAAATTAATGTTTCAGGTAAATCAACTAATACGAAACATTTATTACTAAAATGATGTTTTAAAAGTGAAACCAAATTACAGCCGCCTGGTCCTATCTCTAAAATAAATTCTTTATCTTTTATCTCAAAATAGCTATTTAAAAGGTTAATATTATAATAGCTTCTGATTACATGGTCATTAATCTCGAATTTGGTAAAAGGAAAAATTTTTTTTATTTCTTTAATATTATTTGCTAGTAAATTCGACTTATTAAACTGAACTTGATGCTTTAAGTTTTTTCTTAAAGATATGGCTTTTTCAAAAGCTTTGACATAGGAAGTATATCTCACCTGGCTAAAATTAAAAATGTTCAAAAAATTTTTTAATTTTTTTTTAATTTTTTTAATAAAATTTTTTTCTTCATAATAAAAACCTGAGTCTCCTGTTATGGACAATATATTGTCTCTAATAGTATATTTGATGATTTCAGTATGATATTCCCAATAATTTGATTTAAAAATTTTTTTTCTTTTTTGAAATAAATTTGAAGAAATAAATGATAAAAATTTTTTTTTAAAGCTTTCGTTTATTTTAAAATTAACAATTTGAACCATAAAATAAAAATTTGAAGCTGTAAAATTACTTTTCTAAGAAACTTTTTAATTGTTTAGATCTACTTGGATGTTTAAGTTTTCGTAAAGCCTTTGCCTCTATTTGTCTAATTCTTTCTCTTGTAACATTAAATTGAAGACCAACTTCTTCCAAAGTATGATCTGTGTTCATTCCAATACCAAATCTCATTCTCAAAACTCTTTCCTCCCTTGGTGTGAGTGATGCAAGGATTTTAGTAGTTGACTCACTTAAATTTGATCTAATTGCAGTATCAAGAGGCTGAAGAGCATTCTTATCCTCAATGAAGTCACCTAGACTGCTATCTTCTTCATCTCCAACAGGTGTTTCTAATGATACTGGTTCTTTTGAAATTTTTAAAACTTTTCTCACTTTTTCCAATGGCATTGCTAACTTCTTCGCTAATTCTTCTGGGGTCGCCTCTCTACCAAACTCACTTAAAATCTGTCTTTGTGTTCTCACAATTTTATTTATTGTTTCGATCATGTGCACTGGAATTCTAATAGTTCTCGCTTGATCCGCTATTGATCTTGTAATTGCTTGTCTAATCCACCAAGTAGCATAAGTTGAGAATTTATAACCTCTCCTATACTCAAATTTATCGACTGCTTTCATTAATCCGATGTTTCCTTCCTGAATTAAATCTAAAAATTGCAATCCTCTGTTTGTATATTTTTTTGCAATTGAAATTACCAATCTTAAGTTAGCTTCAACCATTTCTTTCTTAGCAACTCTAGACTCCCTCTCCCCTTTCTGTATTCTTTTAACTAATGATTTGAATTCACCAACTGGAAGTTCAATTTTTTTACTAAATTCAATTAACCTTTCTCTTATCTCATAGAATTCTTTTTTGTGTTTTTTGAAAAAATTTTTCCATGTTTTATTTTCTTTTAAAAATGACTCAAATTTAGAGTTTATTTCATTACCTACATAATATTTTATAAATTCTTCTCTGGAAATTTTATTATCTGTTGCAAGTCTTAGTAGCACGCCTTCTAAAGATAATATTTTTTTGTTTTCTTTGTAATGAGCCTGGACTAATTCTTCAACAACAGAGGGACTTAATTGTAAGTTTTTAAAATCTTCGACAAGAATACTTTGTATTTTCTTCAAATTTTTATTTTTTGAAACTGATAACTCTTTTGAATTCAAAATACAGTCAAGTTTTTCAATTTGATATTTTTTAAGTTTTGAATAATTTTTTGAAAGATTTTGTATTAAAGAAATAACTTTAGGTTTGATTTCTTCTTCCATTGCAGCAAGAGAAACGTTAAATTCATCTTGCTCGGTAAATTCTTCAGTTTTTTCATCACCTTTTTCTTTAGTATCATCTTTTTTTTCTTTAATTTTGTCATCCTTATTTTTCTGTTTAGATGCTTTTTTTAAATCTGAGTCAGCGGAATTATCGTTTTCAAAATCTTCATAAGTAGAATCTATGTCTATAATATCTCTTACCAATAACTCATTTTTCTCGAGTAGATCCTTCCATTCAAAAATCTTTTTTGAAATTAATGGACTTTGTGTAAGAGCATTGATCATTACATTTTTACCAGCCTCAATTCTTTTTGCTATTGCAATTTCACCATCACGTGAAAGTAATTCAACTCCACCCATCTCCCTTAGATACATTCGAATCGGATCATCACTTTTATCGGTAGTTTTATCTGCGTCTGTTTGGTTTACTTCTTTTTTCTTTTGAGATTGAAACTCAGATTTTTTTGAAACTAAAGTTACTTTCTTATCAAATAAAATTATTAAAGCTTTTTCTAAATTTTCGTTAGAGCTGTTCCTTTTTCCAAGAGACTTCGCAAGTTCCTCATAGGTAATAAAGCCTCTATGAAGACCTTTTTCTAAAAGTCGTTCAAAAGATTTGGTTATCAGTTTGGTTTTCATATGCTAAAGCTAAATGTTTTATATATATAGAGACAAATTACTAAAAATCTACACTAAATTTACTCTTTATTTATCTGACTTTTAAGCTTTATTAGATCAGAGTAAGATTTTTCATCAAATTTCTCTATTAACTTGTTCTCAAGATTTTCAATTTTTTTTGAGAATTTAATATCGTTTAGCTCCTTGAGTATTTCGTTTAATAATTCAATTTGTTTCTCTTTGTCCTTTTTCAAAAAAATATTTTTGATTACAACGTTTTGATTTATGTCATTAACTAAATTCAAATATTTTTTCTTAATTTCCAATTTGTTTGCGTCATTAAATTTTTCTTCAAAAATCAATTTGATTAATTCAGATTTTAATTGATTCAAACTTTCTGATGAAAATTGAATATCTCTAAAAATTTCGATTCTTGGGGAAATAATTCCTGGATAATTAAACATTATATATAATATTGAGTACTCTTTTATTTCCTCCTTGCTAAGATGTTCCTTTGCAACAGAAATTCTTTTAGTTTCATTGAGTATTCTATAACTTTTACTTTTATTATTTCTTATATTGTTTTTTTGTAGAGGAGTTAAATTTCTTATTTTTTCTAAATAATATTCTAAAATATATTTTTTAAGTGTTTGATCTTTAATTGAATTGCACAAATTTCTAAACTTTTTTTCAAATTTAGAGGTAGCAAATGGATCTGACCTATCTAGGTTATTTAAATAAATTTTCCAAATAAATTCCTCAATAGATAATTTTTTTGACAAAAGTTCTTGAAAACTATCCTTTCCTTTTTCTTTAATATAATCATCTGGATCCAAGCCTTTTGATAGAGTTACAAATCCTATTTGATTGTTCTCTTTGACATGAGGCAAAAGACTTTCTGCAATACGTAAAGCTGCTTTTTGTCCACTTACATCGCCATCCAAACATATTATTGGGTTTGAAAAAAACTTCCAAATTAAATTTATTTGGCTTTCTGTTAAAGCAATTCCAGAATTTGAGACTACGTTTTTTATACCAGTCGAATAAATACTTATTACATCCATATATCCTTCTACAATTACTACCTCATGAGCTTTGTTGTTTGCAGATCTTGCTTTGTCTAAGTTAAATACATGCTTACCTTTTTTATAAAATTCTGTTTCAGGAGAATTGATGTATTTCGCAATTTTTTTATCATCAATTATCCTTCCTCCAAATGCTATAACATCCCCTGTGATATTGCGTATGGGAAATATAATTCTTGAATAGAACCTATTTATATTTTTCTTATATTTTTCATTTTTATAAAATAAACCTGTATCGGATATTTCTTTTTCTGAATATTTTTTTGATAATTCTGTATAAAAATCAGAATTGTAAGGTACATAACCAATTTGAAATTCGATTATAGTGTCTTTATTTATACCTCTTTTTTTTAAATATTCTTTTGGTAAGGAATTATTTTCCAATAATATTTTGTGATAATGTTCAGAATAATCTTTAAATATATTTTTATAACTCTGATACCTTTTTTCTTTTTCAGCATCAAAATTCGAAAATCTATAAGGCTGCATTCCTGCCTGGGAGGCTAATTGTCTAACTGCTTCACCAAATTTTAGAGATTGTGTTTTCATCAAAAAATCAAATATATTTCCATGTTCTCCTGAGCTAAAGCAGTGATAAAAACCTTTTTCGTCACTTACCGTAAAAGATGGAGTTTTTTCTGTGGTGAAAGGAGAGAGTCCTATAAATTCTTTTCCTCTTCTTTTTAATTTAACAGTTTTACCAACAATTTGTGAAACTTTAAGTCTTAATTTAATTTCCTCTAAATAATTTTTTGGATATTTCATGTTCATTTTAAATTGTCTTTTATTATTTGGCTAGCTTTTGAAAAATCCATTACATCAGAGTAGTCTTTTTTAAGAGCTCCTATAACCTTGCCCATATCTTTAATTGTGCTTGCACCAACTTGTTTGATTTTTTCAACACAAATTTTATTCATTTCTTCCTCGCTTAGCTGTTTAGGTAAAAATTTATTTATGATAGCTATTTCGGATATTTCATTATCTAAAAGTTCTTTTCTTCCAGCTTTTTTATATGCTTCGCAAGAGTCATTCCTTTGTTTTACCATTTTTTTCAAAAGTGCAACTAGATCGTTGTCAGGCAAAGTACTTTTATCCTTAATTTTTTTGGCAATCATTAAGTCTTTAATTGCCGCTATAATCAGCCTCAACGTAGAATATGTTTTTTTATCTTGTGCTTTTAAAGCTTCGCTTAGCTTAGTCTCAATTTTGCTATGAAGGGACATATAATTCTAAACTTACTTTAATAACATTTTTTCTTCAAAAGAAAAAAGAATGGGGTTGACGACTGTGAGCCTTTTTCATATAAAGCCCAAAACCCTAATTAAAAGGATTCACTTTAACTCATGAGTTGTATTTGAGACAGGTCAAAAACAGAAAGAGCAAATCTCACAATTTTTCGACAGGTATTTTAATTTTTGAAGATGGCACCAAATTTTTTGGAACAGGCATTGGTCATGAGGGGAGTGCTGTCGGTGAAGTTTGTTTCAACACATCCATCACTGGTTACCAAGAAATAATAACAGATCCCTCTTATTCTGATCAGATTATTAATTTCACATTTCCTCACATTGGTAATGTTGGAACAAATCTTGAAGATAATGAGGCTGATAAGGTCTGGGCAAAAGGCGTTATCCTTAATTCTAATATAACGGAACCATCTAATTATAGATCGATTAAAAAACTAGATAGATGGCTTAAGAAAAGAAAGATCATCGGAATAGTGGGCTTAGATACTCGGGTTATAACTAATTATATTAGGGACAAAGGTGCTCCTAAGGGGTCAATACAGTTTTTAAGAAAAGGAAATCATAATTTAAAAAAACTTTTAAAAAATGCAAGATCGTGGAATGGATTAATAGGCCTAGACTTAGCTAAGAAAGTTACTTGTAAAAAAATTTATAAATGGAAGTCATTGATGTCTTGGAATAAAAAAAATGGTTACGTTAAAAATAATAAAAATAAATATCAAATTATCGCAATTGATTATGGAATGAAAAAAAATCAATTAAGATGTTTTTCAGATATTAATTGCGGTGTGACAGTTGTCCCAGCAAATTTTCCAGCAGATGAGATTTTAAAACTTAAACCACATGGAGTTTTTTTATCAAACGGTCCCGGAGATCCTGCGGCAACAGGAAGGTACGCAATACCGATTGTAAAAAAATTAATTGAAAAGAAAATACCTATTTTTGGTATCTGCCTAGGTCATCAAATTCTGTCATTAGCCCTTGGAGCAAAAACTAAAAAAATGTCACTTGGACACAGAGGTGCGAACCATCCAGTAAAAGATTTAACAACTAATAAAGTCGAGATAACAAGTCAAAATCATGGTTTTGAAGTTGATATTAAATCTATTCCTAAAAATGTAAAAGTCACCCACAAATCTCTTTTTGATGGGTCTATTGAAGGTATAGAGGTAAAAAATAAAAATTTATTTTCAGTTCAGTATCATCCAGAGGCTAATCCTGGACCTCAAGATAGTAAATATTTATTCAGAAAATTTTTAAAAAACATTAAATCAAAAAAAAATGGGAAAAAGAAAAGACATTAAAAAAATTTTAGTTATTGGTGCGGGTCCTATAGTTATTGGTCAAGCATGTGAGTTTGATTATTCAGGTACCCAAGCATGTAAAGCGCTTAAAGACGAAGGGTACAAAGTTATTTTAATTAATTCAAATCCAGCAACAATTATGACTGACCCTGAAGTTGCCGACAAGACTTACATTGAGCCTATTACACCTGAAATTGTTGAAAAAATTTTAAAGAAAGAGAAACCTTGTGCAATTCTACCAACCATGGGTGGGCAAACTGCGTTGAATACTGCAATCTCGATGGAGAAAAAGGGGATGCTCAAAAGAAATAAAGTAGAATTAATTGGAGCGAAAGCATCAGCAATATCAAGAGCGGAGGATAGAGCGCTTTTTAGAAAAGCAATGAGAGAGATTAACCTTGATCTTCCTAAATCTGAAATTCTTAACTCATTTTCAAATTCAAAAAAGGTTTTTAAAAAAATTGGATTACCTGCAATTATCAGACCTTCTTTCACTTTGGGGGGTTCAGGTGGTGGAATAGCAAAAACTAAAAAAGAATTTTTTAGCTTAATTAAATCTGGGATAGCTGAGTCACCTCAAAATCAAGTACTTGTAGAAGAGTCACTAGAAGGGTGGAAAGAATTTGAAATGGAAGTTATGAGAGATAAGAAAGATAATTGTATAATAATTTGTTCAATTGAAAATGTTGATCCCATGGGAACACACACGGGGGACTCGGTTACTGTAGCACCTGCGTTAACTTTAACCGATAAAGAATTTCAGATAATGAGAAATGCTTCTATCGAGTGCTTAAGAAAAATTGGAGTTGAAACTGGCGGATCTAATGTTCAGTTTGCAATCAATCCTAAAGATGGAAGAATGGTTATAATTGAGATGAACCCTAGGGTTTCAAGGTCTTCAGCATTAGCGTCAAAAGCTACAGGATTTCCAATTGCAAAAGTCGCTGCTAAACTTGCTATTGGTTATACTCTTGATGAATTAACAAACGAAATTACTGGTACAACCCCTGCATCTTTTGAACCGACAATTGATTATGTTGTTACTAAAATTCCAAGATTTACGTTTGAAAAGTTTAAATCCGCTGAAGTAAAGCTTGGAACATCAATGAAATCTGTGGGTGAAGCAATGTCGATTGGAAGAAACTTTAAAGAGTCTTTCCAAAAAGGTTTGGTATCTTTAGAAGTTGGCTACAAAGGTCTAGATTCCTTAAATAATTTAACAAACAAAGAATTAAGAAAAAAATTGAGCCAAAATTTGCCTGACAAACTTATTGTGGTTGCAGAAGCAATAAGAAGAAACATTAGTATAAAAAATATTTATAAATCTACAAAAATTGACCCATGGTTTCTTGAGCAAATATCTGACTTAATTAAAATAGAAAAAAAATTAAAAAAGAATGGTGTTCCTAAAAACTTCGAGGAATTTTCTTTTATAAAGTCTATAGGGTTTTCTGATAGTAAAATTGCAGAACTGACAAAAAGCTCAATTAGTACTATTGAAAATAAGAGAAGAAAGCTTAAAATTTTTCCAGTATTTAAAAAAATTGATACTTGTGCTGCAGAATTTAAATCAGAGACTCCTTACATGTACTCAACATATCAAAGCTTATCAGGTAGTTCTGTAGATTGTGAGTCAAATCCAACGAAAAAAGAAAAGATTATAATTTTAGGAGGCGGGCCAAATAGAATAGGTCAAGGTATAGAGTTTGATTATTGTTGTTGTCAAGCAAGCTTTGCTTTGAAGAAGAAAAAATATGAAACAATAATGATAAATTGTAATCCAGAAACAGTTTCTACCGATTATGACACAAGTGATAGATTATATTTTGAACCTTTAATTGAGGAACACGTATTAAATATAATTTATAAAGAAATGGAAAAAGGTAAACTTCTCGGTGTAATTGCACAATTTGGTGGTCAGACACCAATAAAATTGGCTAAAACTCTAAATGAAAATAAAATTCCAATTTTAGGTACTCAATTCGACTCTATTGATCTTGCAGAAGATAGAGAGAGATTCAAAAAAGTACTTACAAGAGAAAAACTTAAACAAGCAGAGAGTGGGATTGCTAAAAATAAAAAAGAGTCTTTTAAAATTGCAAATAAAATTGGTTTTCCAATTGTAATTAGACCATCTTACGTTCTAGGTGGAAGGGGAATGGAAGTAATCTATTCACATTCTGATCTTAAAAAATACATTGATGAAGCCGTAAAAGTTTCAGGTTCAAATCCTGTTTTAATTGATAGATTTCTTAATGATGCGACTGAAGTTGATGTCGATGCTATTTGTGACGGTAAATCAGTATTTGTAGCAGGAATTATGGAACATATTGAAGAGGCAGGTATACACTCGGGTGACTCCGCTTGTTCTCTACCTCCCTATACTTTAAGTAAAGAAATTATAAAAAAAATTGAGCTTCAAACTGGACAATTAGCACAAGCTTTAAAAGTTATTGGTTTAATAAATATTCAATTTGCTATTAAAGAAAATGAAATTTATGTTCTTGAAGTCAATCCAAGAGCAAGTAGAACTGTGCCATTTGTTTCAAAAGCAACCGGGCTGTCCGTAGCAAAGATTGCTTCAAGGGTAATGGCAGGAGAGAAATTATCTAAATTTAATCTTAAAAAGAAAAATAAAAATACATTTGCTGTTAAAGAAGCTGTATTTCCTTTCAATAAATTTCCTGAAGTTGATGTTTTATTGGGTCCAGAAATGAAATCAACCGGTGAAGCTATGGGATTTGATAATAATTTTGGTTTATCTTTTGCAAAAAGCCAAATAGCAAGTAACAACAGTATTCCTCTTAAAGGTAATGCTTTTATTTCAGTTAAAGATAGAGACAAAGATAAAATATTAAATAATGCAAAAAAATTAATTAAATTTGGTTTCTCTTTATTCGCCACTTCTGGAACCGCAAGATATTTAATAACTAACGGAGTAAAATGTAAAAAAATAAATAAAGTGAATCAAGGGTCACCACATATAGTTGAGAAATTAAATAAAAAAAATATTTCATTAGTTATAAATACAACAGAGGGAAAAGACTCCATTTCGGACTCTTTTAGTCTAAGAAGAACAAGTTTAGTAAATAAGATTCCTTATTTTACTACAATCGCAGCCGCGAATGCATGTTTAGAGTCCATTGAGGCACTAAAAAAATATCCAATTAAAGTAAGAGCTTTGCAGGATAACTAAACTCTACAACTCATATCCTGACCACAACACAATGGAGATTTTATTTTCCCATGATCATTAGGACACTTGGATATTTGAACTTGTTTTCCATCATCAAGTTTCAAATTGTCATTTACTAATGGCGTTGCACACTTACCACATGTAGCATTAACTGACATTCCGCATTTTGAACATTCGTATGTAGCCATAAAAAAAATATATACTATTAAACTTCTACTTTCCAGTCTGTTTTAAAGGAAACATAATTAATTTGTATACAACGTCTCTCTTTTTTAATCTCTTTTTTTTCCATTCCATGCCAAGTATTTGGGCCGCTAGAAAAAAAATATCCATAATTATCTTTGTATGGAACTGTTTTTATTTTATTTAATTTTTCATCATAAAAATCAGTGCCTAGATTTTCAGACTCATTGAAGGGGTTTGCAAATATCAAAGAAGACAAAAGTTTTTCCTTAATATCACAATGAGGTTTTAGCCAAAAACCTTGTCTATCACAAATCACTTCTAACCTTACATAGGAATTTGAAAGATCTCTTTTAATTAATTGACCGATATATTTATAGACAGTTTTTGAACATAGCTCATTTATAAAATTGGTAAGTTGAGGAAAATTTTTAGAATTTTCTTTAGTCACAAAACATCTATATTTTTTTGCTTTTCCGCCTGACTTAATTCCTTCTCTAAATTTACCCTCTCCACCATCAATTGCTCTAGTTCCATCGTAATTAATTCCTTCAGAAATTGGGTTTGCAATCTCTGCATTACAAATTTCTTTAATTGCTAAATCCGTTAAAGGTTTGTTTACGGCCCAATGCGTGAAAGGTTTATCATAAGTTTCTAGCCTATCTTTTAGTGAATTAAATAATTCCATTTGTTTTCATTCTTTCTTTAACTAAAGTTGCAGCTTTATTCACTTCATCTAAACCTTTATAAGTCCAATTTTCAATTTTATTATCTAAGTCTCTTATTATACCAAGTTCTTTAAATAATTTATAAAATTTTTCAAATCTATATATACTTTTTTTGTTTCTCATCTGAGCAACGTACACTGGTTTACCTGTAATTGCAGCCTCCGAAATCATTGATGTTGAGTCACAAGTTACAATGATAATATCTGCTAAACCAAGCGAAGACAAATATGCTTTTTTATCTCTTTCTTTAATAACCAAATGATTATCGTTAAAAGAATTAAAAGCAAGTTTAATAATATTTTCTGGTGTTCTGTAAGAGGGAATTACTATTAATTTATATTTAGAATAAACAAATAAATTTTTAATTTTTGCAAATGTCTCGGTCATTTGTTTTTCTGAAAAACTATAATATTTATTTGGCCCTCCAAGGATTAAAGTGATAATTTTTTTGCCATCTGCTTTTGGATTAAGATAATTAATATTTTTTTCAATTTCATCGTTGGTAAGATAATGAATAGCGCCTTTAGTTCTTATAACATTATCACCTTCTAAATTGTCATGTTCTGGACAAATAATACAATCGAAATTATCTAATTTGACTTTTGGATCTTGAATGTGAATTGTGAAAACATCTTTTTTGAATCTTTTTTTTAACATTAATGATGGTATTACACTTTTTCTTCCGCACGATATTATTATTTTAGAGTCACATACAAACCTATTTTTTAATATATTTTCTGTCACTGGCGTAAATTTTGGAGGTATGATGTTCCAAAAATTTTTAAGTTGAATTTTTTCGTGCTTAAACTTTAAACCTAAAGCTTTAGATAGACCCTCCACCTGACTTATCATTCCATGCATACCCTGGGTTAAAAGAAGAGCTTTCGTTTTTAGCATAAGTTATCTTATATATTTCTAGGTTTTATTTATCCACATATAAAAATAGATTAACTTTTTATTTAATTAACAAACCTTTATACATGTTTGATGGAAATATGCGTATTGAAGAAGATATCAAACTGGATTACGCCGATGTCCTATTTCGGCCTAAAAGAAGCACTTTACATAGTCGTAAAGACGTAAAGTTAGAGCGTACATACAAATTCAAATATAGTAATCACGAATGGTCTGGTATCCCTTTGATGGCAGCCAACATGGATGGTGTGGGGGAACTTGTTATGGCCGAAAATTTAGCCACTCATCAAATTATGACCTGTTTAACTAAACAGCATAATTCAAAAATAATAAAAAAATTTAAATCAATTAAAAAAATATTTCCTCAAGTTATTTTAAGTACTGGAACAAGTGATCAAGATTACAAAAGGCTAAATGACATATTAAAAGAAAATAGTTTTTTTGAGTTTATATGTATTGATATCGCAAATGGTTATTCTGACCACTTCAGTAAGTTTGTCAGTTCAGTACGAAAAAAATATCCTACTAAAACTATTATTGCAGGAAATGTTGTTACAGCTGATATGACTCAAGAATTAATACTTGCTGGCGCAGATATTGTAAAAGTTGGAATTGGACCTGGAAGTGTATGTACAACTCGTATTCAAACAGGTGTTGGTTATCCTCAATTAAGTGCTGTTATCGAATGTGCTGATGCGGCTCATGGTTTAGGCGCGCACATTGTAGCTGATGGAGGATGTACATGTCCGGGCGATGTAGCAAAAGCATTTGGTGGAGGCGCAGATTTTGTAATGCTTGGTGGAATGTTTGCGGGCCATGATGAAGGCGGAGGAAAAATAATAAAAAAAAACGGATCAAAAGTTATTGAGTTTTATGGCTCAAGTTCTGAGACAGCTTTAAATAAACATTATGGTGGTCATGCTGATTACAGAAGCAGCGAAGGTAAAAAAGTTCAATTAAAATATAGAGGAAAAATTAATGATACGGTTTTAAATATTTTAGGTGGGTTAAGAAGTAGTTGCACTTATGTTGGAGCACCTTCTTTAAAACAATTGAGTAAATGCACAACTTTTGTGAGGGTTAATCAACAGTATAACGATACTTTTGAGTAAATTTTGCAACTTTAAATTTTTTCAAAAATACCTATATAAGCTTAGTTATGACAAAACATTCTAAAGTACTAATTCTTGGATCTGGACCCGCTGGATATACAGCTGCAATATATGCGGCAAGAGCTATGTTAAAGCCAATTTTGGTTTTTGGATCCGAACCAGGAGGTCAGTTAACCACAACAACCGACGTAGAAAACTTTCCAGGATATTCAAAAGTTATTCAAGGTCCATGGTTAATGGAAGAAATGAAGGGCCAAGCAAAGGCTGTTGGAACAGAAATGATACAAGATCATATAAAAAAAGTTGATCTATCAAAAAAACCTTTTGAAGCTATTGGAGATAGTGGTCAAGTTTATAGCGCAGATAGTTTTATTATTTCCACGGGAGCTCAGGCAAGGTGGTTAAATTTAAAATCAGAACAAGAATTTAGAGGATTTGGTGTTTCAGCATGCGCAACATGCGATGGTTTCTTTTTTAAAGAAAAAGAAGTTGCTGTTGTTGGAGGTGGAAATGCTGCTGTAGAAGAAGCAATGTTTTTAACGAAGTTTGCCTCAAAAGTTAAACTAATCCATAGAAGAAATGAATTAAGGGCAGAAAAAATGCTCCAAGCAAAATTAAAAGCAAATAAAAAAATTGAAATTATCTGGGATAGCGTTGTTGAGGATGTTATCGGTGACACTAATCCAAAATCAGTAAAAGCTATCAAAATTAAAAATGTAAAAACTAATAAAAATACTGAATTGAAAGTTGATGGACTTTTTATAGCAATAGGCCATGACCCAGCTACTTCGCTTTTCAAGGGTCAATTAAATATGGATAAAGAGGGATATATTGTAACCAATCCCGACTCTACAATAACTAATGTGCCAGGAGTTTTTGCAGCTGGCGATGTTAAAGATAAAATATTCAGGCAGGCAGTTACAGCGGCTGGAATGGGTTGTATGGCTGCACTTGAGGCTGAAAAACATTTGTCTTCAAAATGAGTGGAAAAATATTACTTACAGGCATAAGTGGATGGATTGCAAAACACACTACTATAGAATTATTAAATTCTGGTTACGAAGTTTTAGGAACAGTAAGAAATAAAAATTTAATAAAACAAACGAAAGAAACTATAAGCAAATATGCTTCGACTGATAAATTATCATTTGTTGAATTAGATCTTGTTAAAGATGACGGATGGGATGAAGCAGCAAAGGGATGTAAATATATATTTCACATTGCCTCACCTTTTCCTATGAAAGTTTCCAGAAATAGAGAAAGTCTATTACCTCCTGCTGTTGACGGAACTTTAAGAGTTTTAAAAGCTGGAGTAAATGCAGGTGTGGAACAAATAATTAAAACTTCTTCAATCGTTGCAATGTTTAGAAAACCTAACAGAAACAATCCCTACACGTTTGGAGAAAATGATTGGACCGATGAAAATTGGGTAGAAGGTGTGAATGACTATTTCTTGTCGAAAACAAAAGCAGAAAGATTAGCTTGGGAGTTTATGGAGAGCAAAGGATTAAGAAATAAATTAACTTGTATTTGTCCTGGTGGAGTTTTTGGAGATGCTTTAGATAAAAAAGGAGGTACATCGATAGAATATGTTAGGCAATTTATGGCAGGTAAATTTCCAGGCGCGCCTAAGTTTGCAGTTTTAATTTCTGATGTTAAAGATATTGCAAAAGCACATGTGGCTTGTATTGGAAACAATAAAGTCGGTGGAAGGAGATTAATTGTTGGAAAAGAAGTAAAAAAACTAGTGGAATTATCTCAAATAATGGCTGAGGCAATGCCTGAGTACGCAAAAAAACTTCCCAAAAAAGAACTTCCAAATTTCATGGTAAAATTAATAAGCTATATAGACTCAAGCGCTAAAATGATGATACCCGATCTTGGAATTTTAATGCAAACCGATACTGCTTATGCAGAAGAATTATTAGGTTTTAAATTTAAACCTGCAAAAGATTGTATGATTGAGAATGCTAAATCAGTCGTAAGATTAGGACTAGTTTAAAGTTTCACAAAACGATTTTATTCTATCTAAAGCTTTTTTAAGATTTTCCATGGAGGTAGCATAAGAAATTCTGAAGTATCCATCTAAACCAAATGCAGATCCCTGAACTACAGCTACTTCCGCTTTTTCAAGTAATTTTTCTACAAATTCTTTATCTGTTTTTAATTTTGTCTTTTTTCCTAACAACTTTTTGCAATTTGGGAAAACATAAAAAGCTCCGCTAGGTTTCAAGCAACTTAAACCATTAATACTATTTAAAGTTTCAACAACGTAATCCCTCCTCTCCTTAAAGGAGTCAGATCTTGTTTTTATGAAATCTTGAGTTCCATTCAAAGCTTCTACTGCTGCTGCCTGACTAATCGAAGATGGATTTGTTGTAGATTGAGATTGAATTTTTGCTACAGCTTTAATTATGTCTTTCGGACCAGCTCCATACCCTATTCTCCATCCAGTCATAGAGTAAGACTTACTTACACCGTTCATTGTTAATGTTCTGTCTTTTAAAGCATTAATTTGGGCAATAGTGAAAAATTTAAAATCATCATACGTAATATGCTCATAAATATCGTCACTAAGTATATAAACATTTTTATTTTTTATTAATATTTTTGATAATTCTTCTATCTCATTCCTTGTGTAACAAGATCCGGTTGGATTAGACGGTGAGTTTATAATTAACCATTTAGTTTTTTTTCCAATAGCTTTTTTTAATTCATCTGGTGTTATTTTAAATTCATTTTTTTCTGAGCACTTTACTATTTTGGGTTTACCGCCAGCTAATAAAACCATATCAGGATAAGATACCCAATAAGGTGCTGGGATAATGACTTCGTCTCCTGGATTCAGGGTTGCCATAAAAACGTTATATAAAACTTGTTTTCCTCCCGTACCAACCGAAATTTGATCTAATTCGTAAGACAAATTATTTTCTCTAGTAAATTTCCCTTGGATCGCCTTTTTAAGTTTAGGTGTACCATCTACAGCTGTGTACTTTGTTTCTCCTCTTTTAATTGCTTCGATAGCAGCATCTTTGATGTTATCTGGAGTGTCAAAATCAGGCTCACCTGCTCCTAAACCTATAACATCTTTACCAGCTGCCCTCATTTCCCTAGCTTTTGAGGTAACCGCTATGGTTGGTGAAGGTTTTATTCGCTTTAAACTATTGGAAACTATGCTCATTGAAATTTATAATATTTATTATTATTAACACAAAATGCAAAATACATACCAAGAAAAAATAGATAATTTAGAGGCTAATAACGCTCCTGTTAGGAAAAAACTTGAAGGTGGAATAAGATTTAAAATAAAAAGTAATTTTCAACCTGCCGGGGATCAGCCTGAGGCAATTAAAAAGATACTTAAAAATTTAAAAGATAAGCAAAGCGAACAGGTTCTGCTAGGTGTCACTGGATCAGGAAAAACCTTTACTATGGCCAAAGTAATAGAGTCTGCAAATCGGCCTGCTTTAGTTTTAGCTCCAAATAAAACTTTGGCTGCACAATTGTATGGCGAAATGAAAAGTTTTTTTCCAAACAACGCTGTTGAATACTTTGTTTCGTATTACGATTATTATACTCCTGAAGCATATGTTCCAAGATCAGATACTTACATAGAAAAAGAAGCTTCTATAAATGAACAAATAGATAGGATGAGGCATTCGGCAACAAGATCTTTGCTTGAACGTGACGATGTAATTATTGTAGCTAGTGTTTCTTGTATTTACGGACTTGGTTCAGTTGAAGCATACAGTAAAATGACATTGGCATTAAAAAAAAATTATGAATATGAAAGAGATGAGATTATTAAAACATTTGTTAATTTACAATATAAAAGAAATGATCAAAATTTTTTTAGAGGTACTTTCAGGGTTAGAGGAGAGAATTTAGAAATATTCCCATCACATTTAGAAGATAGAGCTTGGAGATTGAGTTTAAATGGAAATAAACTTGAAAAGATAGAAGAATTTGATCCTCTAACAGGGGATAAAACAAATGATTTTGCGGTAATAAAATTATACGCTAACAGCCATTATATAACTCCAAAACCAACTATTGATCAAGCTATCAAAGAAATTAAAAAAGAATTGGAAGTAACTTTAGAAGATCACAAATCAAATAATAAACTTCTAGAAGCTCAAAGGTTGAGGGAGAGAACTAAATTTGATCTTGAAATGATTGAAGCAACAGGAACCTGTGCGGGTATTGAAAATTACTCAAGATTTTTATCTGGAAGAAACAAAGGGGAACCTCCGCCAACTCTTTTTGAATATTTTCCAGACAACACTATTATATTTGTAGACGAAAGCCACGTAACTGTACCTCAACTAAATGGTATGTACAAAGGTGATCACACGAGAAAGAAAACTCTTGCTGAGTATGGTTTCAGATTACCTTCTTGCATGGATAATAGACCATTAAAGTTTGAAGAGTGGGATGCAATGAGAACTCAAACTGTTTTTGTATCAGCAACTCCCGGTCCTTGGGAACTAAAACAAACTCAAAATAAATATATAGATCAAGTTATAAGACCAACAGGTTTAATTGATCCGCCTGTTGAGATAAGACCTGCAAAAACTCAGGTGGATGATTTGTTTCACGAGTCTAAAAAAGTTATTGATAAAGGATATAGAATTTTAGTTACTACCCTTACAAAGAAAATGGCAGAAGATTTAACAGAATATCTTCATGAAAACGGTTTGAAAGTAAGATATATGCATTCAGATATAGATACACTTGAGAGAATTGAAATCATTAGAGATTTACGAATGGGTGTTTTTGATATTTTGGTTGGTATCAATTTATTGAGAGAAGGATTAGATATACCGGAATGTGCTTTGGTTGCAATTTTGGATGCAGACAAAGAGGGTTTTTTGAGATCAGAAACTTCATTAATTCAAACTATTGGTAGAGCTGCAAGAAACGTGGATGGGAAAGTAATTCTTTATGCAGACAAAGTGACAAAAAGTATTGATAAGGCAATTAAAGAGACCGATAGGAGAAGAAGCAGGCAAGTTGAGTACAATAAAAAAAATAATATTAGTGCGGAGTCAGTCAAGAAAGAAATTAACGATATTTTAGAGTCTGTTTATGAAAAAGATTACGTAAAAATTAGTGAGGGATCAAATGTTGGTGGAAATTTAAAAAAACACCTTAAGGCACTAAATAAAAAAATGAAAGAAGCTGCGTCAAATTTAGAGTTTGAGGAGGCAGCAAAAATTAGAGATGAAATAAGAAAATTGGAGACAAATGAACTTGAAATTAATTTAAATCCAAAAATTTCACAGTACAACTTAAATAAAAAAGTATATCCTCAAGGAAGATCAAAAATGGGGATGCCAGGAACTAAACCAAGAAAATCTATAAAAAAATGGAAGCCAAAAAAATAATTATAACTGGTGGAGCAACAAGAATAGGTTCAGCTATAGCAAAAAGTTTAGCTGGATACGATGTTGAAATAATAATTCATTTTAATAAATCTAAGAAATCAGCCCAAAAATTAAAAACAGAACTTGAAGAAATCGGTAGTAAAGTTTACTTAATTAAAGCAGACCTCAGTAATATCAATCAAGTAAAAAAAATAGTTCCGTTTGCAAATAGAAAAATGAAGGGTTTAGATTGTCTTATTAATAACGCCTCTTTGTTTGAAAAAGACGATTTAGAAAACTTTACAGATAAAAGTTTTACAAGACATTTAGATATAAATTTAAAAGCTCCTGCATTATTGATAAAGGAATTTAAAAAATATGTTAAAAATAAAGAAGCAAACGTTATAAATATTATTGATCAAAGGGTGAGAAAACTAACACCTTTCTTTTTTTCTTATACTTTGAGTAAAGCCGCACTTGCAACACTAACAACCACAGCTGCCATGAAACTTGCACCGAATATAAGAGTGAATGGAATTTCACCAGGACCAACTTTAAAAAATAAAAGACAATCAGAAAAACATTTTAAATCCCAATGGAAATCTACCATTCTTCAAAAAAAAGTTGATTTAAGTAATATATGCGCATCAGTTAAATATTTTCTAGAAAATAATAGTATTACAGGTCAAATAATTAGTGTAGATAGTGGGCAAAGTTTAGCTTGGAAAACTCCTGATATAATCAACTCAAAAGAATGAAAATAATTAAATTTAAACAGAAAAAATTTTATAGTTATAAAAGAAAGGTTCTAATAAGAGATCTGGTACTAAATATGCTTGTTGGAATTCATAATTTTGAAAAAAAGAAAAAACAAAGAGTTAAGTTTAACTTGGTTATAAATGTTGATCAAAATCTAATTCCAAGTGATAAAGATTTAAAAAGTATCGTAAATTATGAACAGGTAATTAAAACTATTACAAAAATTACTTCTAGAAAGCATTATCCTCTTCTTGAAACTTTAGCGGAAAAAATATTTTCAAAGCTTTTTGAAAATTTGAGAATAAGAAAAATTCTTTTAAGAATTGAAAAATTAGACGTCATTAAGAATACCACTTCAGTGGGGATAGAATTAGAAAAAACTAGATCAAATGAGTATTAAAAAAGGTAAAGAAATAATTCGAAAAAAAGTTTTAAATCTCACAAATAATCCCGGGATTTATAAAATGCTAAGTGAAAAAAATGAGATTCTTTATGTTGGAAAAGCCAAAAATATTCCAAATCGTTTAAAGAGCTATGTTTCTGATAGTCATCTGCCAATACGAACCGAAAGAATGCTTTCACTAACAAGAAAACTTGAAACTACAACTACAACAAATGAAAGCGAAGCTCTATTATTAGAGGCAAATCTTATAAAAAAGTATAAGCCAAGGTTCAATATTTTGTTAAGAGACGATAAATCTTTCCCGTATATATTTATTGGCCACAAAGATAAATGGCCACAATTAACAAAGCTAAGGGGGAAAAAAAATAGAGATGGGTATTATTTTGGACCTTTTGCGTCTGTAGGATCAGCAAACTGGACTATCAAAATTCTTCAAAAGATATTTCTATTAAGAGTTTGTGACGATACAGTTTTTAAAAATAGAGATAGGGCATGCATTTTATACCAAATAAGAAGGTGTTCTGCTCCATGTGTAGGAAAGATCCAAGAAAAAAATTATAAGGATCTAGTTGGTGATGCAGTTGATTTTATTTCTGGTAAATCACAAAGAATTCAAAAAAATTTATCTAAAGAAATGGAAAACGCTAGCGAAGATTTGGATTATGAAAAAGCAGCTATATTAAGGGATAGAATAAAAGCATTAACACAAATTCAATCATCTCAGAAAATAAATCAAACTAATTTGAAAGAAGCAGATGTTATATCTATTTTTAAAGAGTCGGGTAAAACTTGTGTTCAAGTTTTCTTTTTTAGGTCAAAACAAAATTGGGGTAATCAAGCTTATTTTCCAAAGCATGATCCTGATGAAAAAGAAGAAAAAATTTTATCATCTTTTTTAGGTCAATTTTATGAAAATAAAACTGTTCCAAAACTTGTTCTTTTGAATATTGAAATTAATGAAAAAGTTTTGTTAGAGAAAACATTTTCTAGTAGAGAAAAAAAAGAAATAATAATTAAAAAAGCTATTTCTAAAGAAGAAAAAATTGTTTCGGAAATGGCTAGGAAAAACGCCAAACAAGCCTTAACACAAAAAATTTTAGAAACCGAAAGTAATTCAAAATTGATAGACAAACTTTCTGATAAATTTAATTTAAATTCAAACGTAAATCTTATTGAGGTATACGATAATAGCCATGTTCAAGGATCAGATTCTGTGGGTGCACTTATAACTTTTGGTAAAGAGGGCTTTATTAAAAAAAGATACAGAAAGTTTAATATTAAGTCGGATGCAATTAAGGGAGATGATTATGGCATGATGAGAGAAGTCTTAAATAGAAGATTTATTCGAGCACTTAAAGATGAAAGTACAAATATGACACTGCCAGATTTAATTTTAGTTGATGGGGGTAAGGGTCAATACTCAGTTAGTAGAGAAACCTTGAATGACCTGGGACTTCACGAACTCCCAATAATTGCAATTGCTAAAGGTAAAAACAGAAACGCTGGGGAGGAGACTTTCTTTCATGAAAACAAAGTTTTCAAATTCCAAAAAAATGATCCTACCCTTTTCTTTCTTCAAAGACTTAGGGATGAAGCTCACAGGTTTGCGATAAGTACACATAGAGCTAAAAGAAGAAAAAATTTAAGTAAATCTTTACTTGATCAAATCTCTGGAATAGGTAGAAGTAGAAAAAGAGCTTTACTTCATCACTTTGGTTCTGCAAAATCAGTAGAGTCTGCAAGTTTCGAGGATTTAAGGTCAGTGGAAGGGATTGAGGAAAAAGTAGCAAAAAAAATTCACGATTTTTTCCATGACAAT
This sequence comes from uncultured Pelagibacteraceae bacterium, assembly GCA_902578115.1. GTDB lineage: Bacteria > Pseudomonadota > Alphaproteobacteria > Pelagibacterales > Pelagibacteraceae > Anoxypelagibacter. Next base: position 17,967 of record CACHBR010000004.1, on the reverse strand, counting down.
TAGTTATGAAAATAAAAATACCAAACATATTAACTATAGGTAGATTAATAATAGTCCCAATTTTTGTTTTAAGTTTTTATATTCCTGGAATCGTAGGTGATTTAGTTCCTTTTTTTCTTTTCGCGATCGCAAGTTTTACTGATTTTCTAGATGGATTAATCGCAAGACTCTATAAAGAAGAATCAAAATTAGGTGAATTACTTGACCCAATAGCGGATAAAATTCTAGTTTCTGCTGCTCTTGTGTTGTTAGTTATGAATGGAATAATAAAAAATCTTGAGGTAATTGCAGCAATTATAATTTTAACTCGAGAAATACTAATTTCTGGTCTAAGAGAATTCTTGGCTAAAAAAAAAGAGTTGAACTTACCAGTTTCAAGTTTATCTAAGTTCAAGACTTTTATTCAAATGTTTTCTATAGCTATACTGTTAACAGGTGAAACGGGTAATAAAATAATTAATTTTCAAAACTATAACGCACAAACAATCGGAATTATTTTACTGTGGGTTGCCGCTTTTTTAACGTTGTACACAGGATATGACTATTTGAGGAAAGGAATAATTACTGCAATTAATGATGATGATAAAGAGTAGTTAGGCCGCAACTTTTTTTCTTACAAGATTTATATAACTTTCAGATAATCCCTTTATAAGTTCACAAACAGTAAATTTATAATTATCAATTTGTGAAACAGGAGTAATTTCTGCAGCTGTACCAGTTAAAAAACATCCAATAAAATTTGACATCTCGTTAGGTTTGATTTTTCTTTCTGTTATTTTGATTCCTTTCGATTTAGCAATTCCAATTACACATTGTCTCGTAATTCCGTCTAAAAAAGAGTCTGGTATCGGAGTGTGGAGTGCTCCTTGCTTATCTTTAAAAAAAATATTAGCACCAGTCGCTTCTGCTACGTTACCTTCATGATCTAACATTAATGCATCAGCAAACCCCTTGCTCTCAGCTTCATGTTTAGACAAAGTACAGATCATATACAAACCGGCTGCTTTTGTATCCCATGGGACTGAATTAGGGGGCGGTCTTCTCCAAGATGATGTTTGTAGTTTAATTCCTTCTAATTTTAATTTTGGATCAAAATATGATCCCCACTCCCATGCAGCAATTCCCACATGGATTTTATTTTTCTGTGCAGAGATTGCCATCATCTCACTTCCTCTCCAAACTACTGGTCTCACATAGCCATCTTTAATTTTTTGTACCCTTATTACTTCATTTGATGCACTATTAATTTCTTTTTCACTGTATGGCATTTTAATACCCATTCTTTTGGCGGAGTGAAATAATCTCTGCGTATGTTCCTGAAGTTTGAAAATTTCTCCGTCATAAATCCTCTCGCCTTCAAAAACACAACTAGCATAATGCAAACCATGATTGAGCAGATGAACTTTGGCATTGCTCCAATCAACTAGTTCTCCATTAAACCAAATCTTACCAGATCTTTTATCGTAAGGAATTGTTTCCATTAGTTATAAATTAAATAATTTTTTTCTAACAAAAAAGTATATTTGTTGGTAAAATAAGTCAACATATCTGACCAAAATATGAAAGATTTACTATATTTGAAGGATGAACAAATAAAAGATTGCATACAATTACTTCTATATGCATATAGAGAAACATTTTCTGATCCAGTAGAAATTTTAAAAAAAAATTCACTTGGACCAGCTCACCACAGAGCTTTGCATTTAGTAGAAAGAAACGAAGGTATAAGTGTTAATGAGTTGCTTTTAAAACTGAAAATAACAAAACAGAGTCTTAATAGAGTTTTAAAAGAGTTAAAAAAACTTAAAATTATAAAGCAATTAAAAGATAAAAATGACACAAGAAGAAAACTTCTTTATTTAGATCAAAATGGTAAAAAGTTTTATAATGAAGTTTTTGAAAGCCAAAAAAAAAGAATTTTTAATGCTTTAAAAAAATCTGATTCGGACTCTGTAATTAAATTTAAAGAGGTTTTAAAAAAAATCATTGATGGAAAAAAATAAATACCATATTTTAGTAGTGGATGATGATGATAAAATAAGGTTACTAATTAAAGAATATCTGTCTAATAAAGGTTATCTTGTATCTACAGCTGAGAACGCAGATAAAGCTAAAATAAAAATTGATATATTTAATTTTAACTTAATTATTCTTGATGTAATGATGCCAGGACAAAGTGGATACGACCTGACTAAAGAACTTAAAGCTTCAAAAAATATTCCGATTATATTACTTACAGCAAAAGGAGAGGTTGAAAATAGAATTCATGGTTTAGAAATTGGAGCAGATGATTATATTGGTAAACCTTTTGATCCTAAGGAATTATTGTTAAGAGTAAAAAATGTAATTAAAATGAATATTGATCCAAATAAATTATTATCGAGTAAAATTGGAGAAGCTGAATTAAATTTAAATAAAATGACAATCAAAATAAAGGATAAGCTTAAAAGAATTAATTCATCTGAAAAAAAGGTTTTGATAAAAATGTTATCATCACCTGGAAAAATATTTTCTAGGACTGACATAGGTAAAATTGCAAGTATATCAAAAGAACGTTCGATAGATGTAATGATAACAAGATTAAGAAAAAAAATTGAATTAGACCCAAAAAATCCAAAGTTTTTACAAACAATTCGAGGTTCAGGTTATGTTTTATGGGTTAAATAATATACTAAAAAAAATTTTACCAAAAAGATTGTTTTATAGAGCTCTAATTATAGTTGCAGCACCAGTAATATTGTTACAACTAATTATTAGTATAGTTTTTTTTGATAGTATTTGGATAAAAGCGAACAAAGGTATGACAAGATCTCTCGTTGGGGAAGTTGTAACTCTTTTTGATGTTTATAAATCAAATCAAAGTAAGGAAAATATAAAAAATCTTACAGACTTATATAAAAAAAATTTTGATTTTGTTATTAATATAAAAACTGATGAAAAATTACCTGAAACAAGATCTGATAGACGTTTTAGTCCAATGGATAGATCTTTAAGAAGAGAAATGAAAAGTGTTTTTCAAAATAATTATTGGTTTGACACTGTAACTTACATAGATTTAGTTGATCTAAGAATTAAAACCAATAATGAAATTATACAGATCTTTTTTCCGAAAGCAAAAATTGCTCCTTCCTCTGTAAGAGTCTTTGTTCTCTGGTTAATAGTTCCATCATTACTTTTAATATTAATTGCAATAATTTTTTTAAAAAATCAAACGAGACCATTAGTAAAGCTTTCTAAAGCTGCAGAAAGATTTGGAAAAGGAGAGCTGGTTGAGGATTTGAGACCTTCTGGAGCACTTGAAATAAGAAAAGCAACATATGAATTTGATAGAATGATGAAAAGAATTAACAGGCATTTAGCACAAAGATCAGAAATGTTATCTGGTATAAGCCATGATTTAAGAACTCCACTTACACGGTTAAAACTTCAGCTTGCAATGATGGAAAAGAAAGATTTAGCAGAAAAAATGTCCAGCGATATTGATGAAATGGAAAAAATGCTAAATGATTATTTGCAATATGCAAAATCACAAGCTGAAGAAAGTTCATCAAAAATTGATTTAAATGTATTTATTAAAGAAATACTTAAAAATTATGATGAAAAAAGGTACGATTTTTCAAGTGAACATAATATAGAAATCGAAGGCAGAAAAAATCTTATCAGAAGATGTATAATCAATATTATCGGAAATGGATTATCTTATGGAGATAAAATATCAATACAAACTAAAAAATCAGTTAATAGTGCAATTATAATAGTAGAAGATAACGGTCCAGGTATACCAAAAGAAGAATATTCAAATGTATTTAAACCATTTTATAGGATTGATAAAAGTAGAGGACTAAATAAATCTGGAGTTGGTTTGGGCCTATCAATTTCACAAGATATAATTAAATCTCATGGTGGTAATATTTCTTTATCAAAAGCCAAATTAGGAGGTTTACTAGTTAAGATTTCTTTACCTTTTTGATTTTTTTTTCTTTAAATTAATTATCTCTTTTTGTTGTTTTGCAATTATTTTTTTTAAAACATCAAATTCCTCTCTAGTGACAAGATCTAATTTATTTGCAATTTTTTCTTTATTAAATTTTGCAGAGGTAATAATGCTTTTTGCAACATCTTGTGAAGTAAGTACACCAGTTTCAATTAATTTTGACACCATTTTTAAAATTTTTTCAGAATTGTTCATTGTTTATATCTTAAATTATAAGTAATTTAATTTCAATTGTGATAAATTAAACAAAAATGATAGTGCATAATCTTGATCCTGTTTTTTTTGACTTTGGATTTATACAAGTTCGCTGGTATTCACTTGCATATATATTTGGAATTTTAATTGGTTGGTTGTACGGTAAGAAAATTCTAACAAAACAAGTCTCACAAAATCACACTAAGATTTATTTGTCCAAATATGACGATCTTATAACTTATATTATCGTTGGTATAATAGTGGGTGGTAGATTGGGTTATGTACTATTCTACAACCTCAATTTTTATTTAGATAATTTTTTTGAGATATTTAAAGTATGGAAAGGAGGTATGTCTTTTCATGGTGGACTAATAGGTGTTGTAATCAGTATTTTAATTTTTTCAAAGAAAAATAATTTAGATTACATGATTTATTTTGATACTGTATCTACAGTTGCGCCAATTGGATTATTTTTTGGGAGAATATCAAATTTTATTAATGGAGAACTTTATGGAATACCTACGCTAAAACCTTGGGGGGTTATCTTTCCAAAAATTGACTCTATCGCAAGACACCCATCTCAAATATATGAGGCATTACTAGAAGGTGTGGTGTTATTTATAATTTTAAATTTATTAATTTTTTTGAGGAGAAGTAGTGCTGGTTTTATTTCATGCGTTTTTTTAATTCTTTATGGTTTCTTCAGAATTATCTGTGAAAAATTTAGAGAGCCAGATAATCATATTGGATATGTTTTGGGAGATTACACAATTGGAACCATACTAAGCGTAATGATGATTTTCTTTGGTTTAGCTCTTTTTTTGAGAATAAAATATGCAAATAAAAATAAATAAAATTTTTGGTAAAGCTAAATCTTTACCTCTCGATTTGTTTTTAGAAAAAGTTCTTTATGATAAAAACTTTGGCTACTATCAAAAAAAAAATCCGTTTGGAAAAAAAGGCGATTTTATAACTGCACCAAATATTTCAAATATATTTTGTGAAATGATTGTGATTTGGTTTATAAGCTTTTGGGAAAGTTTGAATAAACCAAAAAAAATTAATATTGTAGAGCTGGGCCCAGGAAACGCTGACTTTAGTGAGATTTTAGTTAAAACTTTAAAAAGTTTTCCACAAATTTTAAAATCTGTAAATATTTATTTATATGAAAAAAGTGAAAAACTTACAAAATTCCAGAAAAAAAGAATATCCTCAAGTAAAGTTTTATGGATTAAAAACTTTAACGAAATTAAAAAGGGTCCAGTAATTTTTTTTGGAAATGAATTTTTGGATGCACTTCCAATAAAACAGTTTAAGAAAGTGAATAGCCAAATTTTTGAAAGGCATGCTATAAATGTTAAAAATAAAGTAAGTTTTGTTTTTAAGAAAGCATTGAAAAGTGATATTAATAAATTAAAAAAATACCAACTTTTTAAAAAAGGTGGGCTTATTGAGTTTCCAGAATACGGTTTTAAAGAACTTAATAATATTTGTAGTGTAATACGAAAACAAAATGGCGGAGCACTATTTATAGATTATGGCTACGTATCTGAAAATAAGCAGAATACACTTCAGTCAGTATATAAACATAAATTTAACGATTTAAGTAAAAATATTGGGAACGCAGATATTACATCTTTAGTAAACTTTGATTTATATAGAAAGTATTTTTTACATAAAAATCTTTTTGTTGAAAAAATTATTAGTCAAAGCCAATTTCTTCAAAAAATGGGTATTCTAGAAAGATCAAAGATGATATCCCATAAAATGGATTATAAAAGAAAAATTGATTTATACTCAAGAATACAAAGACTTATAAGTCCTTATATGATGGGGGAAACTTTTAAAGTAATATTTGCCAAAAATAAAAAATGTAAATTTTCTTTAGCCTTCAAATAATGTTTTACTCAAATAACTTTAAAAATTTAGAAGAAATTCAACACTGTTTTTTTTCAAGGAAAAACGGAAATTCAAAAGGTATTTACGAAAGTCTTAATTGCGGTATAGGTAGCAAGGATGACAGTAAAAAGGTAGGTAAAAATTTAGAAATTATTGCAAAAAATTTTAAAATTAAGAGAAGGAATTTAATTTTGATGAATCAAACTCACAGTAATAATGTAAAAATAATAGAAAAAGAGAGTGATAATATTAAAGTAAATGCTGACGCTATAGTAACAACAAGAGATAACTTAGCTTTAGGTGTATTGACTGCAGATTGTGCGCCAATATTATTTTTTGAAACAAAAAAAAAAATAATTGGTTGTATTCACGCAGGCTGGAAAGGAGCAATTAACGGCATAATTGAAAATACTATTGAAACAGTAAAAGAATTAGGTGGAGATACAAATAAAATGACAGTTTGTATTGGGCCTTGCATAGACAAAAAAAATTATGAAGTAAAAAAGGATTTTTACCTGACTTTCAAACAAAAATCAGAGAATAGTGACATTTTTTTTTCAAAAGGTAGAAATGATTCTTTTTATTTTGATTTAAGGGGCTTTATAATCAAAAAATTTAATAGCAGTGGTGTATTACAAGTGGATAACATAAACATCGATAGTTTTTCTTCTCATAAAGAGTATTTTAGCCATAGAAGGGCCAAAAAGTTAGGAGAGAATGATTACGGAAGATGTATATCGGTCATTAAGAAAATAATTGTACAAAATTAATTGAAACACACTTTCATTGGATGTATAAAGAGATTGTCCTAATGAAAATTTTATCAGGAACAAGTAATCCCACACTCAGCAAAAGTATATCTAGGCACCTTAAAACAAAACTTGTAAATACAAATATTAAAAAATTTGCAGATGGTGAGATTTATGTTGAGATTAACGAAAATATTAGAGGCAACAGTGTGTTCGTTATACAATCAAGCGCTACCCCAGCTAATGATAATCTTATGGAACTTCTATTGTGTATTGATGCTCTTAGAAGATCTTCTGCAAAAAGTATCACGGCTGTCATACCGTATTTTGGTTACGCAAGACAGGACAGAAAGGTTGTACCAAGAACCTCAATCTCTGCAAAGTTAGTATCTAATTTAATTACGAACGCAGGTGCACATAGAGTAGTTACTGTTGACCTACACGCAGGTCAAATCCAAGGTTTTTTTGATATGCCCGTGGACAATTTGTTTACCACACCACTATTTGCAAGATTTATAAAAAAAAATATTAAAAGTAAAAATTTTATTTGTGTTTCCCCTGATGCAGGTGCAATAGAGAGAACAAGAGCCTTAGCTACAAAAATTAATGCTGACCTAGCAATAATTGACAAAAGAAGACCAGAACCAGGTAAATCTAAAGTTATGAATATTATTGGAGATGTTAAAGGAAAAGATTGTATCATTATAGATGATATAATTGATAGTGGAGGAACAATTATAAATGCGGCAGATGCTTTAGTTAAAAAAGGTGCAAGAAATGTTTATGTTTTTATTACTCATGCTGTATTAAGTGGAGACGCAATTAAAAATATTCAAAAGTCTAGAATAAAAAAATTAGTAATTACAGATACAATTGATAATTCAAAAAAAATAAAGAAAGCCAATAAAATACAAGTTTTATCTATTTCTCAGCTTATGGCTGAGGCAATAAAGAGGATTTCGAATTCAACATCTGTATCAAGCCTATTCAATTAGCACTTGTTTTATTTCAAAGTTGAGTTATAAATTGCATTCTTAAATGACAAATAATTTAAAAGCCACCAAAAGAGATTCTAAGACTGCTGGGGAGCTGGGTTCCTTAAGATCAAAAGGATTAATTCCTGCAATTTTATACGGCGGTGATAATCCAAATTTAAAAATCAGTGTTGATGAAAAACTTTTAAATAAAGTTTTTAATTCAGACTCATTTCTTTCAACAATAATCGATTTAAATATTGATGGACAAACGGAAAAGGTTATTCCAAGAGACATTTCTTACCATGTAATATCTGATAAACCAATTCATATTGATTTTATGAGAGTGAGCAAAGGTTCAAAAATAATTTTGCAAATTCCAGTAATTTTTAAAAATAATAAAGATTGTCCAGGACTGAAAAGTGGTGGTGTTCTAAATATTGTGAGAAGAAAAGTTGAACTAAGTTGCTCGGCTGAAAATATCCCTGAAAATCTAATAGTTGATTTAGCTAATCTTGAAATAGGGGCAAGTATTAAAATTTCATCGGTTAAACTTCCTGAAAATGCAAAGCCAACAATTACGGATAGGGATTTCGTAGTAGCAACTATTGCTGCACCAACAATTGTAAAAGAACCAGAAAAACCTACCGAGGAAGTACCAGCTGAAGGCGCAGAAGGTGAAGCTGTAACAGCTGCAGAAGGCGGAGAAGCAACTACACCAGCTAAAGAAGGTGAGGCAGCCAAAAAAGATGATAAAGGAAAAGAAGCTGCTGGAGATAAAAAACCCGCTGGAGAAAAAAAACAAGAAAAAAAATAAATTTATATGCTTTTATTAGTAGGTTTAGGAAACCCAGGACCAAATTACAACAACAACAGACACAATATAGGTTTTAAAGTAATTGATGCAATAAACCAGCAGTTCAGCCTTTCAAAACAAAAACCAAAATTTAAAGGACTTTTAACTACAGGTAATATTGATAACAAAAAAGTTTATGCGATTAAGCCTTTAACATTTATGAATAATTCAGGAACATGTATTAAAGAGCTTATTGACTATTTTAAGATAGACGCAAAAAACGTTTTTGTTTTCCACGATGATTTAGATATAGACTTAGGAAAAGTTAAAGCTAAATTTGGTGGAAGTAGTGCTGGTCATCACGGTATTGAATCAATTGATAAATCGATTGGAAAAGATTACTCGAGAGTGCGAATTGGTATAGGACATCCTAAAAATGGGAAAAAGGTTGATACTCATGTTTTAGAGGATTTTAATGAAAACGAGGAAGACAGAATTAAAGATATAACTGAGAGTATAGTAAAACTCATACCTACTTTAATTGAAAAAAAAATCGATATTTTTTCTAGCAAGGTAAACGAAAATTTGGATGGGATTTAAATGTGGAATAGTTGGGCTTCCCAACGTGGGAAAGTCAACATTATTTAATGCTTTAACATCATCAAAGAATGCACAGGCTGCCAATTTTCCTTTTTGTACAATAGATCCAAATATTGGAATTGTTGATGTTCCAGATGAAAGAGTTAATACTTTACACGAATTATCAAAATCAAAAAAAAAAATTAACACAAATATAACTTTTGTTGATATTGCAGGTTTAGTAAAGGGAGCATCAAAAGGAGAAGGCTTAGGTAATAAATTTTTATCACATATTAGAGAGGTAGATGCGATTGTTCATCTAGTAAGGTGTTTTGACTCAACTAATATACAACATGTAAATAAAAAGATTGATCCAATAAATGATTTGGAAACAATTAAAACCGAGATTGTTTTGTCAGACATTAGTATTTTAGAAAAAAAACTTGAAAAAAATTCACAAAAAAAACTTTCTGAAAAAGACATAGTGTTATTAGAAGATGTACTCAAAAAGCTTAACAAAGGGAAAAATATTAATGAATATGATGTTGAAAGTAATAAAATTTTAAGAGAAATAGGTTTGATTTCGATTAAACCTTACATAATTGTTTGCAATGTTGATGAAGAAAATGTCAAAAAAGGAAATAATCACACTGAAGTTTTAAAACAAAAATATCCTAATGAAAAATTTGTAATAATATGTGCCGATATTGAAGATCAGATTACTGAATTGAAAGATGAAGAAAAAGAGATGTATATGAAAAATATTGGCTTAGAAAAAACTGGTTTAAATAAATTAATAAATACTGGCTATGAATTGTTAAATTTAAATACTTTTTTCACATCAGGTCCAGAAGAAACTAGAGCATGGACTATTAAAAAAAATACTATAGCACCTAAAGCTGCTGCAGTAATACACACTGATTTTGAAAAAAAATTTATAAGGGCTGAAGCAGTTTCTTATAACGAATTTAAAAAATATGGAAGTTTTGAAAAAGCAAAAGAAAACGGAAAATTAAGACTGGAAGGAAAGGATTATTTGGTAAAAGATGGAGATGTCTTATTTTTCAGAGTCAATCCTTGACCATATTCTTTTCATACTTAAATAAACTAATAAACTAAATATTGTTAAGAAGATTAAAACTTTAACTCCCATTTTGTGTCTTGTCTCTAAATGTGGTTCAGCGGTCCAAGTTAGAAATGTAGTAACATCTTTTGCCATTTGAGCCTCGGTAGCAGCAGTTCCATCACTATAAGTAACTATGCCCTCTGATAATGGATTAGACATCTTAATTTTTTTTCCGTCCATATATTTATTGTAATAAACGCCATCTTCTAATTCAAAACCCGCTGGTGGATCCTCATAGCCCATTAAAACTGAATAAATATAATCTGAACCACCTTTACGAGCTTTAACTAATACTGACATGTCTGGTGGGTAAGCGCCTCCATTTGCTGCGGTTGCCGCTTGAACGTTTGGATATGGCGACACAAATTTATCTGATGGTCGTCCTGGTCTTGTGAACATATCGCCATCTGCATTTGGTCCATCCTCTACTTCAAAATTTGCAGCTATTGCCTTAACCTGATCTACTGAAAATTCTGGTCCACCAGGTTCTCCTAGATTTCTATAACTCACTAAGTTCATTGAATGACAAGAGGCACAAACTTCGGTGTAAACTTGATAACCTCTTTGTAATGATGACCTGTCAAATTTACCTGTTATACCTTTAAAAGACCAGTCAACCTCGAGAAGCTTTGTTTTTTCCTCTGATTTTACCTGATTAAAAGTAATTGAAAAAAATATGAACGATAAAATTATAAAACGTGCTTTTAAATTACACATCTTTTCGATCGCTTCTAGCCATTTCAGGTTTAAGCATACCGCCTAGCACTGGTTCTGAAATACTCAGGGGCACTGGTTCAGTTTTTTCTATTCTGCTTAAAACCGGTAACACAATTAAAAAATGCGCAAAATAATAAATAGTACCTACTCTTGCAATTAATAAGTATAAACCTTCTGCAGGCATAGCCCCCACATAACCTAAAGCTAAAACATCAATCACCAACAACCAAAAAAACTTTTTATATAGTGGTCTAAAAACAGTTGATCTTACCTTACTACTATCTAGCCAAGGAAGAGCCATTAAAATAAAAATAGACCCTAACATCAAGACCACTCCGCCAAGTTTATCTGGAACAGCTCTTAAGATCGCATAAAAAGGTAATAGATACCATTCTGGAACAATATGTTTTGGTGTTACTAATGGGTTTGCTTCTATGTAGTTATCACTGTGGCCAAGAATATTTGGAGCAAAAAATATGAAACCAGAAAAAATAATCATAAATATTAAAAGAGCAAATAAGTCTTTGATTGTAATATAAGGATGAAATGGAACGGTATCCTTTGATGGCTTTTTAATGTCTATTCCAATCGGGTTGTTATTACCTGGCACGTGTAAAGCCCAAATATGAAGAACGACTAAACCTAAAATTAAAAATGGAAAAAGATAATGTAAACTAAAAAATCTAGTTAAAGTTGGATTATCAACTGAGTAACCACCCCATAACCAGGTTACAATACTCTCTCCAACAAAAGGGATTGCGCTAAATAAGTTAGTAATTACCGTTGCTCCCCAAAAACTCATTTGACCCCAAGGTAAAACATATCCCATAAATGCTGTTGCCATCATTAAAAGATAAATCAACATTCCAAGTATCCAAATTATTTCTCTTGGCGATCTGTATGAACCATAAAAAAGAGATCTAAAAATGTGAATATATACAGCTAAAAAAAACATAGATGCTCCGTTGCTATGGATATATCTTATTAACCATCCGTAATTAACATCTCTCATTATATGTTCGATACTACTAAACGCCATGTCCGCATGTGCAACATAGTGCATACCCAAGACTATTCCTGTTATAATTTGAGAAATTAAACAAAAAGTTAAAATTCCACCAAAAGTCCACCAGTAATTTAAATTTTTGGGTGTTGGATAATCCGTCAAGTGTTTGCTTAAAGTTAATAATGGAAGTCTGTCGTTAAACCATTTGCCGAATTTAGAACTTGGTACGTAATTTTCACTCATTTTTTATCCAATCTTAATTGTATTATCATTAATGAAAGCATATTTAGGAATTTCCATATTAGTTGGAGCTGGCCCTTTTCTTATCCTTCCAGAGGTATCGTAATGAGATCCGTGACAGGGACAAAACCATCCGTTGTATTCACCTTTGTCTGATAAAGGCACACATCCGAGGTGAGTACATATTCCAAGCATTACTAACCACTCTGGGTTCTTTACTCTATCCTGATCTTTTTCGGGATGAGGTAGATCGTCCAGGCTTACTGATTGAGCTTCTGCAATTTCTTCCTGTGTTCTTCTTTTTATAAAAACAGGTTTTCCTCTCCATAAAACTGTAACGGATTTTCCAGGTTCAATTTGGCTTATATCAACTTCAGTTGACGCCAATGCTTTGACTGAACTGTCCGGATTCATCTGATCGATTAAGGGCCAAATAGTTGCCCCAATACCAATGGCTCCAACTGTATAGCTAGCCGTAAATATAAAATCTCTTCTATTGCCTTTTTTTTCTGGTTTATTCATAGATTTATAATATCATTTAATACTATTAAATAAGGTGTATTTAAAGATCTTGGTAGGGTCATAATGACACAAAAAGATACTTAAAAATCGGAGTTTTTTTAGATTATAAACAAGAAAATTATTTTTTATGGAGTTAGATTTAGAAATTCAAAAAAAACTATCCTCTGAGTGGTTTTTGTATCTCCAATCAATCATTTGTGATGATTTCGAAAGGATCGAAAAAGAGGAGTCAAAAAGAAAAAGGAAAGTTTCAAAAAAATTTAAAAAAAATACTTGGAGTAAAAAAGATGTGAATGAAGGTGGTGGACAATACTTTATACTTAAAAATGGAGAAGTATTTGATCAAGTTGGCGTAAACTTTTCAAGAGTTCAGGGAAAATTTCCTAAAAATTTTAGATCAAAAATACCTGGCGCAAATAAAAACCCCAGTTACTGGGCATCAGGAATTTCGGTTGTCGCTCATATGAAAAATCCCAAAATTCCAGCAGTACATTTTAATACAAGATTTATCACTACTTCTAGAAGTTGGTTTGGTGGAGGCATGGACGTAACACCAAGTTTTAAAGATAACAAAGAAAAAATATTTGTGCATAGAAATTTGAAGAATTTATGTGTTAAAAATAAAAAAAATTATATCAATTATAAAAAGTGGTGTGATAAATATTTCTTTATAAAGCACAGAGAGGAACCAAGAGGTATTGGAGGGATTTTTTTTGATTATTTATATAACGACTGGGATAAAAATTTTAAATTTATTAGAGAATTAGGACTATGTTTTCTTACAACCTCTAAAGATATAATAAATAATAAAATCTCAAAAAAATGGAATAAAAAACAAAAAAATGATCAGTATCTAAAAAGAAAAAGGTACGTTGAGTTTAATTTGTTGTATGATAGGGGCACAAAATTCGGATTAAATACTGGTGGAAATGTAGATGCAATTTTTATGTCATTTCCCCCACTAAATTAAAATGGAAAAAGAACCGATAACAATTCAAGGTCTTAAAAAGCTTAAAGAAGAATTAGAAGATTTGAAAAAAAATAAAAGACCTAAAGTAGTTGCTGCTATAGCAGAGGCCAGAGCCCACGGTGATCTTAAAGAAAATGCTGAGTATCATGCTGCTAAAGAACAACAAGGACATATCGAGGGAAGAATTTTGACAATAAATGATATTATTGCAAGAGCAAATGTAATTGATGTATCAAAAATTCAAAATACAGGAAAAGTAATTTTTGGTTCTACAGTTACAGTTAAAGATCTAGAAAAAGAAAATAATAAATCTTTAAAAATTGTTGGAAGAGATGAGGCCGACATAAATAAAAATCTAATTTATTTTAAATCACCCATGGGAAAATCTCTTATAGGAAAATCTGTTAAAGAATTAATAATTGTTAGTACTCCATCTGGGGAAAAAAATTTTGAAATACTTAAAGTGGAATATATTTAATTTATTTAAATTTTTTAATAGTTTTAGACAATTGCTCGTCATCAAGATTAAAATTATTTTCTAACCATTTGTTTTTAATTTCTTTAATAGCATAACCCATTTTTTTTCCACTTTTGATTCCATTATCTAAAAGGTATTCTCCAGTAATTGGAAACTCTGGAATAGATGTATTTTCGATTTTTGATAAATTTTTTATTAACTCATCATTTTTTTGATTTTTTTTAATCACATTGTTCAAAAAAAGTAACGACTTGACTCTTTTTTTACCGAAAATAAAAATATTTTTTTTAAGATCTTTTTTAAAAAAATTCTTATTTACCTGAATTTCTTTAAAATTCTTGGCACAAAAATTAAGGTGGTCCTTAGTCTCATTTTCAATATTATATTTATGAGAAAAATATTCATGATTATTCGTTCCATCAATCAATAGTGAAGCTAAAATATGATTTTTATTTAATATTTCTGGTTTTAATTTACTTATAACATATAAATTTTTGACCCTCTCTATATATTTAAATTCGGGGAAAATTAAATTAAATATTTTTAAAAATTCATGATTTTTTTGAATTTCATTGAAATTTTTTAATTTTAAAATCTTTTTAAGTTCACTATATATTCTCTCTTTAGATAGTTTAGCTATACCACTCAAATTTTTTTGAATTGCTCTTAATGTATCTTTTTCAAAATCAAAATTTGAGTATTCGATTGAAAATCTAATAAATCTTAAAATTCTTAAATAATCCTCTTTTATTCTTTCATCAGGATTGCCAATAAATTTTACTTTTTTATTTTTTAAATCCTTTACACCAGAATGTGGGTCAAAAATTTTTCCATTTGAATCCAGATAAATAGCGTTAAATGTAAAATCCCTTCTGTTAGAATCGTCCTCCCAATCATCTGTAAATAAGACGGAAGCATGTCTTCCATCTGTTGATATATCTTTTCTTAAAGTTGTGATTTCAAAATGTTTATTACCCAAAACAAGTGTTAAAGTTCCATGTTCAATTCCAGTTTTTTTTACAATGATTTTAGAATTTTCAAATTTTTTAATTATTTCATCGGGTTTTAAAGTTGTTGCAATATCAATATCATCAACTTTTTGGTTTAGTAAATATTTTCTTACTGAACCTCCAACAAACATAGCTTGTTGTTCTTTAGAACCTTCATTTAAGATTTTAAAAATTTGTTTAATATTTTCTGATTTATAAAAAGGAAAAAATAATTTTTTTAATACTTGTAAAATTTGCATAAATCTGGCTGGGGCGCTAGGATTCGAACCTAGGATGGTGGTACCAAAAACCACTGCCTTACCGCTTGGCTACGCCCCAATTCAATTTTTTGATATATCATAAAAAATGAAATTTAAATAGTTTTACCAACAACACACCAAAATTTAGGAAATTTTTTTCTAATTTTTTTAAGACCTAAATCTGCGCTTTTTTTTGTCAAAAATACACCAAAACAAGCAGATCCTGATCCAGTTACTCTTGAAAATTGACATTTTTTTAAAAGTCGCAGTTCAAATAAAACTTTTTTAATAATTGGAAATTTTGAAATGACTATTTTCTCTAAATGGTTTTCTTCTTGTGGTAGGTTGTGCATTATTATTTTTTTTGACCTACTCTCATAAATTGTGTTTGTTTTAAATCTGCTAAAAAATTTGCCCTTTGAATAAATTTCTTTTGTCGATGATTTTAAATAAGGGTAAACAATTACAAAATAAAAATTTAGTTTACTTTTAAGGTTTACAATTGTATTTAGACTTTTTTGAAAAATCTGGTTAGATCCAAAAAATAATTTTAAATCCGATCCTATATTTTTTGAAAATAAAGACTCATTATTAACTAATTTTTTTTTCTGAATTAAATTTTTTACTAAAAAAGCAGCATTACTTGATCCACCCCCTAAACCTGAAAAAACAGGGATTTTTTTTTTTACTAATATATTGTATTTTGTATTAAGGTCTACAATACCTCTTTTTCTAAGTAGAGAAAGAGTATCAGTAATTGTGTTCTTTCTTGAACTTACGTTTTCACTAAATTTTCCTGTAAATTTGATTTTATCTTTTTTACTTTTACTTTTATAAATTTTAATTTCATCATATAAATTTATTAAACAAACCAAAGATTGAATATTATGAAGCCCAGTCTTATTGATTTTTTTTCCTACATTCAAGAATAGGTTAATTTTTGCAAACGATTTGAATTTTTTTTTTAACATTAGAGATAATTAAATTTTTTCTAATCCAAATAGTAACTTATTTTTTATTTTTTCTCTAAGCTCATCTTCAGTATCTTCTAAGGTTAAAACATACTCCCAGTAGTACCTTGCTTGGATTTTTTTATCTATCATCCATAAACAATCTGCGAAATGATCATTCACTATTGGATCATCAGGCATCATCTGGATTGCTCTTTCTAAATAAAACTTTGCCTCTGAGAAATTTTTAAGTTTGTATTGTGCCCAACCTAAAGAGTCAGTTATGTAACCATCATTTTTTTTTAAGTTATTTGCTTTTTCTAACATTGAGAGCGCTTTTTTTGTTTTTCTATTTTGCTCTATCCAAGTATAAGCTAAATAATTTAATGTATAAGCTTGGTTAGGATCAATTTCTAAAGATAAAAGTAAATCCTTTTCCGCTAATGTCCATTCTCCATTTCTTTCATATGCTGTTCCTCTTCTATCCAAAACTCTCGGGTACATTTTATGATCCTTATTAATTTCTGAAAGTATCTCAGAGTAAAGTGTTATGGACTCACCAAATTTATCATGACCTCTTAAAAAATTTGCATAATCAAAAGTTCTGAATAGATTTTTATCAATATTTTTATAAATCTTAGTTAGGTATATTAAAGATTTTTCATTACCTTCTGTATCTTCTATTATTAAAGCAATCTCTTTACTCGAATTCCATTTGTAAAAAGATCCGATTTCAAACAACTTTAGAAATATTTTTTTAGAGTCTGTTTTTTTTCCTAAGCTAAGTAAATTTTCAGCAAGTAAGGCATCGTATGACTTAAAATTTGAATTTAAATATTTTGAAAAATTTATATATAAGTTTGAGAGTTCAAATCTTTTTTGAACTGATAAAGCATTTGCAAAAGCGTAAAATATTTCTGCTAAAATATCTTCTGGGTTTCGGCACGAAAATTTATTTTTATTTTTATTATTTTTTTTTAAATTTTCTCTAAGCTGGTTTATTAATAAATTCCTTGGATATTTATTTGCACTTGAATCAAGAATAGAAACTGCTTCTTTTTTTCTATTTTTTTCTATAAGGTAATTTGCATAGAAAAAATTATATCTATAGAATTTATCACCTTCATTTTTTATAGTTTTTTCAAATTTGACGTCAACATCAAGATTATCAAAATAACAATAAGCAAAAACCTCTTGAATAGATTTGAAGCTGCCAAAGTTGTTTGGCATTGATTGTAGTAGTTTGATGTCTGATACTTTATTTGAAATCATAATTTCTGACCAATTTATTAGTGAGAGCTTTAATGGTGCAAAAACAAATTGGTTTTCAAAATTTGGTTTTAATTCATTAAAATAAAATTTTGCTTTAATATAATTTTTATTTTTAAATTCTTTCAATCCCAAAAAAAGTAAACTCTCAAAGTTTGATAAATTTTTACTTTCTAAATTTTTAGAGTATGTAATTGCTTCATTGTATTTTTGTAAATTTATTAATGACTTTAAGAAAGATGAGGATAGTTTTT